>CALLCZ010000048.1 GCA_937998645.1 uncultured Gammaproteobacteria bacterium
GGATTCGAACCTGCGACCCTCGGCTTAGCTTACCAACTACGTCTTTCGACGCCCCGGCATTCCAGGTTTGTGGTCTGGACTATCTCTTCACCATTTCAGGTGTCGCACGTATAGTCTCTACGGAACCCGCCTAAAATCAGCTGCTAATCTAACATTCTTTAGCTGATTATTTCGTGGCGCTTCTACCCTCAATGTGACTGAACGCTCATAGTTCTTCGGGTCCAGGTAATAACACTCGTCAGTATCAGGACAATAGACACAGTAAAGGTCGATTTCACCCTTATCAACCGGCTGCATATGAGTACCATGTTTATCCGCCCAACATGAGCGAAAATGCACTGTTATGCTGCCAGTCTTATCTACAGACTTATATTTCACCTGCACCCGTCTGAATTCTCTTCCCTTGTATACAACAAGGTCAAAGGGCGCATGCTCAGTCACGGGATTTAGTATTATAAACCCCTGCTCATACATATCGAGCTGAGCCTTCAAAACACCCAGGTCGCCCTTTTCTTTGGTGTGATGCATACGTTCATAGTATCCAACAACCAATGGATGGGTCAACCAACGGTTTCCTCGGGATTGCCATCAGCCTGCATACTACCAGCTGTTAAGGTTTCCCCGATACAGTGCGATCCACTTTACAGGTTGTGTTTCCCTGCAAAGGCTCCTAAATGCACACACTGGTGCATGCTTAAAGGCCGATGCTCTATCCAGCTGAGCTACGGGCGCAATATCATAGGTTCTGGATACTGGGATCTAGGTACCAGGTTGACATATTTATGTCTTTTCCCAGTTCCTGGAATCTAGTATCTAGATCCTGAATTTGGTCGGGGTAGAGAGATTCGAACTCCCGACATCCTGCTCCCAAAGCAGGCGCGCTACCAGACTGCGCTATACCCCGTAATTCATAATTTAATCGTTCAATTCACAAGTCATGCCAACCTGACACTATCCCCGGATTTCGCAACGCTGCATCCGGGCTACTTTTTTATGCGGTTTCCTCGCCACTCGAGCCTCGTTCCTCGTCCCTGAACTCAAGAGGCGCGATATTACGCGCTGACATTCGAGCGGTCAAGATTTGGCCGCAAAACACCGTGTGATGGTGCCATAAGATGATCTAATAATAACAATTATCTTGTGGCAATAGCAGTCTACATGAGAGAATCGCTCACCCACAAAACAGGCAGAGAAAGTATGTCCGCCAAGATCATCGACGGAAAGCAAATTGCTGCTGAAATTCGCGAATCGGTTCGAGAAGATATAGCCAGCCGCATCGCCAGGGGCCACCGTGCGCCCGGGCTGGCTGTCGTGCTGGTTGGCAATGATCACGCCTCACAGGTCTACGTGCGTAAGAAACGCGAGGCCTGCGAGCATGCCGGCATCATCTCGAGTGCATACGATTTACCGGCTGCTACCAGCCAGGATCAGTTGCTGACCCTGATTGAAGAACTGAATGCAAATGATTCGATCGACGGTATTCTTGTACAGCTGCCATTACCCAGGCAGATCAACGAAGCCACCGTCATCGACGCCATTCATCCCGACAAGGATGTGGACGGCTTTCATCCCTACAACATAGGCCGCCTGGCCCAGCGTAACCCGCTACTGCGCCCGTGCACACCGTGGGGCATTATCCTGCTGCTTGATCACGTTGGCGAAACCTACAAAGGCCATCACGCCGTCATTGTTGGCGCTTCCAATATCGTCGGACGCCCGATGTGCCTTGAGCTGTTACTGGCCGGAGCAACAACGACGGTGTGCCATCGTTTCACAAACGATCTCGAGGCTCATGTAGGCAGGGCAGATATTCTTATCGTCGCGGTCGGCAAGCCCGGTGTTGTCAAAGGTGAATGGATAAAGCCGGGCGCCACGGTGATCGATGTTGGTATCAATCGACGGGAGGATGGCACCCTGACCGGGGATGTGGATTATGCAACGGCATCTGAACGCGCTGCCTGGATTACACCGGTACCCGGAGGTGTTGGCCCAATGACGGTTGCGGTATTGCTACAAAATACACTGGAGGCCGCCAGCAGGCACGACTCAGTCGCCTGAGTTGTCAAAATTGACCAGGCCTTTCAGCACCATATCGGTATAGCTCACGATACCGACAACCTTTCCATCATCTATAACCGGTGCGCGAGACAGGCCAAAGCGCTCGAAATAGCGCGCGCAATAGCGGATATCCATACCGGGATCGACCGCAAGCACGGGCTTGGACATAATCTCATAGACATTAATACGATCCGGGGAGCGGTCCATCCCCAGCGCCTTCTTGGCAATATCAGACAGCAGCAGCATGCCATACTCGTCATCTTCATGACGCTTGTCGACAATCAACGATTTGGTTTCAACATGCTTCATCTTCTTCAACGCTTCCATAATCGTCATGCGCCCATCGACCAGATCGAAATTGGTCTTCATCACATCGCGCACGCGTAATATCTTTTTGTCACTCATAACTCTGTCTCCACTACCGCTTCGAGCTTCTCAATCTGGTGGGACACACCCACTGCATCTTCAACATCAATCTGAATTGCAATACCACTGCCCGGTGAAGATTCAAATTCACCAATATCGCAAATTTTTTCCAGAATACTGCGACTCAGGTGTTTCTCAACCAGGAACAAAACAACATCACGTTGCGTTTCCAGTGACAGCCCGAAGAATGTCTTGTTCTGCATCAGGCCCTCGCCTCTTGCATTGTTAATCACGGTTGCCCCGGTGGCACCCGCCTTTCTTGCAGCATCCATAACCTTGTCTGTTTTGGCATCTTCCACAAACGCTATCAATAATTTGAAATGCATAACACACCTCCTGCTGGATATATATTTAGGTTATTTTCTGAATATTTACTCACTGATCTCTGTTACCTCAACGCCTGTACCGATCAGTTTCACGCAGCTCTTCTTTCCTGCGTTTTTCTTTTTCACGTTTCGACCTGAATTCTGAAATCTGCGCATAAGCCATCACTGAAATCATTGGAAACAGGCTGGCGAATGCAATCAATCCGAAACCGTCGATCAACGGGCTGCGCCCGGGGACCGTTTCCGCCAGCCCCAGGCCGAGCGCAGCCACCAGCGGCACGGTCACGGTTGATGTCGTGACACCGCCCGAGTCATAGGCCAGTGGCACGATGAGTTTCGGCGCAAAAAAAGTCTGGATTACGACAACGATATAACCCGCGATGATGTAATAATGAATCGGTGTGCCGCTTACAATGCGGTAGGTTCCAAGCGCGATACCGATTGCCACACCCAGGGCAACAGCGATACGCAGCCCCCAGATCCCGATTGCTCCACCGGACACCTCTTTTGCCTTGATTGCCACGGCAATCAAGGAAGGTTCGGCAATTGTCGTGCTCATGCCGATTGCAAATGCAAACAGGTATACCCAGTAGTAATCCTGCCAGTGAAACTCATCCGCGACAGATTTGACACCGTGCATAAAAGCCGGATCAGTCAGTTGCTCCGCCATCTGGCGCCCAAGCGGAAACAGCGCCTGTTCGAGACCCAGCAGGAACAGGGTAATGCCAATCAGTACATAGAGCAGGCCAGTGAGTACCCTCTTCAGGTTCGGAATGGGTTTTCGAATCACCAGGAACTGAAATCCAAAGATAATGGCGGCTATTGGCAGCACGTCAAGCATGGTTTCCAGGAACAGATAATTGATTTCGTTGATCAGCGCCATCAGATCAATATTCCATAAACAAGCACAAATATAATCGGCAGCAATGAGGCAAAAGCAATCAGGCCAAAGCCGTCAACCATCGGGTTGCGTCCGCTGATCGAGGATGCGAGCCCGATCCCCAGTGCGGTCACCAGCGGTACCGTGATCGTCGAAGTCGTCACGCCGCCTGAATCGTAGGCAATGCCTATTATTTCTGCGGGTGCGAACGCAGTCACAATAACCACGATGATGTAACCGGCCATAATCATGTAATGAATCGACCAGTTCATCAGGATTCTGAGCACGCCTAACACGATTGCAACACCGACCGAGAGCGCAACGGTATAACGCAGGCCGTCTGCATATGACTCCATGGCCTCTTCCGTGATTGCAATCTGGCCCGCTCTGGCCGCCACTTCGGATGCTTCCTCCGAAATTGCGATTAAAGCGGGCTCGGCAACCGTGGTGCCAAAACCAAGCGCAAAAGCAAACGTCAGCAGCCAGAAAATACTGCCTTTACGTGCAAAGGCATGTGCCATGGATTCGCCGATCGGGAACAGGCCCATTTCCAGACCATAAATAAAGAAGGTAAGCCCGAGAACGACAAATAGTGTTCCGGTTAACAGGCTGGCAACATTATCCGGCGGTTGCTGCAACACAAAAATCTGAAAAAAGGCGATGACAAGTATGATCGGAGCAAGATCGCGCAAGCTACCCAGCATGGAGCGGAAAAATTTCAGAAGATCCGATTTCAAAACAGTCTGTTTGCGAGATTGATCATGCGCGAAGATTAACGACTCTGCCGGGCGAGTGCAATTTCAAAATCAACGCAATATCAGCAAGACAGCTGAATAGGCAAAGCATGAGAATATCGAAAAATAACATATACTCATGTTTATCAATTCACTACTGCCACTGCGATCTTAAGACCATGGACGAAAGCCCGGATAGCGACCTTATCTATGTCAACAGCGCGGATGCGATGAGCTATGCACTGGAAATAGCCGGTGTCGGCGCCAGGTCTTATGCTTTTGTTCTTGACTGGCATATACGCCTGCTGGCTGCCCTGGTATGGATATACCTCTCTGCTTTCCTGTTTTATGATCTTTCTATCTTCTCAACCCTGTTTGAGGAAGATACAGCCAATGCCGCGGCCTTCTGGGTCATTTTTCTGCCCGCCACTATCATGTTTTTTTTCTATCACCCGATCCTGGAAACGATAATGCACGGCAGCACACCCGGCAAACGCGCAGCAGGTGTGCGCCTGATCACACTCGAAGGTTTCACCCCGGGCATTGGCAGCATTCTGACAAGAAATATTTTCCGCCTGATTGACAGCCTGCCTGGTGTTTACACTGTTGGCCTGATTGTTGCCATCTTCACCAGGAACCATGTGCGTATCGGCGACATCGCCGCGGGCACGGTTCTCGTTTATGAAAAAAATACGGGCAAGCAATCCCTCTCCGATGTTGCCCAGCAATCGTTGAACTCCAGCCTGTCAGCAGAAAATTATGACCTCCTGCTCGAACTGCTGGAGCGCTGGAAGCAACTGGATAAAGCACAACGCATACACCTGGGACAGCAGTTCCTTAACAGGATCGGCGATGAACTTCACACGCAGGACCAGACGCAGCTTAAATCGCATCTACAGAAACTGGCTGGTGTCTAGCCCGCATTTCTCACCAGGCCACTGCATAACCCGAGTAACCGAATGATTAGAAAACCCGAAACTCGACTTCAATCAAATACAGCCTGTCTAGTGGAGCGCTATTTCGTTCCATGCACACCTGTAGCGTCTCTGTGTACGCATCTTCCTTCAAACCATAGCTATGGCTATGCTTTTCAGTCCAGACGCGCACTCAGAAACACTACAGATGCACCTGAACCCGAAATCCCGGTGAGAAATGCGGGCCAATCTTGACTAAATCTCATTATGATACAGAACAGCAGGCGCTGGGGGCCTGGCTGGAAAAACGCATTCCCGCCTGGCGTGAACTGGAGAGCCTGTTCAAAACCCGTGACAGAAAATCTACTGACATCGACGAACCCCGCAAAATCGTCAGCGGCTTTCATATGCTGGTCAGTGACCTGTCACTTGCCCGCCAGGCCATACCGGGCAGCCGCATACATCGCTGGCTGGAGACCCTGTTTCTTAGAGGCCACCAGCTGATCTTTCGCGCTCCGGGTAACACGCTGTTACGCATTCGCGACATCTATGCTTTTGAATCACCCGCACTAATCAGGGACATGTCGAACCTGCTGATCTACACCATTGCGCTATTTATCGGTGCGATACTGTGCGGCTGGTTATTGATAAGCGTATTCCCCGATCTGGCAACACTGTTTGCATCAACCGAAATGATCAATCGTGTTCAGTCGGGCGAGCTCTGGACTGATGGCTTGCTAAATATCATGCCCTCGTCACTGTTATCTTTAAGCCTGATGACAAACAACATCACAGTTTCCATTTTTGCTTTTTCACTGGGCGCTTTTTATGGCCTGGGTACGCTGTATATCATCACCCTGAACGGGCTCATGCTGGGTGGTGTGTTCGCTTTTACCGCACAATACGGCCTGAGTGATGAATTATTTAAATTCATCATTGCCCACGGTGTTGTTGAACTCAGCGTGATTTGCATTGCAGGCGCGATGGGATTAAAGCTTGGCGAAGCTTTACTTAGGCCCGGAACCCGCACTCGTCAGCAGGCATTTCGCAAAGCAACCGGCGACGCAGGAAAAGTGCTGCTTGTTGCGCTGCCTTTTCTTGTTGTAGCAGGCCTGATCGAGGGTTACATATCACCCGACCCACAATTTGAACTGCCATTACGCATCATGGTTGGTGTTATATCGGGAATATTTTTCTGGCTACTACTGGTCTTCGGTCTTCCCTGGCTGAAACGTTAGCCGTTATATGCCAAAAGCATATGACTGTTGCCGCAAAAAACACGATGAGCGCAAAAGCATTATTATGGTTTTTAATTTGCGCATTTATGCGGGCTTTGCGGCAATAAATTATTCTTTCTCTGCG
The DNA here is from genome assembly GCA_937998645.1 of uncultured Gammaproteobacteria bacterium. Classification (GTDB taxonomy): domain Bacteria; phylum Pseudomonadota; class Gammaproteobacteria; order SZUA-229; family SZUA-229; genus JABDQW01. The sequence continues at coordinate 6,701 of CALLCZ010000048.1, forward strand.
CCTCCGCGTCTCTGCGGTTAAAACCACCTTGCAGGTGGCTGCTTTCATTTGGCCATCAGGCATCAGCTTATACAGAAACTCGCTGTCTTAACATCCTGTAATAATCAAGCACCGCCGTATCCAGCTTCGCGGGTGCAGCGGTGATCACGGATGCGCCATGCTGCTTTAATTTCATTTTTGCGAGCCGGCGTTCACGGCTGTATTCATGTGCGGCAAAACTACGATACGGATCCATCCACTGGGAGGCGCCGGACCAGCGCATCTGCTGTATTTCGGTATCTTCAATGCTTGCGATCACAACCATGTGCCTGGCACTCAACAGGCGCGCGGCCCGGCTGAATTGAGACGCATCACCACCGTTTGATAAATCAGTCAATATCACAACCAGGGCGCGATGACCCAGCAAGCGTCTTGCCTGCAGTGCAGCCGCCAGCAGGTTGGATTCATTGGGTACCGAGCGCGCGTTCTTGAGTATTTCCCGGGTACGTCTCAAGCCTCGAATACCACTGTTCAGCGTCATCATTGACAGCGGCTTGTCGGCATAGGTAATACAGGCGATGTGATCACCATGACTGACCGCCAGCTCGGACAAACGCGCAACGACATTCACATTGTGATGCAACTGGCTCAGCTTACCTACCTGGAGCTGGGAGGTCCTGCCACAATCGAGCAGGACAGCCATTTCCATACGCTGTTCTCGCGTCATGATGCGTACCATCATTTCATTACTGCGCGCACTCGCTTTCCAGTCGACAATCTGCAGCGGATCACCCTGCTGGTACTCACGATGCACCAGAAACTCCATGCCACCCTGAATCGGTTTACGCGAGTAAGCTGTACCTGCAAACCTTTCACCGATACCACGTGAATCAGTGCTCATGCTTCGCGGCACCACCTGCACTTCAGCATCATCCTCGATACGGCGGTACCACCATACCAGTCCGAGAAACCCGAGTGTCCTGGTATGCAACTCACCCGGCCTGGCCTTGCCAAGTTCCAGCGGCAGCAACTCGTCATCATCTACGACAGTTTTCCCGGGCCGCACCAGGTATTGTGTCAGCCTGGATTCTGCGGAGAAACTTTCAGGATAGGACGGCTGGCATTCGAGGTAAACATTACGCTGTCCGTTGTTGGTAATCAGCAGCCTGATAACCAGCTTCTCACCCAGGTGAGCCTGATGCGGTAGCTCCCGGCTAATGTGCCATTTAAATGCCGGCAAGGCGGCACGTTCGGCGAATACAGCGGCAACCAGCAATGCTGCAGGCAGGGTCCAGAGTTGTGACGCTATTGCTGAGCCCTCCCCTCCCAGCCATTGGCCGGCAATTCCGATAACAGCAATAAGGCCGATGATCCAGTAGCCGCGGTCCGAGATCGTTATCACCGGTCAATCCCTGGGTGCCGGAACTCTTGCTGCAATATCGTTATACACCTGCACGCAATCGATGCCTTCCAGCGAGGCTTCCGGTGTCAGCACCAGTCGGTGTGCGGTAATGTGCTCTGCAATGCCTTTAACATCATCAGGCACAACATAATCCCGCCCCTGGCACGCTGCTTCCACGCGCGCACAACGCATCAGTGCCAGGGCGCCGCGCGTTGAAAGTCCTAGACTCAGCCTGGGTTCGCTCCTGCTTGCTTTTGCAATTTCTGCAACATATCGATACAGACCTTCAGACACGTGCACCGCTGAAACCTGCTGACGCGCACTGGAAAGCAGTCCTTCTGAGAGCGTATTCAGCTTTACATGATGATCAAGATGGCCACCACCGGGCATGTCGTAATGTCGCAGCACTTCCATCTCGGTATCAACTTCCGGGTAGCCGATTTGCAGTCGCAGCAGGAAACGGTCGAGCTGCGATTCCGGCAAAGGGTAAACACCTTCAAAGTCGAAAGGATTCTGTGATGCCAGCAGGAAAAAATCTTTTGGCAGCTCGTAGGTCTTGCGATCGAGCGTGATGACGCCCTCTTCCATTGCCTGCAACAGGGACGACTGCGTCTTGGGTCCGGTACGGTTGATTTCATCAACCAGCACCACGTCAGCGAACAGGGGCCCGGGCAGCAACTTGAAACTGTTGCTCTGCTTATCGAACACATGAATACCGGTTAAATCGGATGGCATCATATCGGCAGTACACTGAATGCGTTTGAATTCACCCTTGAGTACTTCTGCCAGTGATTTTGCCAGCAGGGTCTTACCCAGCCCCGGTGGCCCTTCAAGCAATACGTGTCCCTGTGCAACCAGCGCCACGCACAGGCCATGGATGGTTTGCTGCATACCAAACAGTACAGTACCAAGCTGTTGTTGCAGTTCCTGTTCGAGTTGTTCGACGGCTGTTGTCATGTCAAAACCTTTTGTATTCGATTAATGGATCTTGTCAGTTGTATTAATTTTGTTTTACCGGGCGAACGTCCGCTTGCCTTCTGCAATCTTTGAATATCGCGCTGTGAGACATCCGGGTGGTCATGCAACCAGCTCCACAGCGAGTCACCACTGAGCTGTGTATGCTTGCTGATATCTTCCAGCAAACGTGTGACCAGTTCATATGCGATTGTGGCCGGCTTGATTCGACGCGTAAAAAAGCCGGCCATCGCCTCGATAAAGTCACGGCTTGCGGGTTTAATACTGCGCTTTCTCACCGGCGCCAGCCGGGGGCTTCTACCCAGAGCGTATACCAGCCAGAATGCACCGATAAACAACAGGCTGTTGTGTAAGCGATCATCTGCAAAAAAGGCTTCCGGGTCATACAAATCGGACAGGCCGAAATGGTAATCATCAAAAATCACATAACCACCATTTGAAACCGTATGTGACAGCAGGTTGGTAAACCAGCGGGCATTATCCTGCTGTTTCACCACGTTATTGCCGAGCAGATCAGGAAACGCACTGAGATAAATCCAGCCTTTGCCTACCGGCAATAACCACATTGCCGTCTGTTCCTGCGATTCGCCATAGATCAAACGCAATCCAAGACGTGCTGATTCACTTTCAATTGACCAGTACGCGGCTTCTGTATCATCGAGTTCATTTTTATATTGATACAGACCGGGTGTGTGCACACTCTCCAGTTCATATACATCGCTGAACAACGAATGCTCAACAGCAGGATACAGGCGATATGCCGATGGCTTGAATGCCTGGATAGATGCCTGCATAGCTTCCAGACTGAATTCCGCTTCGCTATCTTCGATGACATCGCGTTGAAGCGTAAATTCTTCAACCGTGAGTTTGCTTATGGCATCTTTAATATCATTTTCCCTGGACCATTCATGAGTTTTGCTCCACGGAGGGATGTGATAGAGGCCGGCGAGAACCAGCATTGTATTGCCCTGCATGATCCAGTTGTTCAAAGCCTGCCATTCTGAATCCAGCGGCTCCCTGGCAAACGGCAGACTGACAACCATCAGGTTGCCGCTTGCGGGCAGTGCTTGCTGATCGATGCGTGTAACGGGTGTACGCAGGCTATGGATATTGAAGTTGTTTTGAGCAAGCCAGCTGTACAGTGCCTTCAGACCATGCTTGCCGGCATCCTCGGTCGTCGGTCTTGACACCACCAGCTGTTCAGTCTGTGGTGACATCAGGTTGACCAGTACAATGAAAGATAATAATGCACCAGCCAGTGTTATCAGGGTATCACGCATCACATAAGCCTCTGCTTAGTCCGCGTATTGCATGAGAATGCAGTATGCGGGCTAGTCTGCGACAGGCAACAAGCTGCTGTTCTGAAACATCTTCATCGCCGTACACAACCGGCTCAGTCAGATCGATTTGCTCACGTAACAGGCCTGCTTTATGTGAATCAGATTTCTCAAGATATGCAATCAGCTCACGATTGGTGAAGCTGCTCGAAGCCGGCACCAGGTTTTCATTGACCAGGTGCTCAATACTGTATTGCAGCAATGCGCTGATCTGCTCACGTAGCGGCAATGCCAGTATGGCCTCCCATTGCCAGGCCGGTTTGATCTCAGCCCTTGCGCCTTCACCCTGCTGAGCATGGAATCGAGGCAGCCTGAGCATGCCTGCACGATAAAATTCATGCACAACAAGAATGACCGTACCACAAACAATAAGCCAGATAAGGATTGTGAAAAAAAGCTGAACGCTTTCTTCAGCGGGCATATATTCATTGACGAAGTCTCTGAATGATTCAGCGTGCTGCTCGAGCCCCAGCGCTTTCATCCAGGACAATAACGCCTCCATCAGCAGAAACGGCGATTCTTCATTTACAGGCTGCCAGATTGCATCGACGATGGCTTCCAGTTGGGCATAATCCGGTGAGTAGTCCCTGAGCCGGGACGGGTGAAAATAGAAGCTGCCAAGCAGTTCACAATCCTCGATACTGGCAAAATCCGTGTCGGTAACGACCAGCGCATGCTCGAATCTTTCAACATCATACGATGAAACAAGCCCCGGACAGGGGCTTGCTTGCATCAGTTCATCACTTGCGTTGCCAATGCCGGCATAAAGCAGCATCAGCACGTATAGCGCCCTGTACATCAGTCTCCCATACGTTGCTCAAGATCACTGCCCGACTTGCGCAGCTTCAGGTCATTCACGTGTGCAATAAATATTGAATCCAGCAATGGGACCATCAAAACTGACGTGGCGGCCATAACAATATCGAACACGCCAAAAGTCATATGCATCTGACCTTCAACCATATCAGGCGTATTGAATGCACCAAAAAATCCTGCTGCAAATGCCACCACCATAATCAATGCGTAGATAATAAAAAATGGAATCATGATGACTGCGGTTGTTCGCCAGTAATTGCCCCACACCAGGGCGTGGCTCTGTTTTAGCGAAGCGATGATGCCTTCATCATCAACAACAATGAGTACCTGGAAAAATAACAGGGTAATCATCAGGATGAGCCCGGGTATAACCAGCAATACGAAACCAACCGAAATAGCCAGCGTATACAGTATCGCTGCGATAAAAACCGGAATCGCTTTCCTGACACCCACAATCAGTGCATCGTACAGTTCCCCGTTACCACCTTTGGCGACTTCACCTACGCGTGACAGGATCGCATTGTAAAGAATAATACTGACCAGCCATACAATAATGGAAATACCCACAAGCTGCGGCATGATAGCCGCCATGTATTGTGCCATTTCTTCTTGCGTGGTGTATTGCTGTGCCGGCGCCATTGTCTGGAACATCGCATATTGCATGATGACATTGATGATCGCAGCAACAATGATCAACAGCAATACGGGTTTAAGGCTGGCTACAAATAACTTGAAGCCATTATCAAGTACGCGACCAATACTTGAAGGCTGTGTAAGAGATTGATATGACACGATTCCCTCCTGGTTTATTATTATTCTTGTTTCTGCCAATCACATTCTATATAGCAGCTTCCCTGTATTTATATGTTTATAAGGAGAAAAATTTCCTGGTGTTGTCCAGCGCCGCATTCGCCAGCCGTTGATGATCAACGCCCATATATTTCGCGGCCACTTCGCAGATATGCGGCAGGTAACAGGGTTCATTGCGGCGCTTGTGAACGGGCTGTTGTTTAAGGTCGCGCGGCAGCAGATAAGGCGCGTCAGTCTCCAGCATTATCCTGCCAACTGGAATATTTTTGACCGCGTGCTGCAGGTCACCACCTCGCCGTTCATCACATATCCAGCCGGTGATGCCGATATACATATCCATTGAAACATACTCCAGTGCTTCATCCACCGCTCCGGTGAAACAATGCGCCACTGCAGCGGCCAGATCATTGCGATATTCGCTGATGATGCTGACGAAATCGTCATGCGCATCACGCTGATGCAGAAAAACCGGCAGCCTGAGCTCACAGGCCAGTTGCAATTGGGCCTCGAACGCCGAACGCTGTTCAGCAGGTTTTGAATAATTCCTGTTATAGTCGAGCCCGCACTCACCGACAGCAACGACTGATTCCTCGGCACAAAGATCCCTTAATGTGGATATCGTGTTGTCATCAAACTCGCTGGCATGATGCGGATGAATGCCGGCGGTTGACATCAATATACCGGGATAGCTACGACTCAACTCCAGTGCTGCCCGGCTGTGATTGATATCCGTGCCCGTGACAATCATTTGAGAGACGCCCGCATCCAGTGCACGCTGTACAACGTCACCCAGGTCACTGTTGAATGAACTGCCCGTCAGGTTAACACCAATATCAATATACTCGCTCATGTGCGGTATCATATCAGCTGATTAGTAGCTCTACATGACCACAACATGAATTCATCATCAATCTGTATTGTCTGCCCGGATAATGCAAAACAACAGCAGGCAAAGGCACTTGCCACGCAATCAGGCCTGCCCCTGCTTGACGAAATAAGTGATGATTTCGACCTGCAACTCTGTTTTGATGATGATCACGTGAAGTTATTTGACACCGTGCTCAACACGAGTATTTATGTCGACTTTGTCGAGGGCGCACTGGCTCATCGCCAGCAGTTTGGTGGCGGTCGTGGCCAGGCCATCGCCAGGGCATTCGGCCTCAAGCATGGAAACACACCGAGTGTACTCGATATCACCGCCGGCCTTGCACGGGATGCCTTCGTTCTTGCCTGCATGGGCTGCAAAATCACCCTGGTAGAGCAGTCATTCGTGCTGTACACACTTATCGATGATGGCATACGTCGCGGCCTGGCCAATCCGGCCAGTGCAGAGGTGCTGAAGAACTTCATGAACCTGGTTTATGCCGATTCGATTCTATGCATGGAACACATGGACAGGGAAACCGTGCCGGACGTGATATATATCGACCCGATGTATCCCGAGAGAAAAAAATCCGCACTGGTAAAAAAGGATATGCAGATTCTGCAACACCTGTTGGGTAAAGATGAAAACGCTGAAGCCTTGCTCAAAACCGCACTGGAATGCGCCGGCAAGCGCGTGGTCGTGAAACGGCCAATTCATGCAGAGACAGTTGGTGATATAAAGCCAAGCACAAATATCAGCAGCAAAAAAACGAGATATGATGTTTATTTAGTGAACTGAAACAGTGAATAGTCACTAATTCGATATTTATTTTGCCGCGAAACACGCAAAGAGTGCAAACAGGTAATTGAGTTTAAAAATAAAATAATTTGAGCCTTTTGCGTTTTTTTTGCGGCTAATCATTTATTCCCGACACCCCTGCAATCTTCAGCTCAACTCAGTCCCTGAAATTATTGAACTGTAACGGCAAATCTATATCCGCCCCTTTCAACATTTCGATTACCGACTGCAGGTCATCACGCTTTTTACCGGTAACACGCACCTGTTCACCCTGGATCGCTGCCTGTACTTTCATTTTTGATTCCTTGATCATTTTGACAATCTTTCTGGCAAGCTCCTTATCGACACCTTCACGCACGGTAATTGACTGATAGGCACGCATGCCGCGTTCTTCTATTTTGCCCTGATCGAGACAGGCCGTATCGATTCCGCGTGAGGCCAGTTTTTTATAGATGATGTCGTGCATCTGCTTGAGCTGGAATTCATTATCGGCCTCAAGATTCATAACCTGTTCTTTGAGCTCGACCCTGGCATTGCTGCCTTTAAAATCAAACCTATTGGTTATTTCCCGGTTCATCTGGTCAACCGCATTGGTCAGCTCATGGTGATCGACTTCAGAAACCACATCAAAAGAAGGCATGAAAATTCTCCGCGTATCGTTAGAATGTATTGACGCATATAAAAAAACATCGGGAACACAATGTCAAACCTGTTCATTGGACTTGGCGCATTAAGCGCTTTCATTTCTGTTGCGGCCGGCGCATTTGGCGCACATGCGCTGAAACAGGTGCTTGATACGGACATGCTGGCGGTTTATCACACGGCTGTTGATTACCAGTTTTTTCATTCCCTTGGATTAATA
>CALLCZ010000049.1 GCA_937998645.1 uncultured Gammaproteobacteria bacterium
CGCTGGCGGATTTTCATGACATCGCCGGCTTTTTCCACTTTTAACTTACCCAGGAAAGACATGCCCAGCAGAATCGGGCCGGGATGATCGCCGTCGATGACCATGGCCTCGACGTTTCTTTGTTTGATTTTTCCTAGCGATACTGATTTCAGTCGGACACGGTAGCCTTTTACGTTGTCAGAAGCAGTGCTTATGACGACGCTTTCTCCATTCATGCGGTAATCCACGCCCAGTTGTTTTGCCTGCGTTTTATTCATTGCCACCGTGGTCGCACCCGTATCAAGCAAAAAACGCACGCTACGTCCGTTGATGGCACCGACTGAACGAAACATGCCACGGTCATCAGCATATATTTTTTCTTCCTGGTGCTCGGGTTTTGCATAACTCAGCGATATTGTGCCACCCGGCTTATAAATTTTTTGTTTACCATCAACTGCGAGCACAGCCTGTTTACTGTCAGCATCAATCAGTTTTACACCCTCAGGACTGGTCTGACCAATCGACAGGGTACGGCGCTGGCCATCAATCATCACCATCGCTTTACCGCCAAACAGCGCCTGCACCTCTATCTGCGACACTGCAAGAGCAGTGCCCGGTGCCGCTATCGCTGCAGCCGTTAACAAAATACTGAAAATGTTTCGCATCACAATAGCTGAAAATAAAGTAATCCCTGTATGATTGCCAACGCAACAATGCCGGCAACGACATCGTCTACCATAATACCCATGCCACCCGTTATGTTCCTGTCAAACCAGGAAATCGGCCAGGGCTTTATCGCATCCAGCAGCCTGAACAATACGAAGCCGACTATGATTAGCTGCCAGCCTTCAGGCGCCGCGATCATGGTAATTAAATAGCCTACAATCTCGTCAAAAACAATGGATGGGTGGTCATGTACACCGAGTTTTTCAGCGGCGTAGGCACAGATCCATATACCTGCAATAAACAGGCAGGTTGTAATCAGCAGGTAGCTGATCAACGGCAACGGTTGCATCAGCATATAAAGCGGTATCGCTATCAGGGTACCTGCCGTGCCCGGGGCCTTTGGCGCAAGGCCGCTGCCGAAGCCGACAGCGATCAGCACGACGGGATCCTTGAGATGATTAAAACTGATGCCATTCATTTGATGAAATGCTCGTAGCCGCCCCGGCCAGGTAAATATTTTGCGCCCGTGTTATCAACGATATTCAACGCTGTGTGTTCCTCGATCACGCCTATGCGTGTAAGCGCTAGCGAGATTTCACTGGCGGTTTGCATAAGTTCGTTCTCGTGTTCGGGATTAACCACGAGGCATAGCTCGTAATCATCGCCCCCTGACAGCACCATTTCCCAGTCCACATCGTTCCTGTTAATTGAATTCTCAACCAGTTGATGTGACAGGGGTACACTGTCTATATTGACTGTAGCACCGCAATTACTGGCTTCAAGCACATGCCCCAGATCAGCAACCAGTCCATCTGATATATCGATTGCACATTTACAGTAGGCCGACGCCTTCATCCCCAGATCCACCCTGGCTTGCGGTCGATTGAGTCGATTGACCAGCCAGGCCGTATTCGCATCAATGGTCTGCCCCTGTTGCAGAATCCTCAACCCTGCCGCAGCGTCACCCAGCGTTCCGGAAACATATATAACATCGCCAGGCCTGGCGCCATCTCTACGCATGATGTTATCGGGCTCAATAAAGCCCATCGCCTGCACAGTCATGCTCAATGGACCCTGCGTGGTGTCTCCGCCAATCAGCTGTACATGGTATTTGTCCGCCGTCTTTCTGAAACTGTCAGAAAAGGATTTAATCCAGCTTTCATCGACTCGAGGCAGTGACAGGGCAAGCGTAAGCCAGGCTGGCTCTGCACCCATAGCCGCAAGGTCGCTCAGGTTGACTGCAATTGCCTTACAGGCGATATCTGCTGGTGAAGTGTCAGAGGGGAAATGTACGCCATCTACTAGCGTGTCGGTTGTAATTGCCAGCTGTTTACCTTCAGGCACAGACACAATTGCACAATCATCGCCAATACCAAGCAAAACCTCTTTTCGGCTAGATGGCGATAAAAAATAGGTGTTAATTAAATTAAATTCACCCAGTACCATTACACAGATGCTGTTTCGTGCGTTCTGGTATCGCGTGCAACCTTGTCCAGCACCGCATTAACGAAGGTGTGGCTTTTCTCGGCACAAAATTTCTTTGCCAGGACGACGGCCTCGTTGAGCACGACCCGGTAAGGTACATCGGGGCGCTTGATGAATTCATAGCCGGCTATACGAAGAATGGCACGCTCGACCGGATCAACAGAATTGATGCTGCGTGGCATGTGCTTTTCAAGTTCGGCATCAATCGATGACAGTTCCTGCAACACACCCAGCAGTAGTTCAGCAAAGTATTCCTGATCGACATTTTTCATATCGTTCTCTTCAATGAACTGCTGCTCGATACGATCGATATCATCAGCCGTCATTTGCCACTGATACAAGGCCTGCATCGCAAGACGCCTCGCCTTGCCTCGCGCCTTGGCAAGACCTGTATTATCAGACATAAGAGCTTTTAATCCAGCTGGCTCATCAGGTTGACCATTTCAATGGCGCCGGCAGCAGCCTCAGATCCCTTGTTGCCCGCTTTTGTACCGGCACGTTCGATAGCCTGTTCGATCGAGTCGGTGGTCAGAATACCATTTATAACTGGTATACCATGATCGAGCGCAATGGCTGAAAGGCCTTTGGCCGACTCATTGGCGACGATATCAAAATGAGGTGTTGCACCCCTGATAACGGCACCAAGCGCGATGATTGCATTGTAGTTTCCGGTTTGCGCCAGCCCCTGAACAACAACAGGAATTTCAAATGCACCGGGGGTTTTCACAACGGTAATCGCTGATTCTTCCACACCACTGCGTTTCAGTGTATCAATGGCGCCTGCCAGCAGGCTCTCAACAACAAAACCGTTAAAGCGCGCACAAACGATTGCAAACCGGCCCTGCGAATACTGCAAACTGCCTTCAATAGAATTTATCTGACTCATAACTAGTTTTCATCTCCACTAACATATTCAACAATTTCCAGGCCGAAGCCCGCAAGACCATGGTAGACCTTTGGTGCAGACATCAAACGCATTTTCCTTACACCGAGATCCATCAGGATTTGCGCACCAACACCATCCTGGCGCAAGTCAGGCTTCTGCTCCACTGCTTCACTCTCAGCAGTTGGATGACGCAGCATCCAGTTGATGATTGCGTTCTCTTCTTCCGGCTGGCGAATGATTACAACCACACCATTATCAGAAGATTGAGCCACCTGTTTTAATGCAGATCGCAACGGCCAGCCTTTTGTATGTGTCGAGCCAAGTAAATCCACCAGGGTATTCTCGACATGCACCCTGACCAGCACCGGTTCACCATTATCTATACTGCCGTGCACCAGTGCGAAGTGCAGGCCACCATCCAGACTGTTCTGGTAGGCATGTAAACGAAAATCTCCAAACTCGGTTGCAAAATCACTTTCGACAACCCGTTCCACGGTCTTTTCATTTTTGATCTTGTAACTGATCAGATCCTCGATGGTGCCGATCTTGAGATCGTGCTGTTCTGCAAAACTCTCAAGATCGGGCCGCCTTGCCATGGTGCCATCCTCGTTGAGAATTTCGACGATAACCGCACTGGGTTCATGACCTGCAAGCCGCGCCAGGTCGCAACCGGCTTCGGTATGCCCTGCCCTGACCAGCACGCCACCCGGCTGCGCCATCAGTGGAAAAATATGCCCGGGCTGCACGATGTCATTCGGACCGGCATCCTGCTTCACTGCAGCCCCGATGGTTGTGGCGCGGTCTGCTGCCGATATGCCGGTGGTTACGCCTTCAGCAGCTTCGATGGAAACGGTAAAGTTTGTGCCATGCAGGTCACCGGTAGAGCCAACCATCAGCGGCAGCTTCAATTGCTGGCAGCGCTCCTGTGTCAGTGTAAGGCAAATAAGTCCGCGGCCATAACGCGCCATGAAATTAATATCTTCAGCACTGGCAAGACTCGCTGCCATTACCAGATCGCCTTCGTTTTCACGATCCTCATCGTCCATGATAATCACCATTTTTCCCTGGCGAAAATCTTCAATAATCTCTTCTATCGAATTCAACTTCATATGTACCAGCCTGCGACTATTTCACGAAACCTGTTCGAGTCAGCAACTCCATGTTGACCTTATCTTTATCCCTGTCATCCATATTCAGCAGCAGGGTTTCGAGATAACGCGCCACCAGATCGACTTCGAGATTGACTTTTGTTCCTTTGGTGTAATGCTGAATGACCGTACGCTCCTGCGTATGCGGTACGATGTTCAATCCAACGACACAATTATCGACCGAATTGACCGTCAGGCTGGTGCCATCGATACAGATCGATCCCTTTACCGCGATATATTTTTTCAACTCAGACGGCACTTCTATTTCCAGACGGATAGAGCGTGCATCCCCGGTTTTGCTAACAACCGTACCCAGGCCATCGACATGGCCACTGACAAGGTGACCGCCCATGCGTGTCGTCGGCAACATGGCCTTTTCCAGGTTGACAGCACCCCCTGTTTTCAGGTCTTTCAGTGATGTTAATGAAATGGTTTCATTGGATACATCCGCCGAAAACGAAGCGGACTCGAACTCGATAACCGTAAGACAGACACCGTTGACAGCGATGCTATCACCGAGTTGAACATCGCTCATATCGAGACTGCCGCCATCTATGACGAAACGCAAATCCCCGCCCATCGGTTCGATGCGTTTTACTGCGCCAACGGCTTCGATTATTCCAGTAAACATGTTGAGATTATCCCGAGACAGACTTGAGTTTTATCAGGTCCACAGTGTAACTGCTCATCGGCATGGCCGAAGCATTATTAAACTCTGCACCTGCCGTGACGCCCGCTTTGGCAATTTCTTCAGCCGAATCGAGCATGTCGTACACGGCATACATGGCGCCCAGCGCATATTCGGAGCCGGAACCTATCGCCCAGAACTTTTTATACTCACACACTTCACGCAATGAATGCACGCCAAAGATCCCATGTGGGCAGGCGATCAGGGCATCGATCTGTGTTGATTCATAGGGATCGTCATCTTCATCCTTTGCATTGAGGAAGTATTTGTCCTTCAATATCGGATGCAGTAAACGGAATGTTTCAAATACAGCAAGGCGCGATGAAAAATCCACCTTGATCTCATCCTGCCTGAAGATACTTTCCATAACGAGCTGATGAGCAGCACTGCCAACAATACCGAGGTAACTGTCATCATGCATGAGAATCTTGTCATGACTGGCTTCATAATCTGCGCCCATGCGCAAATCACCGAAACTGGTCAGGCTATCTGCCGCAATGCAAACCTTGCCGCCTTTTTTTACTACCACAACCGTAGACATACTTGCTCCAGTTAATTACTTTTGTTGGTTTTCCCAAAATACAGCGGAATGCCCATGATAACACCCTGACAACACAGGGAATATTAGTCCGCAAATAAACGCGAATACACGCAAATTATAAAAACAAATCATCCACGGATGAACGCTGATGAACACAGATTTAACTGTGCGTGAATACGCCACCGACTAAAGCCGGTGGCTTCAGGTTACGACTAAAAGCCGGATTTATCGACCATACGGTCGACTGCCTCCATCTCCCAAAACTGGGAGAGGGTTGGGGTGAGGGTTCATGGTGCTACCTCGACGCATATCACCCCTCATCCCAACCTTCTCCCCTCAAGGGGAGAAGGAGCATAAATATATAGACCGCCTAAAGGCGTGGGATTTTAAATCCCCTATTCAAAGACATTAAAATATCCTTATCTGCGTTCATCTGCGTTCATCTGTGGACTAAAGTTTTTATTTGCGTTCATTAGCGGACAAAACCTCAGTAGCCTTATGGCAGTCACTTAAATCCTTACCACCATGATGTGATGATGTCTCTCTTTGGTTAATTGCTGGCTGGGACAGCAGTGACACGCAAATCCTTGCCAACATGCCGAACATCCTTGATGTCCAGCCTGATTCTGTCAGCCATATGTTCCAGCCCGGGAATGCTAAACAGTCCCCTGGCATCACAGCCCATAATATGCGGTGCCAGATAGACAACGATTTCATCAACCAGTTTGCTGTTTAGCAATGCACCGCACAGAGTTGCTCCTGCCTCGACATGCACTTCGTTAGCCTGTAAGCCTGACAGCCAGCCCATCACCTTGTGCAGATCCAGCCTGCCGTCAAGCGCATCGAGCTTTACAACATCGCAGGAAAGGTTTCCACTATCCCGCTTCGTCGTCAGCACAGTTGTTTTGCCTTCCAGCGTCAGCATCCTCGCGCCGGGTGGAAACCGCAGCCGACTGTCCAGTACCACGCGGTGAGGTTGCCTGACATCAGCTTCAATACCTGGCTGTATCGCCGACAGGCGTACATTGAGCGATGGATCATCATCAATCACCGTATCGACACCCGTCAGTATCACCGAGCTTCTGGCTCGCAAGCCTTGCACATCGGCGCGCGCCGCCTCGCCGGTGATCCACTGGCTTTCACCGGATGCCATCGCAGTACGGCCATCCAGGCTTGCCGCCATCTTGATGCGCACATACGGTCGCCCGCTTTCCATGCGCTTGATAAAGCCAGGGTTGATGGCTCTGGCAGCCTGTTCGAGCAAGCCACTTTCGACATCGATTCCATGCTTGCGCAAATGATCAAACCCGCCGCCTGCTACTTCAGGATTCGGGTCCTGCATTGCAGCAATCACCCGTGAAACACCGGCATTAACCAGCGCTGCGGCACATGGCGGAGTTTTGCCATGATGACTGCACGGCTCCAGGCTGACATACACGGTCGCGCCGGCAGCCTGGGCGCCGGCCTGCTGCAAGGCCAGTATTTCCGCATGCGGCTCACCTGCAGTCCGGTGCCAGCCTTCTCCAACAATATTGTCGTCTTTAACAATGACACAACCAACACGCGGATTGGGATCGGTTGTGTATAAACCACGCTCGGCCAAACGCAACGCACGTTGCATGAACTCTGTATCGTGCCGGGCCATAAAGATTTACTTGATTTTTTTCTTTGGTGTCTTCTGCTCAAGACGTTCAACGGCTTCGCGAAACGCATTGACATCACCAAAATCAAGATAAACGGAGGCAAAGCGTATATAGGCAACATGGTCCATTGTCAGTAACTCGTCCATAACCCAGTCACCTATCTTTGCAGACTCGACTTCACGCTCTCCTGCAGCCATCAGGTTATGCTTGATACGATTGAGCGCCTCATCAATTTGCTCTATTGCAACCGGGCGTTTTTCCAGCGCACGCATGACGCCACCACGTAGCTTATCTTCCTTGAACGGCACCCTGCTGCCGTCGTGCTTAACGATACGGGGCATGTTCAATTCAGCATTTTCATAGGTCGTAAAGCGCTCGCCGCATTCCGGACATTCTCGTCTCCTGCGGACCTGGTCACCTTCGTTGGACAAACGCGAATCGACTACGCGTGTATCAGGTGCTGAACAAAACGGGCAATGCATATTTTTATCATTTGGTTGTTATGGATGAAAAACGTTATCGGCAATGTTTATGCGTATACCGGCAAGCGCGCGCATATATCGCGCACCTGTTCACGCACCCTGGTAATCACAGCATTGTCTGCTGTAGAGCCTTGCATACTGTCAACGATATCGCACATCCAGCCAGCCAGCGCTTTCGAATCTTCTTCATTGAAACCGCGCGTTGTCATCGCAGGTGTGCCGATACGAATACCGCTGGTAACAAAGGGTGACTGCGGATCATTCGGTACCGCATTCTTGTTGACGGTAATATTTGCTTCACCCAGCGCATTTTCCACATCCTTACCCGTCAGACCCTTGTCGATAAGATCCCACAGGAACAGATGATTATCAGTGCCGCCGGAAACAACTTTATAGCCACGTTGGATAACAACATCAGCCATTGCTCGCGCATTGGTAATAACCTGCTGCTGATAATCCTTGAAACCTTCTTCCTGTGCTTCAAGAAATGCCACTGCCTTGGCAGCAATCACATGCATCAATGGCCCGCCCTGGGTACCGGGAAAAATGGCGGAATTCAGTTTTTTCTCAAGATCAGGATTCGACTTTGCCAGGATGATGCCGCCGCGTGGACCGCGCAGCGTTTTATGGGTGGTCGATGTTGTCACATCGGCAATCTGCACCGGGCTTGGGTATAAACCGGCCGCAATCAATCCCGCGACATGCGCCATGTCGACCATAAGATAGGCGCCCACTGAATCTGCAATATCACGAAAACGCTGCCAGTCCATCACGCGTGAATACGCTGAAAAACCGCCAACGATCATTTTAGGCTTGTGTTCTTCTGCCAGCTGTTGAATCTGGTCATAATCGACTTCACCGGTTTCATTGTTAAGCCCGTACTGAACCGCATGGTAAATCTTGCCGGAGAAATTGACTTTGGAACCGTGTGTCAAATGACCGCCGTCAGCCAGCGACATGCCAAGCACGGTATCGCCGGGTTCACACAGGGTCATGTAAACAGCCGCATTGGCTTGCGAACCCGAGTGTGGCTGCACGTTTGCATAGTCGGCGCCAAACAACTGCTTGATGCGATCGATCGCCAGCTGTTCAGCTACATCGACGTTTTCACAGCCGCCATAATAACGACGCGCCGGGTAGCCTTCAGCATACTTGTTGGTCAGCACCGAACCCTGCGCCGCCATCACGCGCGGGCTGGCATAATTTTCCGAAGCGATGAGTTCTATGTGTTCCTCCTGCCTGCGTTCCTCGTGCTGCATGGCTGCCCACAATGCTTCATCATAGCCTTCGATCGTCATATCACTGGAAAACATTGAAACCCCTCGTTACCTGAAAGGCCTGTATTATTGAATGCGGCCTGAAAAAAAGTGGCTTATCTTAACAAATATGCCCTGTGGCCGCATGCCTGGCAGCGATTTAAACGGCCTGTTTTTGCAAAGGTCGAAAAGTCCGTATAATCGCGCCATTACAGCAACTGACAAAATTCCAAATGGCTCAATATATCTTTACCATGAACGGCCTCGGCAAGGTCGTACCGCCGAAAAAAGAAATCCTCAAGGACATCAATCTCAACTTCTTCCCCGGCGCAAAAATTGGCGTACTCGGCTATAACGGCGCGGGCAAGTCGACCCTGCTGCGAATCATGGCCGGTGTCGATACTGACTTTATCGGCGAGGCCCGCCCCGCCAGCGGTATCCGCATCGGGTACCTGCCGCAGGAGCCCGACCTTGATCCGAACAAGGATGTGCGCGGCAATGTCGAAGATGGTTTGAGTGATATCAAGCAGGCCCATGAGCAGCTCGAAGCCGTCTATGCCGCCTATGCCGAGCCGGATGCAGACTTTGACGCACTCGCCACTGAACAGGCGAGGCTGGAAAATATCATTCAGGCTGCCGATGCCCATAACCTCGACCGCAAGCTCGAGGTCGCTGCAGACGCGCTTCGCCTGCCGACATGGGACGCCAATGTCGAGAACCTGTCAGGTGGTGAGCGTCGTCGAGTTGCGCTGTGTCGACTGCTGCTGTCATCACCCGACATGCTCATACTTGACGAACCAACCAACCATCTCGATGCCGAGTCCGTTGCCTGGCTGGAGCGCTTCCTCAAGGATTATCCGGGAACAGTTGTGGCAGTCACCCATGACCGCTACTTTCTCGATAATGTTGCCGGCTGGATTCTTGAACTTGATCGGGGCCATGGCATTCCCTGGGAAGGCAACTATTCCTCCTGGCTGGAGCAGAAAGAGAAGCGGCTCGCGATTGAAGAAAGAAAAGAAGCCACCCGTCAAAAAACCATCAAAGCAGAGCTCGACTGGGTACGTTCAAATCCAAAAGCACGCCAGGCCAAAAGCAAGGCGCGTATGCAACGTTTTGAAGAACTGTCATCGGCAGAACATCAGAAGCGCAGCGAAACCAATTCACTGTATATCCCGCCCGGCCCCAGGCTTGGCGACAAGGTGGTTGAAGCTGATCATGTACGAAAGCAATACGGCGATAAACTGCTTTACGAAAACATGAATTTCAAGCTGCCGCGTGGCGGCATAGTCGGCATCATCGGCCCGAATGGCGCCGGCAAAACCACCCTGTTCCGCATGATCACGGGTAGCGAACAACCCGATGAAGGTGTATTTACCGTTGGCGATACGGTGGAAATTGCTTACGTCGACCAGTCGCGCGACAGCCTGGACGGCAGCAAAACGGTGTGGGACGAAATTTCTGATGGTCTGGACAACATCACCATTGGCAACTACACGGTAGCGTCGCGAGGCTATGTCAGCCGTTTTAACTTCAAGGGCGAAGACCAGCAGAAACATATCAAGAACCTTTCCGGCGGTGAGCGCAACCGTGTTCACCTGGCGAAATTACTGAAAAGCGGTGGCAATCTGCTGCTGCTCGATGAACCCACCAACGATCTCGATGTGGAAACCCTGCGCGCACTCGAAGAAGC
Organism: uncultured Gammaproteobacteria bacterium; assembly: GCA_937998645.1. Classification (GTDB taxonomy): domain Bacteria; phylum Pseudomonadota; class Gammaproteobacteria; order SZUA-229; family SZUA-229; genus JABDQW01. The sequence continues at coordinate 10,465 of CALLCZ010000049.1, forward strand.
GATTCTTGAGTTCCCGGGCTGTGTCGTTGTTATTTCCCACGACAGGTGGTTCCTGGACCGAATTGCCACTCATATACTCGCTTTTGAGGGCGATAGCGAGGTCGTCTGGTACGAAGGCAACTATTCTGATTACGAAGAGGACCGCAGGCGCAGACTGGGTGATGAAGCTGACAATCCTCATCGTATCAAGTACAGGAAGCTGGCCTGACACCACCCTGAACTGCAGTCCAGAAAAACCGGCCTGCTTCAGTAGCAGTGGGCTATTTAATAACTATACTTGGGTGATAGACTTCTAAATAGAGCCGCTTCCTTATCATGGAAAACACCCAGTTCGATCCTGCTGATTTCACGGAAATCCAGAATAAACTGCTACTTGCGACTGGTACAAGTGAGGATCTCGATGAGATGCTGCAATCATTCATGATTGCAGCTACTGAGCAGCTCAAGCTGAGCAACGTCTACGTTTACCTGCTGGACTCTGTCTCCACCAAATCTGATAACAATGCAAAAGATTCGGGTTTTAATTTCTATCTGAGCTATGCAGACAGTCAAAACCAGCTGCCTCATTTACACGCCCGAATTCAATCATCACTCAAGCAGTTCATCCCATGTGACGAGGAAGCTGTAGACATCGTCGAGATTGATGGTCTGCATTACCTGATGTACTGCCTGAAAAAGACTGGCGCCATCATTTTCGAGCTCAAGCACAATGGTTTTCAGGCCAGCATGCTGACCCCGGTGATGGATCGACTCTCATTAGCCTGCTCGATCTGCTTTTCTGTCGGCAAACTTAAAAACCAGATTCGACTGAATAAAGAGATGGAGAAAGCCTACGAAAAACAGGCTAACCAGGATCCACTGACCAAATTACCAAACCGTCGCTCTTTCAGATACAACCTCTATCAGGAAATCGCCAATACCAAGCGTTACAAGCACTATGGCGCTGTTTTGTACATAGATCTTGACCACTTTAAAAACATCAACGACTCACTCGGGCATTCAGTCGGCGACATGCTGTTAACCAAGGTGGCAGACAGATTTACAGAAGATGCTCGCGTCGGTGATGATGTATACCGCCTGGGTGGTGACGAATTCGTTTACATCCTGAGGAATGTTGGCGATACGGAAACTCTGGCAATGAGCACTGCACAAGCTGTTGCACGCAGGCTGCTCGATGCCATGGCCGAGCCTATGCAGGTAGGCGATTACACCTTGCATGTTACACCAAGCATCGGCGTTACCATTTTTCCTAATGCAAACAATGAAGACAGCGACAGCGAAAGCGTACTCAAACATGCCGATACTGCCATGTACAAGGCAAAATCCGATGGCAGAAACACCTTTGCCTTCTACGACCCTGAAATGCAGGTCACTGCAAGCAAACGCCTGATACTTGAAGACTATCTCAGAAAAGCGATCAACAATAACGAATTACGCATGGAATTTCAGCCCATTGTGAATATCCATGAAGAAATTATTGCAGCGGAATCATTGATACGCTGGCATAACCCGGCCCTGGGAAATGTTTCTCCGAATGATTTCATTAACATAGCCGAGGAAAGCAATCTGATGCTGGACCTCAGCAAATGGATAATGGATTCAACCTGCTCTTTTATAAAAGAATTAAAGTCAGTAACGGCAGGAAACGCTGAATTCAGATATGTCACAATCAATATCAGCCCCAAACAATTCAAGCAACAGAACTTTATCACCAACCTGATTGATACATTAAAGTTCTACGATTTATCTCCCGACGATATTCGACTTGAATTCACCGAAAATATCCTGATCGACAATATTGACGAGACCGTTTTGAAAATGGAAGAACTTCTGTCATCTGATATAAAATTTATTCTCGATGACTTCGGTACCGGGTACTCATCATTATCCTACTTGCAGAAACTGCCCATACGCACAATCAAGATCGACCAGTCTTTTGTCACCAACTTTAAATCCAAAACCCAGACTAACAAGGCTATCGTAGACGCCATTATTGCAATGGCCGACCAGATGTGTCTGCAGTGTGTTATCGAAGGCGTAGAAACAAAAGATGATGCTGACTATTTTATCAACAAGAATGTTTACGCGATGCAGGGTTATTACTACTATCGCCCTCTTTCAGCTCATGGGCTGATTGACCTGCTAAAGCACGATGAGAAAAAAGCCGCGAGTGAATGAAACCGGTGATGATGCTGAAGCCGTACGCATAGTCTCCATTCTCTTCATCTTCATTGCAATAACAAATCCTGCCGAATGTTTCCAGTGATCGACCGTCAGTAAAAACGATCTTCGCCGTGATGCGGTCTTCCAGCTCAAACCGTTTTGAAGTGACGAAACGAAAACCGCCCTTGCTGATATTTTCGATGATGCCCTGGTATTGCTGTGGTTGATCAGGTTCCTTGCCATTAACTGAAAGTATCTCGTAACGGCAGGCTTTGCACGGCAGTCTTATGTCAGTACGCGTCTTTGCGTCCATTCCCTTTTTCTAACCTTATTCTTTGTTTTTTCTGTACAGCTTTAGTATAGATAAATAATCAGACTCTTTCGCTGATTCGAGCGGGTAAATATAAATATTGAATACTTGCCACAGAGGTAAAGTGAACATAGAGGTTTTTATTGTTTTGTAGGAGCAACTTCAGCCGCGAATATCAGTTAATCGCTTTAATTACATTTTGTTTCGCCTTGAAGGCGAGTTACTTTTCTTCCAACAGCGGAAGAAAAGTAACCAAAAGAACGCCGCCCCGAAACGTTTGCCCTTCGGGTCCCCGAGACATTAGGCTTTGCCAACGGGCCGTCCTGACTCGCCGTCCGGGCTCGACAGGACTAAATCCGACGTCCCTGTCGGATTTTCCCTACCAAAGCCGAATGCCTCGGCAAACTTCACGGGGGAACTGTCCCTCCCGTCAAGCTCGCCGAAGCCAGCTTCACTGATAGGGTCGATTGACCAGGGACGGTCAATCGAGTCTTGTCGAGCAGGGATGCGAGTCAAGACGACCCGTTGGCAGGGAAGGTGGCTGAGGGCATGCGAAGCACGAGCGCCCGGGACGTGTTTCTTTGGTTACTTTCTTTACACGAGTAAAGAAAGTAACTCGCCAGCAAGGCGAAACCAAATGTGTATAAATACGATCAGTTGAAATTCACAGCTGAAGCCGCTACCGCGAAACAATAAACCTCCGTGGCAAAGTTCACATCGCATCAGCCCGCCAGGCCTGGTGAAGACCCAATGGTCATAAATTAGTAGCCGAACATGCCTTCCAGCAATTGAGCGTAACCGTCATAATCATCCGCATCCGCATCCTCAAAATATTCAATCCTCATAGCTTCAAGCATTTTGTTACCTTCCGGTGTTTTTGCTGCATCCAGTAGAGCCTGCTTCACCGCCTGTGCAACCTCATCGGGAATCTCGGGCGACGCCGACATCGCCATATGCGGTACAGGTTCCGTTGAAACCACGGAGTTCAGACTCTCGTAATTACCAACCAGCGGGCTCGGTATAATTGCCGCATCGACATGTCCATCGATGACCTTTTCAACCGCATCCACCGAATCGCTTGCTTCTATATAGAACGGCAGCCTTACCGGGTTGGGGAACATGCCATTTAACCTCACCGCACCCATACCCGGTGAAGCCATGGTTGCGATTTTCTTCGAAATCAGCTCTTCCATTTCGAATACAAAATTCTCCTCGCCCGTGACCACGGTGAAACTTACGGTATCCGGAAACTTGACCAGCACCCTGTAAGCCTTACGCTGAATCCGGTAGTCAGTGAAATGCGCAGCATCAAGAATAAAATGCATGTCCTTGGCTTTTTGCATGCGCGCCCAGTAAGTGAGGAAATTTCTGTATGTCTTGATTGAAAACGTGTGACCGGTTTTTTCAGTTAGATACTTGCTCAGGGGCGCATAATTTTGTTTGACCTGATCAGGAGGCAAAACGGGTTGAACACAAAGAAAATAATTCGCCGCCGACAAAGCACCCGATGTTACTAACAGTAACACCGCTAATATTGACTGTCGAAAATACAGCTTCATGGCCAGCTCCAAAGCAGCTTTTGTCTACTGCTAGCATAGTCAATGAAACCGGCTTTATCTGACAAATTGACAGATGTTTACAACCAGCCCAGCCATTCCTTGAGCACATATATCACGGCCGCCGCCACAGTCGCGCAAGCGCAACAGAGCAGCAATATTTTCACAATCAGCAAGTTTGTTTCATTCATGTCTGTGCCCGCAGGAACATGCTATTCAAAACCAGATTTTCGCTCTTTTTGAGCGATGATCATATTGTTCTATATCAGTTACTTACCACCTATACTTAATGTATATAGTTATATTAATGCACAAGCTGATTACTTCTTCCTTGTTCTGTTTTTCCTGTTTAATTCCCTCAAACCGGTCAACTTTTCACCGATTTTGATTTCGAGTCCTCTTGCAACAGGATGATAGTAAATCTTCTCTTCCATGTTATCGGGGAAATAGGTCTCACCAGCCGCAAAGGCATCTTCTTCATCGTGAGCATAGCGGTAGTTCTTTCCATGACCGAGCTGTTTCATGAATCGTGTCGGCGCATTACGAATGTGCATCGGTACTTCCATGGTGCCAAGATCACGGGCATCCTTCATCGCTAATCCAAATGCAGAGTACACCGCGTTACTCTTTGCTGTAGAAGCCAGATAGGTAATGGCCTGTGCGATTGCCAGTTCGCCTTCGGGGCTTCCCATGCGTTCGTATGCATTCCAGGCATTAAGCGTTATCTCCAGACCACGGGGATCGGCATTGCCGATATCTTCCGACGCCATTCGTACAACACGGCGTGCGATATACCGAGGATCGCAGCCACCATCCAGCATACGGGCAAACCAGTAAAGCGCCGCATCGGGATTACTGCCCCTTACCGATTTGTGCAAGGCTGAAATCTGGTCATAGAAAAGATCACCACCTTTATCGAAGCGGCGAAAACTTTGCGATGTCACATCCTGAACGATGCGTTCGGTAATGGTACTGTCATCGGCTGCCAGGTCTGCGGCGATTTCAAGCATATTGAGTGCACGACGCGCATCACCGTCCGCAATCGCCGCTATTTGATTGACCTGCTCATCATCAATCTTGATATTACGCTCACCCAGACCTGTTTCCCTGTCGGCAACGGCTCTTTTCAACAAGCGCGCAATATCGCTTTCTTCAAGACTCTTTAATACGTATGTTTTTACCCGTGACAGCAATGCATTATTCAGCTCAAACGACGGGTTTTCCGTGGTCGCTCCAATAAAAAAAATGGTGCCATCTTCTACATACGGCAGAAAAGCATCCTGTTGTGACTTGTTAAAACGGTGCACTTCATCAACGAACAGGATCGTCGCCTTACCGCAGGCCTGCTCCTGCCTGGCTTTATCAACAGCAGCACGGATGTCCTTAACACCGGACAGTACTGCAGAAATACTCAGGAACTGGGCGTCAGCGCTGTTGGCGATAATGCGTGCAAGCGTGGTCTTGCCGGTACCCGGCGGCCCCCAGAACACCATTGAATGCAGCGCACCTGATTCTATGGCCTGGCGTAAGGCACTGCCCTTGTCATCATTAATGTCGTCGCCAAGAATATGATGCTGACCAATAAAATCGCCCAGAACTTTTGGACGCATGCGGTCAGCCAATGGTGAATAAACCGGGTTTACAGTTCCGTGCGCATCTTCGGACATCATGAGCCCCCGAATACGTCGACACCCTCCGGCGGTGTGAATTCAAATAATTCTGCATCGAGTTCTGGATTGGACTGCAACTCGGTAAAAAAGATGACGGTGGTCTGTTCAAACTGGTCGTGCAGTTGCAAAAATCGCAGCCCTTTATCGTCCAGCCCGAGCATCACACGATCAAAATCAGCATCCGCCTGTCTGTTTATCAGCTCTATACGATGCAAACCCGAATCAGAACCGCGTTCGTGTATCTCAAACGCATCTTCCAGCTTTTTCCTGTTCTGCAACAGCGCCATCGGTGTATTGCTCTGGCCCGCACCCTGCTTCTGCACCGTTACCTGCTCAAGATCTACATCAAATACCCATACCCGCTCTCCATCCGAAACAATCTCCTGCGGATAAGGCTGGGTATAGTTCCAGCGGAACCTGCCCGGACGCTGCAGGTAAAATACACCCGCGGATTCCTGCATCAATCTGCCGTCACTGGATTTTAATGTCTGCTTGAAACTTGCCGACATGGTCTGCGTTTCCGTCAGAAACCTGTCGAGCAACACCCTGCCCTCGCCGGCATAAGCATTCCCGCCTTGAATTAAAAAAATAACGATTAATTGTAGGGTGCAATAGCGTAGCGTATTGCACCAGCATTCACTCAATCTCAAGTGCTCTCACCTCTACAGTACCAGCCCAATCATGCGGATATACTCCCAATGAAACAAATTTGTGAAAGGTAGAATATGGCCAGTCTTGTACATTTTTTACCAGCCCATGTTTGACTGGATTAATGTGAATATAATCCATATGAATTCTGTAATCATCATCGTCCCGTATTAGATGTTCCCAATAGCGCCTTTGCCAAATTCCTCGCTCACCACGCTTTTGTCGACTCACAGACCTGTTCTCAGACCTAGGCAAAGCAGCTGAAAATCGTGCTTTAATCATCCGTAATCTCAATGAGTAATCTGAATCGTTTTCAGGTAACTGAATCAGGCAATGAAAGTGATCTGGCAATACAACCCATCCGTGTACCTTGAATGGCCATTTGACTTGAACATACCGCACAGCCTCGCGCAGCTTATTAATATGTTGCACTAAAAGATCATTTGCTTGCCGATGCAATAAATTCACCGTAAAAAATAGCAGCCACCTGCCAGAAACACCCTGCGATAATTCGGCATTATACAATTCCTTTTGTTGCTTATACTCGGTGCAATACGCTGCGCTATTGCACCCTACGCATTTAATATAACTTCGCGTTCTTTGCGTCTTCGCGCCTTTGCGTTAAAAATAATTCTCAATACACGCGTTAAGCTTCGGGTGGTGGCGGTGCGAGCACCTCTCGCGAACCATTCGACTGCATCGCACTCACAACGCCCGCCGATTCCATATCTTCAATCATACGCGCAGCCCGGTTGTAACCGATTTTCAAGCGTCTTTGTACATAGGATATTGAAGCCTTGCGTGTTTCAGTGACGATCATCACGGCTTCATCATACAAGGCATCGGTTTCATCACCTGAACCCGCTTGAGGTTTTTCACCCGGCAGTACGGTTGAGGTATTTTCCTTTAGGACATCTTCAACATAATCCGGTTCACTCGACCCTTTCAAGTGCTCGGCTACATTGTGTACTTCATGGTCGGCAACGAATGCACCGTGCACGCGTGTCGGCAGGTTGCTGCCAACTTCCATGAACAGCATGTCACCATGACCCAGCAGTTGTTCTGCCCCCATCTGATCCAGAATGGTTCGTGAGTCGACCCGCGATGAAACCTGGAATGCAATTCGACTGGGAATATTGGATTTAATCAGGCCGGTAATCACATCGACCGAAGGTCTTTGTGTAGCCAGAATCAGGTGAATACCGGATGCACGTGCTTTCTGAGCGAGCCTGGCAATCAGCTCTTCGATCTTCTTGCCAACGACCATGAACAGATCAGCGAACTCATCGACCACGACCACGATGTAAGGCAACGGCTTCAACTCTGCCGGTTGTGCACCGGGTGCGGCATGATCAGGATCGAACAGCGGGTCTTCCAGCGGCTTGCCTGAATCAGCTGCATCTTTCACCTTACGGTTATATCCCGAGATATTTCGCACGCCGAGTGCTGCCATCAGTTCATATCGTGTTTCCATTTCGGCAACACACCAGCGCAGGGCATTGGCCGCTTCTTTCATGTCGGTTAAAACCGGCGCCAGCAGATGCGGAATACCTTCGTAAACATTCAACTCCAGCATCTTCGGGTCGATCAGGATCATGCGCACTTCACTGGGCTTGCTCTTGTACAGCATACTCATCAGCAATGCATTCACACAGACCGATTTACCCGAACCGGTGGTGCCGGCCACCAGCAGGTGAGGCATGCGCGCCAGGTCGGCAACAACCGGCATGCCTGAAATATCCTTACCCAGCCCCAGTGTCAGCGGTGATGATGACTTGTCATATTCTTTCGACATAAGAATTTCGCTGAGTGACACCAGCTCACGCTGTTCATTGGGTATTTCGAGGCCAACAACGGTTTTACCCGGTATAACTTCAACCACCAGCACACTGACGACTGATAATGAGCGTGCCAGGTCTCTTGATAACGCGGTAATCTTGCTCGCTTTTACACCCGGCGCCGGTTGTAACTCGAAACGGGTGACAACCGGACCGGGATGGACAGCGACGACCTCGACCTCAACGCCAAAATCAGCCAGTTTAATTTCAACCAAGCGTGACAGAGCTTCGAGGGCCTCCTTGGTGAATCCCTTTTCTGAAGGCTGCGGTTTATCGAGCAAGCGCAACGGCGGCAGCTCGGTATCGATATGCGTATCGAACAGGGCGATCTGTTTCTCCCGATCGAGTCGTTCGGAGATTTCAACTTTTTTCATCACCGGCTCGATGCGCACCTTGCTGCTGCCCTTGGCCTTGCGTTCTGCCGTTTTCTGTTTGTCTGCCTCGAACACTTCCTGACGGCGCTGCTTTGCCACCTCGCCTGCTTTGCGCTCCTGCAGATACTCGACAACATCCATCAGCCTGCTAGTCACCCAGCCATAAACTCCGAGCACAAATGCACCCACCAGGTCGATTACCCTGAACCATGACAGCCCACTGAACAGGGTAATGCCGGCGAGCAATACTGCCAGCAGAATCAGCGTCGAGCCGAGCAAACCCAGTACGCCTGCCAGGCCATCGCCCAGCCACTGCCCTAGAATACCGCCACCATCGATGGGTAATATTTCAGCTGGAAGTACAAAATGCAGGCTGGTGAGTGCACAGCCTGATGCCAGGGTGACAAAGAAACCTGCCCAGCGCAGGCCGAGTACACGATAATTGATTTCATCGCCGTCTGCATCGCTGCGCATACCGCGCATCACCAGCCAGCCGCTGTAGGCAATCATCACAGGAAGCAAATAGGCCAGAAAGCCGAACAGGCTGAACAGCACATCCGAGAACCAGGCGCCGACGACACCTGCGGCATTATCAATACCATTCCGGGAACCGGTATAGGACCAGCCGGGATCGACGGGATTATAGGTAACCAGCGCGGTGAGGAAGAACAGTGCAATTGCGACCAGCACAAGCATAGCGCCTTCCCGCAGACCATGCTGGATATGCGTGGTCAGGCCCGAAGTACTACCTGTTGTTGTTATTTTTTTAGGGCGTGCTTGAGCCAAACAAACTGTCCTGAATTTTCAGTAACGACCAATACGGCACTCGGGGCATTATAAACCCAGTTCCTCCTTCAATACAGGGTCAACGACAACACCATTTTGCACGGCTGTAGCCGCCTTCAAACCATTGCCCGTGACGCCTTTTTCAAGCAATTCAACAACATACGGCAGAACGGCCGATGACAAGGCCTGTGATGCCGTTCTTGGCACCGCACCCGGCATGTTGGGTACGGCATGATGAAGCACGCCATGACGTGTATATACCGGCTGTTCATAGCTGGTAGCCTGGATATTTTCGACGCTGCCGCCCTGGTCGATGGCAATGTCGACGATCACACTGCCCCTCGACATGCTCTCAACCATGCTTTCCCTGATCACAACAGGAGCCCGCCTGCCCGCAACCATGACAGCACTGACGACGAGGTCAGCACCACTGACCTCATCAGCGACCGCCTGCTCGCTCGAGAGCTTGCCTGTGCAGTTTTGATAGCGTGAAACAATCTGCTCCAGACGATCCTGGTTGAGATCAAACACGGTGACACTGGCGCCGATCGACGAAGCGGCTTCAACCACATGCTCACCTGCAACCCCGGCACCCAGGACCACGACCTTGCCGTCATCGGTCGTATCGATGCCACCCAGCAGAATGCCTTTGCCGCCGTTGTTTTGAAACAGATAGCCCGCGCCTCCAATCACAGCCAGGCGCCCGGCAATGCCGCTCATGGGTGCCAGTAACGGCCTGTGTCCGCTATTATCGACGACCGACTCAAACGCGATGGCGGTCAGACCGATATCGCATAACTGCCGGGTGAGTACCGGCTGAGGCGCAAGATGCAGGAAACTGAAAACTGTGTGTCTGGCCTGCAAATGCTTCAGCCCTTCTTCCAGCGGCTGTTTTACCTTGACGATTAAATCTGCAGATTCGTACAGACTTTCCTGGTTATCAACAATTTCAACTCCGGCATTCCGGTAATCTTCGTCAGTATAGCCACTGCCAAGACCGGCGCGTGTTTCCATAAATACCTTGTGTCCGACCGAGGTCAACACCGAGCATGCAGCCGGTATCAGTGCAACCCGCCCCTCGCCGTACATAATTTCAACCGGAATTCCCGTATTCATTCTGCCTCCTGTTAAACATTCAGTGATATGACAATCGCATTCGTACGAGATTCATAAACTTTTGCTAATATATGCTGCCTTAAGAATCTGACCGCTTACCGGAGACATTACATGAGCGAAGCCAAACACTGTCAACTACTTATTCTCGGTTCCGGACCTGCAGGTTATACCGCTGCTGTCTATGCCGCACGCGCAAACCTCAAACCCGTACTGGTTACCGGTATGGAAATGGGCGGCCAGCTTACCACCACGACCGATGTTGACAACTGGCCGGGCGACAATGAAGGTGTTCAGGGCCCTGAATTGATGGAACGCATGCAGAAGCATGCTGAACGTTTCGGCACGGAAATCATTTTCGATCAGATCAACACGGTCAAACTCGATGAACGTCCCTTCAGGCTGACTGGCGACTCCAACGAATTTACCTGTGATGCACTGATTATCTGCACCGGCGCCAGCGCCATGTACCTTGGGCTGGAATCGGAAAAAGCCTTTATGGGTAAAGGTGTCTCCGCCTGCGCAACCTGTGATGGGTTCTTCTACAAACAACAGAAAGTTGCCGTTATCGGTGGTGGCAATACTGCAGTAGAAGAAGCGCTTTATTTATCCCATATCGCATCGGAAGTAACCGTCGTGCATCGCCGCGATGCCCTGCGCTCGGAGAAAATATTGCAGGATCACCTGCTGGAAAAAGCTGAGCACGGTAACGTTAACATGGCCTGGGACAGCGTACTCGAGGAAGTACTTGGCGATGACAGCGGCGTCACCGGCATCCGCATCAAGAACGTAAAAGATGGCTCAACAAGGGATATCGATGTCACCGGCGTGTTTATCGCCATTGGCCATAAACCCAACACCGCGATTTTCGAAGGCCAGCTGGAAATGAACAACGGCTACCTCAAGGTGCAGAGCGGAACTGATGGCAATGCCACGGCGACCAGCATACCCGGCGTGTTTGCGGCCGGCGACGTAATGGACCATGTATACCGCCAGGCTGTGACCTCTGCCGGCACCGGCTGCATGGCAGCACTGGATGCCGAAAAATACCTCGATGATCTTGAGTGTAAACAGGCTGCTGAGAATTGCTGATTATCAGCGTTTATGAAACTGACGACAGTTTCATCAATAGCTGAAATCAAGCCGCATGAGTGGAATGCCCTCGCGGCTTCGGGCAATCCGTTTGTTCAGTATGATTTTATTCTTGCACTGGAGCAGCATAATTGCCTGGAACCCTGGGGCTGGCAGCCGCATTATATAGTCGCTTATGATGGTAGATCGCTCGCCGGCGCCTGCCCTGCCTATGTAAAACACAACTCATACGGCGAGTTCGTTTTCGACTGGGCATGGGCGGATGCCTACCAGAGAAACGGGCTCGAGTATTACCCGAAACTCGTCATCGCAGCACCTTTCACACCTGCATTCGGCCCGCGCCTGTTAACAGGCACTGGCGATGACAAGGCAGTCATCAAACAGCAGTTAATTCAGGCAGCTGTTGATACGGTCGATGAAAACAACATGTCGGGTGCACACTGGCTGTTCTGTGAAGCCGATGACCGCGAACATTTGCAACAGGCAGGCATGTTGATGCGCAGTGATTTCCAGTATCACTGGTCAAACAACCGTTATCAGGATTTCGAACATTTTCTTTCTCATCTGAGCAGCAAGAAGCGCAAAAATATACGCCGAGAACGCAGAAAAGTAAGCGCTGCAAACATCACAACAGAAGTCATCAAAGGCGATGATCTCAATGAAGAACAATGGCACATCCTGTATGACTTTTATCGAATAACATTCCTGAAGAAATCCGGTGCACCAACCCTGTCACTGGAATTCTTTCAGGCCATGTCACATCGGCTTCGCGCAATATTCGCCAGACACGAAACCAGGATTGTCGCAGGCGCTATCTGCTTTGAGAACAGCAACACCCTGTATGGCAGGCACTGGGGCTGTTATGAAGATTATGACGGCCTGCATTTTGAAGTATGCTACTACACGGCTATTGATTACTGCATCAAACAGGGTCTGCAACGCTTCGAGCCCGGCGCCCAGGGTGAACATAAAATTGCCCGTGGTTTCATGCCGACCCGGACCTTTTCAGCACACTGGCTCGCACACGAGGGGTTTCGCGACGCCATCCGTCAGCACCTGGAAATTGAAGCAAATGCCATGGATGATTATTATCAACAGCTTATAGCGAGTCAGCCTTATAAACTCGGTTAGCCCTGGAACATTGCCAGTTCCAGATCAATGATTACTCAAATAAATCTCCCCAGCACTTGAATTGCGCATTGAGCTTACATAGGATTGCCCTCTCTACACACCGACATTGAGCATCACCGGAAACAACCATGAAATTCTTCTCACGTTTATTTATATCAATGCTGTTCCTGCTTGGCATTGCCAGTACCTCTGTTGCTGCATCGCAGGACGTTTTTGACGAGATCATCAAAAAGGGTGAAATACGTGTCGGCATTTCAATCATGGCGCCATGGGTCATGAAAGACAAAGACGGCAACTATGTCGGCTTTGAAATAGACGTCGCCAAACAACTGGCCAGCGACATGGGTGTGAAACCCGTGTTCAAGGAATATGAATGGAACAAGCTGATACCGGCCCTGGAAAAAAAGCAAATCGACATCATCGCCTCCGGAATATCGATCACTCCGAAGCGCGGCCTCAAGGTCAGATTCAGCAATCCTTACTCAAGCTCGGGGTATAACCTGGTTTCAAACCTGAAACTGACCAAGGATTTCACCAGCATCAAGGATCTGAATGACAGCAAGGTTTACATAGGCGTGGTCAAGGGCACGGTCTCGGAGGGCCTGGCACCCAAGGTATTCCCAAGAGCAAAAATAGACACCTTTAAAGATAATCGAGAGGCAACCGATGCCGTTGTCAACGGCACGATTCATGCCTATGTCGCATCTGCGCCCACGCCACGCTTCGTCGCACTGAAATACCCGGATGAAGTCGATTTACCGCTGGAAAAACCCCTGCTCCTTACCAAAGAGGGTTTTGCGATCAACAAGCATAACCCGGAAATGCTGGCTTATCTGAATTCCTGGATCGTTGCACACGATGCTGATGCCTGGCTAAAGAGCACCCATTCGTACTGGTTCAAATCATTGAAGTGGCGGCACAAGATTAGTGAATAAATAATGATATTCCAGCCGAATACTGTCCAGTTCAACAGCCAGTCTAATTTCTGGCTGTTCTCTCTTTTGCTGCTGAGTGCTGCCGCTATTGCCGGCAGTGGCGGCCTGCTCGAACTGCCCGAGCATTACCGAGCGCCGCTATCTGAAGTCGTCTATGAAGAACACACCACATGGCGTGCTACACCTGAAGATGATAACGGCTGGCGCAGGGGTGATGGTGATCTTATTCATCAGGGACAGCGGCGCAAGGAAGTCCTTCCAAGATGGGATTATGGTGAGCAAAGAGACCGCACCCTTGACAACATTTTCATGAATGAAGGTGAACTGGCCAGACCGAAGACAAACGTATTCAAATATAACTTTTAAATACATCAATGTCTTCAATAGTATGGCTTGAGGATAACAATTTCGAATTTCCTCCTGTCGAGCAGGCCTATACAGAACCAGACGGTTTACTGGCCGCCGGTGGTTCGTTGTCACCGGAGATACTGCTAAAGGCCTACCGTCACGGCATCTTTCCCTGGTATTCGCAGGGCCAGCCGATTCTCTGGTGGTCACCCGACCCGCGCTGCGTGCTCTTCCCCGAAAATTTAAAGATATCACGCAGTTTCAGAAAAACACTGAACAAAAACCTGTATGAAATCAGACGGGACACTGCATTTCGAGATGTCATGCAGAACTGCGCAAAACCACGCAACGACGATGCCGGCACATGGATAACCGCTGACATGCTGGCAGCTTATACGCACATGCACGAGCTGGGTTACGCACATTCGATTGAATGCTGGCAGCATGATGAACTTGTTGGCGGCTTGTATGGCATGTCTATCGGTAAGGTATTTTTCGGCGAATCCATGTTCAGCCGCAAAGTGGATGCATCGAAAGTTGCGCTAGAATATTTATGCAATACCGTCAGGCCAAAACTGATAGACGTACAGGTTTATTCAGAACACATGGAACGCCTGGGTGCCGAGATGATACCGCGCAGGCGCTTTATCGAATACCTGGACAAGTACTGCGGCTGAAACTTTTGTTTCACAGCAGAGGCGCCGAGACGCAGAGACTATAACAGGGATTCGTAGAAGCGACTTTAGTCGCGAACAATCCATCAGATCGCGATGAATTCGCGGCTAAAGCCTGTGCTGAGCAAAGCCGAAGGGCCGCTCCTACAGTTCAAGATCAATACACCAAAACAAGAATATACCTCTGCGTCTCGGCGCCACTGCGGTTTATAAATATTTTACGGATGTTAAAGTGGATTAATCCTGCGAAAGGGTAATCACGGCATGCAACAGGAAAATACCTACGAACTGGTCTCGGCACTGTTTATCAAGCTGCTCGCGCTGGTTTATTTCATCGCTTTTGCTTCGCTTTCCGGTCAGATCGTCGGGCTGATCGGACAGGACGGCATCCTGCCGGTTACCGATTTACTGGAGTATGGAACGACTCATTTCGGATGGAAACGCTACCTGGCGTATCCGACAATATTCTGGATAAACGCCGGCGATACCGCACTGACCGCAGCCACATGGCTGGGGTGTGCGTTCTCGGTGTTGCTTTTCCTCAATTACAAAACGCGGTTCTCGCTGATCGCACTGTACATCCTCTACCTCTCGCTGTATCACGCAAGCCAGACATTCCTGAATTTCCAGTGGGATTACCTGCTGATCGAAGCCGGTTTTCTCGCGATATTTCTGACGCCGAATTCACGCATTATTATTTTGCTCTACCGCTGGTTACTGTTCAGGCTCAGGTTCATGTCGGGGCTGTCGAAGATCGTCAGTAATGACCCTGGCTGGGCCGGTCTGTCAGCGCTTGCTTTCTACTTCGAGACACAGCCTCTTCCGCATATTGGCGGCTGGTATGCGCACCAGTTACCTGAATGGATTTTAATACTTGCAACAGCTGCAGTGCTGTTTATAGAACTGGTTGTTCCTTTCATGATGTTCATGTCGCGTAAATACCGCTTCATTGCAGCCTGGATTACGATCTGCCTTCAGCTGCTGATCATCATCACCAGCAACCACAACTGGTTCAACATACTGACCATCATACTTTGCCTGTTCCTTTTCGATGACAAGGCTGTCAGGAAGGCCCTGCCCGCCAGCCTGTGCAACTGGTTGCTTGAGCAGAAACAACTGGCAAGCATCACGTCTTTGTTAAGGCTTCCATCATACGTGTTTGCAGCCATCATCCTGGTTACCAGCAGCATCCAGATATGGGAAATGGCTTCCGGCATCAGACTGACAGGTAATTCAGCACGGGTTCTTGACTACGTTCAACGCTGGTCACTGGCTAATCCCTACCATGTTTTTCCCACGGTAAACCAGCAGCGCGTAGAGCTTGTTATTGAAGGCACCGTTGATGGCCGGACCTGGCTACCCTACAAATTCAAATACAAACCCGGCGAATTGAATAAACCGCTTTATGTTGTGATTCCACACCAGCCTCGCCTCGACTGGATGATATGGTTCGTGCCGCTCCACCCTGTATTCGAGTACTGGTTCGAAAACTTCCTTTATGCCCTGCTGGATAATTCGCCCGGCGTCACCGCCTTGCTGGAGCACAATCCCTTCCCCGACACACCGCCTGTAGCCATCAGGGTGCAGGCATTCGAATACCAATTCACAGACATTGACGAGCATGAAGCCACAGGCAACTGGTGGAAAATCAGATACCTCGGGCCATTTGACCCCTTACCCCTGGTAAGCCGGTAAAATCAGGATGACAGGCCCGAAAATCGATATCCGGCGCATAATGACGCTGCAGTATGGGATTTGTTGCTACCCGCTGTTAGAATCCTCTCAGCATTATGAACTACAATGAATCAGGGTTTATACTGAATATTCAATAACTTCTAATTCGAAAAAATGCTCAGCCCTGCATCTTTCGAATTACTTGTTCAATCCGATTATTGGCGGTTATCCAGGTGTTTTACAGATTCTTCATATATCCTGATATCAAGGTCAGTCTGATCTTCATTCTGCTACTGTTTTCTTCAGGCCTGTCAGCCGAAGACAAGCCACATGCCCCTGAAAGTATCGAAGGCGCTACAATCGTTAGCGCAGAGGAAGCCATAGACCTGATCCTGAATAATCCGGACCTGATCGTGATCGATGCCCGCAAAAAAACAGAATTTGTCAAAGGCCATATCGAGGGAGCGATTAATATGCTGAATACAAAAATGAAACGCGATGACCTGGAGAAGGTTGCAGCTGATAAATCCGGGCCCATCCTGTTCTACTGCAATGGCACGCGCTGCATGCGAAGCGCTGATGCAATCAGAAAAGCGAAGCAGTGGGACTATACCAATCTGATCTGGTTTCGTGGTGGCTGGAAAGAGTGGACCGATAAAATGCTCCCCGTTGTGACCGAGTGATGCAGTCAAACCGGTAATAGCCTGATAGCCACCAAGCCAGTTGTTCACATGCGCATAGAGTCACTCTCGATAAAATCAGCAACGATCATCATATTCGCCATGATCGGTGTTATAGCTGTCATTCTTTCATTACTGGCCGGCTCGTATTTCAGACAGGCAGCTCTTAATGCGCAAATGGACAGCCTGTCACGCGTTATTGAAGTCGCCTCGCAGGAAATGCTCAAGGGGGTAAGGCGGCATACGTTTGACCTCGGCATGAAGCTGGGCCACAGCAAGGAACTGATCCATGCTGTGAAGACAGTTGAGGAAAATGGCGGACATAAACTGCTTGTTGAACTTCTTGATGATCCTTTTGTAAATGGTTTCGTCGGATTTTCCAGCATCGATCTGGAAAAAATACGGATATATAGTCTGGAACTGGATCTGATAGCCCAGAGCAGCGCCGGGACTGAAGCGCTTGACGGACAACTGTCTGATTACATGACAGAATTAGTCAGCAAACGCAAACACACTGATCGCCTCAAAGCTGTAGACGCAATCTGGATATCTTCAGAAGGCCCCCAGTTCTCAACCCTGGTCCCACTGGGCGGCTTACGCCCGACTGGCTACCTGGAAATCATTGTTAATCTTGTGTTTAATCTCCCGGATATCGGCAAAATCACCCAAACGCCGGTGAACAGCTTTTCCATGGCGGGCATTCAGATCAGCGATGATGATCAGGATATCACTGACAACTATCTTCCCGTTGAATTCACCCTGCTTGCATCTGATGGACAGCCCGCATTCCGGATCGTAGGTTATGAGGATGTCGACAAGCTGAACAGGAAAATGGAAGAAACACAAATCATCACAATCAGCGGTTTCCTGCTGTTGTCACTGAGCACTTTATTATGCGCCTTGTGGCTGTTTAACCGCTTTCTTTTTACCCCACTCAGCAAGATGGTGGCAGACATGGAACAGGTTTCGCACGGTAAACTGGATCTGACCGTAAACAACAAGGGATTGAGAGAGTTCCATGTCCTTGCTGATGCCTTTAATTCAATGTCTGACCAGGTAAGGATGCGGACAAATGATCTTGAGCGTCTGCTGGACATGGGCGACAGCGCGATCATGTGTTTCGATCACGACAAAGAAGCCGTCTATATTAATAAGGCCACAACCCGGCTACTTGGCTATTCCAATGATGAATTCTTTGATCTCGACCTGGCCGACCTGTTTACTGACGACATCATGCAGTTAATGAAACATTCAGCTGTAGCCGATAGTTCAGGCCAGAAAAAACTGCATACATCACTGACCTGCAAACATAAAGACGGGCATGAATTTCAAATTACCGCAGTAATCAACTGTATCGATGTGATGGGGCAAAGTGGCTATGCGATCGCACTGGATACAGTCTCAGGCAATCAGGCAAAGATGACCGGACAAAGTGAACAACGCCTCGATGCCGTAGAACAGTCACTCAGCAGCCTGCTGGAATTCGCCAGAAACAATCCCGGGTTGATGTCAGGAGCGGGTATAGGCCTGCTAGAACCGATGGGCGAAACACAGAAAACATTAATAAGAGAACAGGCCGTCAATGTCATGGGCCTTGCCCTCGCCTGCTGGGAACATGACCTGGGAAAATCAAAACTGGAACTGGCTGAGGATAGTAAAATCTGGCCGGTCTATATCGATAAATCAACCCCCACCACCCGCACGCTGGACAAGTACCTGAAACTGGATAGCTGCCCCAAAAACCCCCGCAACCAGCGCGTGATAGATACGGCCGAGTTTGTGTTGAGAAATATGAGCAACAGAACGACCGTGGGCAGAAAAAAGCTCCAGGACGCCCTGGATGCTTTCCGGCTGTTGTTATCCGGTATGAAATCTGCCGTCAAATAGAAGCACCCACCTGTATCTGTTGCCCTGTCTTTACAGCCCTGGCCCGGTGACATTATTAAATCATCGAACAACACCCTGTGTTGAATGCCCCCCGTTAATTTTCGTCAAAATCAGATTTCAACAAGCGCTATGCCATTGTAATAGCAGGTTGTTTTTATTTTTTTAAACGTACGAATCCAGACGAACAAGATGCTGGAAATTCATTGTTTCCAGGTTTAGTTTGCACCTCAGGCATTGTAGAAATGTTGCGCTCCACACATCGTTATTCGCCTTTAAGCAGCAGGCGATGGTTGAAACGAAATGAACTTTTTAAAGCTCCGAGGAAATAATATGAAAATTGATACGAGGAAATCCAGCTTGACAGTAAGTCGCTGGGTTCAAAAAGCACTTTTTGGAAGTGCCGTGCTTGGTCTGGCCATCGGCATGGGAATGCAATCAGCCGTGGCTGGCTCTCCTGCCACAAAGAAAGCATTCAAGCACTTCACTCCCTTTACCCGCGTAGCGCAGATGCCGATTGTGCGGGATGAAAGGGGCAAGATTGATTATGAAGCCACCTATGCCAAGGCTCAGGCAGCGGCATTACACCTTGCCGATTTTGTCGCGCGCTACAAGGATTCTGATGTTCTGGGTGAAGACATCATCCTCGGCCACGATTGGGTACTGGGAGGCACTTCGCCAACCTGTCGCAAGACCCAGACCTGTTCTGATGATGAAATCGCTCACGCGATTCTGGGTATTCCATCACCGGAAAAAATCAATCCTGATAAAGGTGCATTTTTAGATGAGGCTGAAACAATCAAAAATGTCAAAAAAGCCAGCGTGCTGGATTTCTGTAATGAGCACTATGCCAAGCAGGCACTGGGTGTGGCGCCCATTATCGATGACAAAAAGGTCGTGAATGGCTACAGTCACACACCCGCCCTGCCTTGCGAAGTATCGGTCTGGAATGATGATAAGCATATCTATGTGGACATGCTTGACCCGAATGCCATATTCACCCTGTTCTTCACTGACGTGCATTTCAGTGCAGAGATGGACGATCCTGCCTTTGCCGATGCGATCAGTGCACTTCCTCCGCAGGTGAAATCCGAAATTATGGCGATTGTCCGTCATGCCATGGATGATTTTGATCCAAAAACGACACCCAGGCAAAAGGCGCTGGGTCCAGTTTATAAAAGCATGGAGCAGGTCATAGAAGCCGTGGATGCTTCACCGGAAGACTCCCCCTACAAGCACGTGGGCTATACGCAAGTGGGTGGCGGTGACTTTGATAGTACCGATGCACAGGCTGTGACCCAGGCCATCATCAACACCATGAGCATACATGGTGAACCTGATCAGGGTACACATCCGACGGTAATCGATGATGAAGACAACACCCTGGACAGCATCCTGAGTACCGGCTCAAGCTGGCGTTCGGCCCGCCCGTCTCCGCTGCCACTGCCGGGCAAGAACTACATCATTGAAGCCTGTTCGCCGAAGTTTGCCAAAATGGCTATGGGTACCGGTTTGCATCATGTAACAGCCTTGCCCTGTGAAATAACCGTGCAGGTGATTGACCAGGACGGCGATGGCAGCAAGGAGACGCTGGTAGTGAGCTACCTTGATCCACACTTCATGCTGGGCGCCCTGTTTGCTGATATATCTGAAGAAGAGAAACAAACTTTTGCAGCTATCCCAGGCACAATTATGGATGACCTGCAAAAGATTGTAGCTGCAGCGCTTGAATTCAATTCAGGATACACCCTGAATGAAGGCGTACAGATCAAGTATGACATGCTGCCATAAGATGCAGATAGCCATAGGAATAGTGGCTAGTCGATAACTGGCCGAGAACAGCACCGAACTCGTATAAGTTTCGAGTTCGGTGCTTTATCTTCACAAGTCACCCATTAGTGATTAAGTAAAATCTAAGCATGAAAAAAACGATGAAAAGGATATGGCGGATAACCCTTGCAGCCTTATTGCTACTATCAACCTCACAGGTAAGAGCCGTTGACTATGAACTTCCCGATGTAGATGGTCAGATGCAAACACTTGACCAGTATCAGGGCAAATGGGTCATCGTCAATTACTGGGCAACCTGGTGCACGACCTGCTTGAAAGAACTTCCGGACCTCGTCTCATTTCACCAGAACAACAAGGACAAGGATGCAGTTGTTGTTGGTATCAATTTTGAAGATATAAACATGGAAGAACTCAGTACCTTCATCGAAGATAAATCTATCCCCTACCCGATACTGAGCAGCAAACCCGTACCCGTCACCCCGATTGGTAAAGTTCCTGCACTTCCAACCACATACATCATCAACCCGGAAGGAAAAGTGGTGGCGGGCGATGTCGGTATCATTACCCAACAAGACCTCGAAAACTATATTGCCGGCGAGAAAGCCGCGCGCACGGTTGCAGAGAAAGCAACAACTAAAGATGACGCATCATAGCTGTTTCAATCACGCCGCCGGCTTGCTTCACTGGAAATCGGTGTGGGGTATTGATTGATCACCCAGTAAGTCGATATAACAAACGTCAGAATCACTACGGTCTGAATAAGATAAGAGGATCTTTGATCGATCAAGCCTGATACCAGTGCAGCGTATGCCACCAGCAGGGAAAACTCACTGGCCTGGCCAAGTCGGAAGCCGAGATTCCAGGCCAGGCTGCGGTGTTCACTGACGCCTTTAAGCAAATAGCGAAA
>CALLCZ010000050.1 GCA_937998645.1 uncultured Gammaproteobacteria bacterium
CTGCCTTCAACCCAGTCAGACATCAGACAAAAACCTGTTATTGATCATTTGAATCCACCGCCAGCTTGTTGATGCTTAAGCACTACCTGTATGCCACTCATCTTTTAATAGTATCATCGCGTGTCATGTTAAAAACCATGATTCATTTATATATATTGGCTTTTCCATGGATACATTAACCTGTCGAAATCATGTAATCCGAGTGTATACCCTCCCTGGAGATCTCTCCCTCTGGTCGAGATAACACCATTATTCACTGTTAATTAATTACTATTGACTGATATCAGCTCTGTGAGCTTGCGGCACAGTTCAAGCTACGCGACAATATAAGCCTCTCTCCGCACCCGTATGATGAAACATTCATGAGCAATATGTTAGCCGTGCTACTGAACGGTATCGCACAACTCGAATATGACAGGGACAAACCCCTGCCGCCTCACCAGGCTGCTTATCTCGACAAGATGGACACTAGAATGGACGCGGGTATTCTCGCCGACGATACAACAATCGAGCATCCTGATATACACCAACGAGCACAGTTCATTGCTGCAAACCTTGTTGACGCAATGAAATCGAATAATGAAGAAATGACTGCCGCCATGTGTACATGGCTGGCCAACCGCTTACCTGATCTTAAACAGGTCAAAATTGTTGAAGATGATGACAGGGTTTCCATTGACCTGGTATTTGATGAAGAATACGTCAAGCAGGCCGCCGTTTCTTTCAGCCAGTTAAACTAAGCGTTAACCGAGACCTGCTATCAATATTCACCCACAACTGCAAAACGATTGCCTGCTTATAGGTAAATTTCCGTTAAGCTACCTGTTACTGATGAAGGACTCAAATTACCCCTGGTTCATTCTGGTACCTGATCGTGATGATATCACCGAGATACACCAGCTCAAGGAAACAGATCAGCAGCAACTGATATCAGAATCTTCGGTGCTCTCGAGGATTATCGGCAAACAGTTCAATGCCGATAAGATAAATATTGCCGCGCTGGGCAACCTTGTGCCCCAGTTACATATACACCACATTGTGCGTTACAAAAACGATGCCGCATGGCCGGCACCGGTATGGGGAAAACTCCCGGCAAAATCATACACTGAAGAAGAGACAAACCAGGTAATCACCAGGCTCAAGTCGAGCTTGGGTGAAGACTTTAAATACCTGCTTTAACTTTTGTGGACTGATACCTTGCCTGACCAGGACCAAATTGATGAATTGAAAGCGCTGTTGCTGAAACAGCAGGACGCACTCATGGAGCTGGAGCAAACCGGAACCGATGCCGCTGCTGTGGTTGAGCTCGATCAAACACGGGTCGGCCGGCTCTCGCGCATGGATGCACTGCAGGACCAGGCCATGTCACAGGAAAGAGTACGCAGGCGCGGGCTTCAACTAAACAGGATTGCTACCGCTCTCAAACGCATCGAAGGTGGTGATTACGGATATTGCACGGAATGTGGTGAGGATATTGCCTTCAGGCGCCTCGTATTCGACCCGGCGACCACATTATGTATCGATTGCGCCAATGACAAATCCTGAAAACAACACGCTCATTGAACCTATTAACTTTCAATGTGAGCAGCAGGTGCGCACTGTAACGGGCGATTTCATTCGGCGTGCCAGCCGGATCTATACTCACGACCTGCCCATGATCCCGATCCTGTTCGACCTTAAAGGCCGCGCAGCCGGTATGTACAGGGTGCATGGCCGTAACCGCGTTATTCGTTACAACCCGTATTTGTTCGCCAAGTATTTTGATGACAACATCACTACAACCGTACCCCACGAGGTGGCGCACTACGTCGTGGACATTCTGTACGGCGCACACAGGGTACGGCCTCACGGCGCCGAATGGCAGCAGGTCATGCTGGCACTGGGGACGGAACCCAGCGTAACAGGGAAGTATGATCTTTCCGGCATACCGGTCCGCAGGCAACAGCGCCACAGCTATCAATGCGCGTGCACCATGCACAACATAAGCACGGCACGCCACAATAAAATCCAGCGCGGCAAAGCCCACTATTACTGTCGCAAATGCAAATCACCACTGACATCGGCTGATGCTGAAAAATAATTTTTAATAGTCAGAATTTAATCTGAAAGTCAGTGCCGTATAAGTTCAAACTCCGACTATGATTTTTTTAGCAGTACAGTCGAGATCGGCTGTATCAAAAGCTTATAGATATTTACTCTCGCAAAGGCGCCAAGAACGCCAAGAACTTCGATGTTTATTTGGTGCTTACCCCGAATAGCTTTGCGTACTTTGCGTCCTGGTGGGATTTATTTGTTTTTTTCTCGCAGAGGCGCAAAGAACGCAGAGAAAATTGTGTTGTTTGTTGTCCGGATGCAGTATCGCAGTATCCGAGGCATGTCATGAGTTGTTCGCGTTTCATTTCATTCAGGTGACGTACTGATCCTCCCCGCCTCAGCTCTCTCCCAGAAGGGGAAGGGTGAATACCGTCTTTGTTTTTCCTTGCCCCTCGTTACTCGTCCCTTGTACCTGTAATTATTCTCTGCGCCTCTGCGAGAAAAAGGATGTTCAAGCTTCAGCATCGACAGGTTTATCGGCCAGGCGAAAACATGCAGTGACTGTCAGACTGCATTGGAGCTAATACAAATAATTCGATCGTTTTAACCCTTTTTCAATTTTTCTGCGTTTACACAAAAGAGAACAAACAAAACGCAGGAGAATCCGATGAAAAACAATCGTCTGTCAGTACCCCTGGTGGCCTTGACCGCCGTTACCACGATCACGCTCATGCTGGCCTGCACGCCGACGCAGCACACCGAACAGGCCAGCAGTTCAGGCCCGCCTGTTTTACTCGAGACGAAAAACGAGCTTACTGAGAACGAGCAGGATGCGCGTTTACGTGTCGATGCCGTTAAAAAATCCAAAGCCGGGGAGATGGCGCATAAAAACCACGTTTCGAGAGCAGTACCTTCTGTTTCGTTGAGTGAGGATGCCGCCATGCCATCCAGCTCGGCTTATGGATTGTCATCATCACTACAACAACTTAGAGCACCCAGCGAGCCGATCAACCGCGAGAACTATGCCCACTTCGATGACAACAGTGTCAAGCTGGTTGCAGAAGCACCTGTTTCAACATTCAGCATTGATGTGGATACCGGTGCATACAGCAATGTCCGCCGCATGTTGAACAACGGGCAGCTGCCGGTAGAAGATGCAGTCAGGGTAGAAGAACTGATTAACTATTTCTCATACGACTACCCTCTACCGAATAACAGCCATCAACCCTTTGCTGTTACAACCGAAATTGGTGTCACACCCTGGAACCCTGCTACGCACATCCTGCATATCGGCATCAAGGGCTACGACAAGCCCGGCGAATCTCTGCCCGCATCCAACCTGGTGTTTCTTGTTGATGTATCAGGCTCGATGAAGTCAGACGACAAGCTTGGACTGTTAAAGTCCTCACTCAAACTGCTCAGCAGGCAGATGCGCAGTGAAGACAGTATTTCAATTGTTGTTTATGCGGGCGCAAGCGGCGTGGTACTGGAGCCCGTTGCCGGCAACGAAACGGCCAAAATCAGCCAGGCACTGGATGAACTCAGTGCGGGTGGGCGCACTAACGGGGCCGCCGGTATACGCACGGCTTATCAGCTGGCCGAACAGTCATACATCAAGGACGGGATTAACCGTGTCATACTTGCGACCGATGGTGACTTCAATGTTGGCACAGTCAACTTTGAGGCCCTCAAGGACTTGATCGAGGAAAAACGCAAATCCGGCATTTCACTGACCACGCTCGGCTTTGGTACAGGCAATTACAATGATCACCTGATGGAACAGCTGGCTGATGCCGGCAATGGCAATTACGCCTATATCGACACACTGAACGAAGCTCAGAAAGTACTCGTTGATGAAATCAGCTCGACACTCAATACCATCGCAAAAGATGTCAAGATCCAGCTCGAATTCAACCCTGCCGTGGTGGCTGAATACAGGCTGATCGGATATGAGAACCGGGCGCTCAAACGCGATGACTTCAACAACGATAAAGTCGATGCCGGTGAAATTGGCGCAGGCCATACGGTAACCGCACTGTATGAAATCAGCATGGTCGACAGCAAAAGCAACTTCATCGATCCACTGCGATACTCCCCGGTCACCGGTGCCGATACACCCCATAAAGATGAAATCGCATTATTGCGCCTTCGTTACAAGCAACCGGATTCGAATACCAGCGAGCTGATTGAGCGTCCGGTAAAAACAGCCGATATCGTAAACACGCTGGATAAAACCAGCGAACGCTTTCGCTTCTCGGCATCTGTCGCAGGATTCGGCCAGTTGCTTCGAGGCGGCAGATACACCGACAACTATCAATACGACGATGTTCTCGAGCTGGCGCGTAATGCTCGCGGACGCGATGCTTTTGGATATCGCGGTGAATTCATATCCCTGGTCAATCTTGCAAAATCACTTCAAACCACGCGCGTTAAAGGCTGAGCCAGTATTATCAAATACAATATACCTCATCTAACAACGACCCTTCTCCACAATATGGAGAAGGGTCTTCTATTTAAAGTTATTGCAGAAATGCGTATGCTTGCGCCATATGGATGATGAAATTTCTGACGAGAATCTGATGCTGAGCTACTGCAATGGTGATGCCAACGCCTTTGAAGTTCTGTACCAACGGCATAAAGGCCCGCTATATCGATTTATCCTGCGCCAGAGCGGACAGGAGTTCGTGGAAGAGCTGTTCCAGGACATCTGGCTGAAAGTCATCAATTCACGCATGAGCTACCAGGTAAAAGCCACGTTTAAAACCTGGCTGTACCACATCGCGCGCAACCGCATTATCGACCACTATCGCAGGCATAACCTGCGTCCGCTTAGCAACGATTCTGACAGCTTGTCAGCCATAAGCGGGGCCGAACGTATTCAGCCCGAAAACCAGCTCGAAGCAGGCAATCAACATGAATTGCTGATGCATGCGATTACAGAATTGCCTCGCGATCAAAAAGAAGCCTTCCTGTTAAAAGAAGAAGCGGGACTCGACATCGAACAAATCGCAAACACCACGGGTGTAAGCTACGAGGCCGCAAAAAGCCGTTTGCGCTATGCATACAAAAAATTAAGGGATCAACTGGAGTTTATTCATGAACACCGATGACGAAAATATCTCCAGCCTTTACCACGAGGCAGGCAGGCCTGCTCCATCAAAAAGGCTTGATGACGCCATCCTGGCTGCTTCCCGCGATGCTGTTGACACGCCCGCGACTACAAGAGGGCCCTTTTCCGGAAACTGGCCTGCGGCGGTATCGATAGCGGCTGTTATCGTCATAACGATTATCCTCGTGCCAGTACTTCAACAGCAAGAACCACAGCCGGCATTGACTCAGGCCACCAGCGAAAAAAGCCGCTCACTCATTGCGCCTGATGAAACAGGTCTGAACGCATACAGGTCCACTGAAGCGAAAAAGAAATCGGCGGAAGCCCCGTCACCGGCAAGCGCACCAGCCATGCTGCTTGAAGACAGCGACTATTCTGAATCCCGGGCCATGCCGGCGCGCAGCGGCGCAAGCTCCAGCGCTACCACATCACCTGCATTAGACGCTGCTTCACCTTTAGCGAAGGAGGAGATGCACGTTGAATCCGATAGCTTCGACCTGGGGCGATCCAGAATGCAGGCAGCCGACAGTGCGCCCTTTGCCATACTTACACCGGAAATGTGGCAAGTGAAGATCTCCCGTTTAATCACCGAGGGTAAAATAGATGAAGCTCAAGCCGAAATTGAAAAACTTGAAATGCACTACCCTGAACATATAATCGACCCGAATTTACTGGAAAAACTTGAATAGTATTATGAGCAAACATATTTTCAACCTGCGCATGGCAGTTGACTACGGACCCACTGAAAACGAAATTGCTTCACTCCAGGCAGATGTGCTGAATGAAAATGAATGGGAAACACTGGATCTGAATACAACGACTCCGGGCTTCCTGATCTTTGTCTATTCGATATTCACCTGCCAGCATATGTTCCTGCGAACCAATGCGACCGAACGCAAACTCGCTTTCAAGTCTTCACGGGCGGAATTACTGGTTGAAGCCAGTGAAGACTGGTTCCTGGAAAAAGTCTATGTAAAATTCATCGTCAAGCTGGCCGCCGGCAAGGCGAATGAGAATGATATCGACTACATTGTTTCACGCATGCAACAGTGCCCGGTATCAAAAAACCTGCCGCAGGGCATTGATATTGACACCAGTGTTGAGTTCTACAGTGGATAACAACGAATCCGGCTCACACTGTGATCTCAGCCCGCCTTCTTATGAAGGTGTTGAAATAGTGAACCTGCATCCCGAGCCATCACCGTCTGATTACCTGCAGGCAATGGCCATCGCCAACAGCCTTGCCGACGACAAACTTGAAGAACATATGCTGCTGTCCTGGTATGACCGCGACCGGGATTTTGAATCACCGCAGCATGCCAGTGAATGTCACGCCTTCAGCGCTGTACCCGGCTATGTGGATTACGGGCTCTACCATGGCGCAACACTGAAGATAGACATCGAAGACGGCCGCTTCGTGTTCTTCTATCTACCGGTCGATCTGGGGTGATAACTCATTTAAACCGCAGAGACGCAGAGGGCGCAGAGATTTATAAAAGTTTTCGTAGGAGCGGCTTTAGCCGCGAATGATGCCTCGATCTAGCGGGCAGTTGTTCGCTGCTAAAGCTCCTCCTGCAAATAAATATAATTATCTCTGCGTACTCTGCGTCTCTGCGGTAAATAATATTTGTGGGGATATTTGATTATGGCTCTTCGCCATAATCGAATGTTATTTCTTCACCGGGTTTGATATCGCAAATAGCATATAAATCCCGGCCATCAAATTCAGCATTGGGTTTTTTGCTATGATTCAGGTAACGCAGGATATTCTCACCGTCATAGCCTTCCCAGGCTCCATCATCATTTTCAACCCACAAAACATGCATACCGTTTTCATCGACTTTAGGGCCATGATAACGACCCAGGTATGCGCCATTCTCGATTTCCACTTGCGAGAACAGACCTTTGCCATGAATTTCTGATTCTTCTACGAAATAATATTTTTTAAGTTTTTTATTGCTTTTCATTACCTGCTTCCAAAATCGATACCTTGAGTATTATAAATAAAATGCCACTCTGTTTTAAAGATATAAAACATCTGTACATTACATTCTTTAATACAGCGGCAGATTTCATCAGAAAATCATAAACATCTGCTTCATCTGCTATATACAACTGTAACCGGAAACGATAAAGAAGTTCTCGTGATATAACATAACTATAACGATGAGGATTGAGATATGGGACTCAATGTAAAAGCATTCGCACTCGCAGCAGGCGTCGTCTGGGGGCTGGCAATGCTCGCTGTTGGTATGGCCAATATGATGTGGCCCGAATTCGGCGGATCATTTCTAAGGGTAGTAGCGTCTGTTTATCCCGGTCATGTTCACGATGGCAGCCTTTACCAGGTAGTCATCGGTTCACTTTACGGGCTCGTTGATGCATTGATAGGCGGTGCGATTTTCGCCTGGATATATAATCTCTTCGCCTGAAGCAAAAATCCCTGCTGTATAACAGCAGGGATTATTAATATTGTCCTGACGTTGTTAACTTACAAACGCCGGATTAATGGTGATGACCGCCGGGGCCGTGTACATGGCCGTGCTCAACTTCTTCTTCTGAAGCATCACGCACATCAATAATTTTCACATCGAAATTAAGTTCCACCCCGGCCAGTGGATGATTGCCATCAACAACAACGTGCTCTTCCTGCACATCCATTACAGTAACCACGAGCATTTCTCCATTCGGCCCCTGCGCATGAAACTGGGTGCCAACAGCAATCTGGCTGGTATCTTCAAACATGTTTTTTGGCACCTGCTGCAACATGGATTCATCGCGAACCCCATAAGCCTGTTCGGGCGAGACAGCAACAGACATCTCTTCGCCGGCAGACTTGCCGGTAAGTGCATCTTCCAGTCCGGGAATAATATTGCTGGCGCCATGTAAATAGGCAAAGCTACCATCTTCGGACTTGTCGATGACTTTACCGTCGTTATCTGTCAGTGTGTAATGAAGAGTAACGACCTTCTGATCTCCAATTTGCATAATAACTCTCTAAATCTATATCAGTAAAAAAACGGCACTTTAGCAGATATGTGCCGATACAGACAGCGGGTCCCGCCTGCTCAGACAAAAAAACGCCCTGATTTGGGCGTTTCAGATATAACTATATGGGGATTTTACAGGAAGCCGATAAGCTCGCCGTGAAAACCCTGCTCGGTTACACGACCGAGAATGTCCTTACCCCTGATCTCTTCAGGATCATACAACACGACCACGAAGTGCCTGCCTTTATCATTGTGACCGACTGAAACGACACCTTCATCGCTGCGAATGGCCTGCTCCAGGTTTCCCAGTTCACGATCGCTCAGGGTTTCATCGATGTGAACAGTAATATCACTGATCGTTGCGCTCATAACACACCTCCAGCAGAAATGTTTCTATGGCTTGAACCATTGTACTCGCCACCACTGATATATCAACTGAACCAGTGGTTCATCTGGCCACCAAAGTAGAGGCGCAAAAAAACCAGTAGTGCGGCAATGAAAGCGATTAATATTGTTATGACAAGAGCTGTTTTATCCATGGCACTAGCGTATCACGGCAGCCTGGTTGCAGCGGGACTGGCAACTGCATCGTGCGTGACCGCTATGTTTTACTCAGGCCAGTACATTTGCCAGCAAAATGAGTGCAAGCATAATAACCACGAGCACCACTAACACTTTGAAAAGGTTACCCCAGATGACGCGATCATCGCCTTGTAACATATTATTTTCCCTGTTGGTGATTAACACATCATAACCATATTGATTTTCAAATGTTAACCGACATGGATCAAAATTATCGGGGCATTTAATAATGCTAAAGCAAAATTTTTCTTATGGAATGGCTCAAATTCCATAAGAAACACTAATGGCTCTAATTTATATTTTCAAACAGAACTCACTGCGATCACATCACAGCCAGGCTGATTGCCATTGATATTGCGCATATCGATAACAAATACGCTATACATTAAGCATGGACATCGTATGTTACAGCGAGCGGATTCTTAATCCTTTCCGCGGTGTCATGAATGTCATCGCACTCGATGACGCCGAGGCAGTTACTACAGACGGCGTCAACTGGTCTCTTTATGTCCGCGATAACTTCGATACCACAGATAACGATCCCGAAGAATTCGCCCATATCGATAATCCCCACATACGCTTTGGCATCTGGAGCGAAGCAGGCGGCCTCGTACGCGCACCGGTTTTACCCGGCTACCATTACCGGGAAATACAGCACAAAGGTGAGCGCCTGCTCGAAGTGGTGCGCCATTATGCTGCGGATGTGCCATTTGAATTCCGCGATTATTACGAGCTATGGCTACTCGAGGAAAGCACCAGGCAGCCACTCGCCTTGATTGACAGTGTTTGCTGTGATCATGACATCTACGATAACGATCAGTTGACATGGAGAGCAGGCAACCTGTGCCGAAGCCAGTTCAAGTCTGAGGCAGCAAAACTGACCGACGGTTTTGATACACATGCCGACCTGTTGAACCAGTTGATTAATTCTCGCGCCGGCAACAGGCCTTCAGCACAATGGTTCCTGCGTGAACAGAACGGTTATGGATACGGCCTCAAGGGCATAAACCTCAAGCAGGGCCTGGTCGGGCGCGAGATGTCACCGCGACTCTTTCCCCGCATGTTTGTCGAAGATCACTGGGAGAACAGTACTCACGCAAAACTGATCAATGATTTTATTAACTGGATGTCGCCATGGTTCCTGCTGCTCGATTTCCTCAAGGATGACCAGCGCGAGACTCTCGAGCAGACTGCCAGAAGACACGCGCTGCTGGTCGACAAGCTGCACGTGCTATATCCCAAGATCATTGCAGAAAAGCACATCAAGGCAGCGAGAGTCGAAGCCATGTTGAGAAAAACCCGGCAGGAAAAGCCGCAGGAAGCAGACAACTCACTCGGCAGCCTGTAACCGACCCTGGCTGTTGTACAGCTTGACTTCTCAACGCAAAGACGCGAAGGGCGCAAAGTAGATATTTTATTAACCGCAGAGGCGCCGAGGCGCAGAGGAAAGACAAATATTTGTTGTTTATTTTTTTAGTAAGCAGGCTTGCATAAGCGAAGCGTCGCCCTTCGACAAGCTCACCATGAGCGGTTTTATTGTTGCCGGGAACGGCAAAGCCTTAACCCGACCTATTGCGCAGAACTAGCATATATTGGTATACGTTATTCTCTGCGTCTCCGCGCCTCTGCGGTAAAACAATCGCATTTCTTTGCGCCCTTCGCGTCTTTGCGCCTTTGCGTTGAAAAAACTCACATGCCATTACCAAACTTGTTGTGATGCAACTGCCCCGATTCTCGCATTGGCTTCATCGCCCCGGCATAGGCTTTCAATATTTCCAGTGACCAGCTGATACGCTCCCTGAAATAGCTGTCGGCTTCCTGGTTGTTATCCTCTGCATTATCGTTCAGGACACCTTCAACATTGCGTACGATAACCTGCTCGGGTATGTAGCAGATGCGATTGTTCTTATAGCTGCTCATGCGCAGCTCGGCCACCGGGTATGCACCACCGTCCGCACTTGATACCGCAACGATCAGTGCCGGCTTATGCCCCAGCTCAAACCGGTTGAACAGCAGAAAAAAGTTCTTCAGCCCTGAGGGCACCTGGCCGTGCCATTCAGGAGATACAATGACAAAACCGTCACTCGATTCCAGCTGCTCCCTGATCGGCGCCAGTAGATCTTTCCACTGCTGATCATCTTCCCATATAGTTTGATCCCACAATGGCAACGGGTTATCAGCCAGGGCATACAACCAGGTATCGACGCCTTGCTCCTGCCGCAAAGCCTTTTCGATATGGCGTGCAACTTTTTCGCTTTGAGATGGATTGCGGTGACTGCCGCTGATGATCGTTATCTTCACATTGTCTCCTGACTGCATATTTTTAAAAAATAATAAAAACACATGTTGTTACACATGAGCTCATCACTACAGTGGCTTAATGCACTTCTCGCCTTCGTTATGTGCATTGTTGGCATAACTGGACACTTCAATGGCAGTAATACTGTCATCAGCTGCGGGCTTCATCAACGCATCAATGACATGGGTATCTTCCGACAGCAGCCAGTCCCGCATCGCACCCTGCGGAATCAGCACCGGCATGCGATCATGTACCGGTCGCATCACTTCGTTTGCCTCGGTTGTAATTAAACAGCAATGCATTTCACCGTCGCGGCTGATCTGGTAAATCCCCGCCAGCGCCATTGCATCCTGATCATTCGACTTGAAATAGAACGTCGCTTTATTGCCTTCAACGCGTCGCCATTCATAAAAGCCATTAACCGGGACAATGACGCGTGTACGTGCAATGAGTTTTTTAAACGAGGCTTTTTCATGGATGGTTTCTGCACGCGCGTTGATCAACGGACGTTCAAACTGACCCGGTTTTGCCCAGTGCGGCACGATACCCCAGTGCATATCGGCCACATCGATATCCACCTTGTGACAGATCGTCGCCAGTGTCGTACCCGGTGCAACATTGTACCTGGGTGGAAACCTGTCTTTGGGTATAACCACGTCAAGCACACTGACCAGGTTGTTCACACCGACAGGGTCATGGGCATCTATTCGTCCACACATAGTAATTCCTAAGGAAACTCTGATTAATACTACCGTTCATGGTGAGCCCTTCGGTAGACTCAGGAGAACCTTGTCGAACCATTTGTCAGTAATACTGCAATATCATTAAGTTAGCCAACATGCCCTTCGACAGGCTCAGGGCGAACGGAATTAATAAGAGTTTCACTATACGGTTAAAACCGGTTCCTGCATGCGCGCCAGTTGCTCGCGCAGTTCCAGTATATGCTGCTCCCAGTACTGCGTGCTGTCAAACCAGGGGAACGCCTGCGGAAACGCCGGATCATTCCAGCGCCTGGCCAGCCACGAAGCATAGTGCATCATGCGCAGTGTCCGCAGGGCCTCGACCAGGTTCATCTCGGCCATGTCCAGTGATGCAAATTCACTGTAGCCTTCCAGCAGGTCGATCATTTGCACGGTCATTTCGGCACGCTCGCCCGAGAGCAGCATCCACAGGTCCTGTATTGCCGGCCCGTTGCAGCAGTCATCGAGATCTACAAAATGCGGGCCCCGGTCAGTCCATAAAACATTGCCACGATGACAGTCACCATGCAGACGCAGCGTTGAATACTCGCCTGCCGAGGCGAAGCGCTGCTCTATGTTGAACAGTAAATCCCTGGTCAGCGTCTGATAGGCCTGCTCCAGATGGGCGGGAATGAAGCTGCTTGTCAGCAGGTAATCAACCGCATCATTGCCAAGCCGTTGAATACTGATTTCCGGCCGATGACGAAACGTCTGTCGACTGCCAACGGCATGAATGCGCGCGATGAAACGCCCCATCCACATCATGTCCTCGGTGTATTCGAGATCCGGCCAGCGACCGCCCTGTAATGGATACAACGCAAAACGATAGCCGCCAGATTGCAGCAGCGTTTCACCATCAAACGCCAGCGGTGCAACCACCGGTATTTCCTCTTCCACCAGTTCCTGCGTAAAAGTATGCTCTTCGACAATGGCTTCATCGCTCCACCGGTCCGGGCGGTAAAACTTCGCCACCAGCGGTGCGCCCTCTTCCAGCTCGATGCGATAGACACGGTTTTCATAACTGTTGAGCGCGAGCATGCGTCCGGAGGTGATGTGGCCGATAGACTCGACGGCCTGAAGAATGGTGTCGGGCTCAAGCGCGTTATAATCGTGTTCAAGACTCATGATGGTTGCGTATGTTACGCTGAATGAACTCATCCGTCCCGAGCCATGCGAAGTTCAGCCGGATAATTAACCGGCTTTTTTCGCTCATGCCTGGGCTCACAAGCCGGGCTAACTGGATTCTAAAATGAACACTGGCGCAACGATTGGACAAGCGGCACCCGATATACTGGTCGAGCACTGGGTGCAGGGCGATGCTGTCAACTTCAGCACATTGCCTGGCCGCGTTGTGCTGGTTGAAGTGTTCCAGGTGAACTGTCCGGGCTGCTTCGTGCATGCACTGCCGGAGGTGCTGCATCTGCACCAAACCTATCACGACAAAGGACTAACCGTGATTGGCCTTGCCACTGCTTTCGAAGATTTTGATAAAAACACCCTGCAAAATCTTCAACGCCTGGTAGCAACGGGTGAACTGATCGGCGACCCCTTACAGCAACTCGGCAAGGCCGGTTTACTGCATGACAACAGGCTGGATTATTCCTTGCCTTTTGCTATCGGCATGGACGCGCTGGTGGAAAACACCGCAAGGATCGACAATACCGCAATCAATGCTTTCATTCTCGGCCAGCTACCGGATTATGCTGACTGGCCACAACAGCGCCGGCAGCCGGTGTATGACAAGGCCCGCGCCTACCTGGAATCGAAAACGCACTGTGCGCAAACCTTTGAAACTTACAAGCTGCAGGGCACGCCCTCTTCTATCCTGGTGGACCGTGAAGGCATCCTGCGCGATGTCTCGTTCGGTTACACAGATCACCTCGAGCCATTAATAATCAATTTACTGAAGTAAGTGATCAGGTAGAATTACCCGACCTGACATTTGAGTAACACTATGGAACGCTTTATAGAGAACACCATGTATGCCAGCCGCTGGTTGCTGGCGCCTATTTATCTCGGGCTCAGCATTGCCGTGTTGCTGCTGGGTATAAAATTTTTCCAGGAAGCATTCCACACCCTGCCACTGGTATTCTCGCTGAAGGAAGCGGACCTGGTACTGGTGGTGCTCAGCCTGGTCGATATGGCCCTGGTCGGTGGCCTGCTGGTAATGGTCATGCTCAGCGGTTACGAGAATTTCGTTTCGCAGATTGACATCGAAGAAGGCAAGGAAAAACTTGAATGGCTGGGCAAACTCGACTCCGGCTCGTTAAAACAGAAAGTTGCCGCCTCCATCGTTGCGATCTCTTCGATTCATCTGCTGAAAGCCTTCATGAATGCACAGCAGATCCCCGACAACAAGCTCATGTGGTACGTTATCATCCATCTCACATTTGTTCTGTCTGCGCTGGGCATGGCCTACGTTGACAGAATGAACAAGCACTAATATAACCATGCGCGGCATCGTTCCACCCGACCCGGAATCAACAGTATCCGGAATGCACTTTGCGGTGGTCTATGTACCGCGCCGCAGCCGCAACCGATTTGCCGCCAGCTGTGTCGATATCAAAGAGTCCGCGGCCGATGCGATCGATGACGCCGACCCGGACAACAAGCGCTACGCCGCACGTGTCAGTGGCCCTTCGAAATCCTCTGAAGGCCAGATGATCTACTACCTGCTGGAATGGCTTGATGATACTTGACCTGGCAGAACTCAAACCTGGGCAGGTCTATTTCCACATGATCCAGACCCTGATACCCCGGCCCATCGCCTGGGTGTTGTCAGAGATCGAGCAGGGCAAGTACAACCTGGCGCCGTTCTCCTACTTCAATGCGGTCTGCAGCGACCCGCCACTGATCATGCTGTCGGTCGGCAAGAAGCCGGACGGCAGCTTCAAGGACACGCGTGTCAATATCGAGCAGCGCAGAGACTTCGTTGTGCATATCGCCCATCGTGAAATGCTTGAAGACTTGAACCAGTCATCAGCGACACTGGCTGCCGATATCTCGGAGCTTGATCAACTCGGCATCGAAACAACACGGTTTGAAGGCTCACGACTACCACGAATCAAGGCATGCAGGATTGCCTACGCCTGCGAGTGTTATCAAATCCATGAACTCGGGAGTACGCCGCAATCGATCATCTACGGCAAGGTCAATCGTATCTACATCGATGAAGACATCACCAGCACCAGCGATACAGGCCGCCTCAAAGTTCACGCCGACAAGCTCGAACCTATTGCACGGCTCGGCGCTGATGAATATATGGGCTTCGGTGGAGTAATCCGTATGACCCGCCCGAAATAACCATATTATCGTGCCGGATACTTCTGAATAGCACACTTGCCTCAAAAGGGATTTACCGTTATAAAACCAGCGATTCACACTAACCTGACAGCGTGTTTCTGTCGGCGTGTATTTTTCTGTATTCAATCTTCCAGTTAACAGGAGTAAACAAGTAACAATGAAATATTCATGTTTGGCGATCCCGGCCCTGGCACTGTGCGGCTCCGTGAGCATAGCGGCCGAAGCCGTTGTGCCTGAAAGCGACAAAGACAAGGCGATCTACAGTCTCGGTTATGATCTGGGCACCGAACTCAAGGGCCATGCGCTGGAGCTCAATTCCGAGCTGCTGCTGCAGGGCATTAATGACGCCATCGATGGTAACAAGCCACTGGTCAAGACGTCGGGACGGAACAGGGCACTGGCGCAGATCCGCGCACAGCGTGTGCAGCACAACCTGGAACAGTCACTGGCATTCCTCGCAGAAAACGCGAAAAAAGAAGGCGTGGTGACACTGGAAAGCGGCCTGCAATATAAAGTGATCAAGGCCGGTGAAGGCAAAAGCCCGAAAGCCACGGACAGCGTGAGTGTAAACTACAGCGGCACCCTGATCGACGGTACCGAGTTCGACAGCTCCTACGACCGCGGCAAACCGGTGACCTTTCAGCTGAAAAAAGTCATCAAGGGCTGGCGCGAGGCGCTGCAGTTGATGAAAGAAGGCGCCAAATGGGAGCTGTACATCCCGCCCGAGCTGGCCTATGGCAAGCGCACGCCCAATAAGACCATTCCACCGAACAGCGCGCTGATCTACGAAGTGGAGTTGATCGCGGTCAAATAAGCCGCTGATGGATTACGCTGCGCTAATCCACCTTACGGTACTATTCTCGCCGAGGCG
>CALLCZ010000051.1 GCA_937998645.1 uncultured Gammaproteobacteria bacterium
CGTGTGCCTTTTACCGGTCGGGTTTTATTTTAGTGATGAGCGTTGGGAAAAAATCTGGCAGCGCTTCGATGAAAAAGGCGACACCCTGTCCATGGCCGACCTGAAAAAACTGTTCCCGGATGAAGCGACTGTGCAGTCAGCTGCTGAAGAATCAGGCGAAACTTTCAATCATAAAGAAAAATAACCGGAATCTAACCTGGCAAAGCCGCCCAGCCCATTGCTGCCCTACGCAAATAGAGTTCAGTAAAAACTTCAATCCACAGATGAACGCAGATAAACACAGATAAGAACTGTATTATCCGCCTGCCGCTACACGCACCCCGCAAAAGACGCGAAAAAAGAAAAAACTAAATAACTATGGTTTTTTTGCGTTCTTCGCGTTGTTATTCCGGGCTTCCTGGCCTCCACCCCTCATTATCATTCGGGGCCGCACTATGTGCGTTCAAAAATGCTCCTGACATTTTTGTCGCGGACAAGAAATAACACACGTATTATCTGTGTTTATCTGCGTTCATCTGTGGACTCTCTTAATGTCCATTTAGGATTATCTCGGTGAGTAAAATCAGACGCTACTGACAGATCAGTGTCTCAACCAGTACACTTTATGTTTCTTTCGCCAAAAATCGCTGTGCCGATCCTTACCATGGTTGATCCTTCTTCGATGGCAATGGGGTAATCATTACTCATACCCATTGATAGTTGATCAAATTCCTCCAGGCCGAATTCGCGCTGACATTGATCAAGCAATGACCTTAACCCGGAGAAAGCAGCACGGCTGCTGGCGTCATCACCCTGTACGCCGATGGTCATCAGACCGCGCCATTTAATGCGCGGCAACTGCAGTTGCAACAGCTCATCAATGAACGGTACAACTCCGGTTGTATTCAAACCCGACTTTGAAGGTTCTGCAGAAACATTGACCTGTAGAAGGCAGTTTATACTGGTATCTTCTTCAGCGTTAAGCATTGCGCTAGAAAGCTTTTGCGCCAGCTTCAGGCTGTCGACTGAATGAACCCAGTGGAAATTACCTGGAATTTGTCTGGCTTTTTTTGATTGCAAATGACCTATGAAGTGCCATTGAGAATGGCTTCCTTTAAGTTCAGGTATTTTGCTGAGCGCATCCTGGACAGTATTCTCGCCAAAGTCTATTTGACCGGCATCGATCGCCATCCTTACTTCATCGAGTGAACGCGTCTTCGATACAGCGACCAGGGTAATTTCATCAGGCACACGCCCTGATCGAACAGCACAATCATGAATATGGCGCTTTACAGCAGCGAGATTATTCCTGATATCGATATCCGACATGCCAGTGAACCCGGCTTACTGATCATATTCGGCGAAAAAGTGCCTGAGACGTGAAATGGCATATTCAAGTTCATCTTCGCGCGGCAGGAATACGATGCGAAAATGGTCCATGTTCGGCCAGTTGAAAGCCGAACCCTGAACAATCAATATCTTCTCCTGCAGCAGGAGATCCAGCACCATTCTTTCGTCATCGCTTATCTTGCAAACCTTGGGGTCCATGCGCGCGAACAAATACATCGCGCCTTTGGGTTTGACACAACTGATACCCGGGATATCGGTTAACAGCTCATATGCAAGATCCCGCTGCCGACACAGGCGTCCGCCGGGTGCCACCAGGTCGTTGATGCTTTGATAACCGCCTAGTGCGGTCTGGATAGCATGCTGCCCGGGGACATTGGAGCACAACCGCATCGAGGCCAGCAGCTCGATACCTTCGATATAGTCATTTGCCCTGAGCTTGGCACCGCTGATCACCATCCAGCCGGATCGGAAACCGGCAACCCGATAGGCCTTGGAGAGCCCGTTAAAAGTGATGAACAGGACATCATCGGCCAATGATGCTGTTGAGATATGCTCTGCATCATCGTAAATGATCTTGTCGTAGATCTCATCGGAGAAAATAATCAGTTCGTGTTTACGCGCCAGCTCAATGATCGATTCAAGAATGTCCTGCGGATAAAGCGAGCCCGTCGGATTATTGGGATTGATAATAACGATGCCGCGTGTTCGGTCAGTTATTTTTTTCTCAAGATCCGCGACATCAGGGAACCAGTCAGATTGTTCATCACATAAATAATGAACAGGTTTGCCTCCAGACAGTGAAACAGAGGCCGTCCACAGCGGATAATCGGGCGCAGGTATGAGTATTTCATCACCGTTATTGAGCAGGGCCTGCATCGCCATCACGATCATTTCGCTGACACCGTTACCCAGATAAATATCATCAATTTCAAC
Organism: uncultured Gammaproteobacteria bacterium; assembly: GCA_937998645.1. GTDB lineage: Bacteria > Pseudomonadota > Gammaproteobacteria > SZUA-229 > SZUA-229 > JABDQW01. Next base: position 2,263 of record CALLCZ010000051.1, read on the forward strand.
ATTGGCGATATTTTTTTCCTGGCAATACTGCATGACGGCCTTGCGACCCGAGTACAGACCTCTCGAATCGCTGTAGCCCTGGGACTCCGGCACGTTATGAATCATATCCTGCACGATTTCTTCCGGCGCATCGAAACCAAATGGTGAAGGATTGCCGATATTCAGTTTCAGTATCTTGTGGCCATCTTCTTCGAGTCGGCGCGCTTCACGCAGCACCGGGCCACGGATGTCATAACAGACATCATCGAGTTTATGTGATTTCTTAACTGTAATCATGCTTGAAATTCAGCGCCTTAGGGCAGTATTGTCAATTACTTTAGAGTATATATGTTTCTTTACTCGAACGCCTGTATTCATAAACCATGCGCGCAAAAAAAGCCGGCGAGTAGCCGGCCTGGTGTCCTGCATAAGAAATCAGGCCGGTTTGCTGAAAGACGCATGCTCGGCGCCGGACATCAATATCTGGAAATTTTCGGCAGAAACATGGATCAGTTCCTCGTGGTCGCCCGCTTCAAAATAGACGTCAGGCTGCATGAATAACTCCATATCCACGACAACATCCACACCGTACAGCTCGCCTACCGGTGGAACCGCCCCGAGAGCACAGTCACCCAGCACATCAGCAAGTTCAGCTTCATTGGCGAATTCCAGCCGTCGATTGATCTCTCGATATAGATCACCCAGTTTTATACGTCTGGATGCAGAACACACCGCCATCAGGTAACCACCTTCATCTTCAAGCATGATCGACTTTGCCAGCTTATCGGGGGGTATGTGAGCCCGCTCTGCAGTATCAAGCCCGGTATCGGCATATGGATGCGCAACGACTTCATAATCGACACCCAGACGATCCAGGTATTGTTGCAATGTAATTGCGACAGCCATATCTTGTTCCCCTATGTTCTGCTTTGTGTTTCAGCTGAGCTTGCCATGCGGCAACCCGCATGAAACAGACTACAGCTATTTTGTTCTCATTACTTGAAATATTCACGCAACGCACGGTACAGATAATACCCGTCCCAGCGTCCCGCCAGCTCACGAATCGAGTGCATGGCAAATGTCGGCACACCCACATCAATGGTTTTGATGCCTGTTTCGGCTGCGGTAAGCGGGCCGATCGTGCTGCCGCACGCCATGTCTGAACGCACGACGAATGACTGTACAGGCACGTCTGCCTGATCGCAGATGTTGCGGAATACCGCACTGGTTTCACTGTTAGACGCATAGCGCTGGTTCGCATTGATCTTGATGACCGGTCCCTGGTTGAGGATCGGCCCGTGGTTATCATCATGTCTATCCGCATAATTGGGGTGAACCCCATGGGCATTATCCGCAGATATCAGCATCGAGCGATCAATTGCACGGACCAGCTCTTCGGGCGTTGTACACAGCCTTTGCAAAACGCTGGTCAGGAATGAGCCCATTGCACCCGATGTTGACACGCTGCCGACTTCTTCATGATCGTTGCATACCAGCAGGCAGTTCGTATCCTCACCCGCACTCAACAGGCTTATCAGCCCGGTGTAACAGCTCAACAGGTTATCGAGACGCGCTGCAGCGATAAAATCCTGATGCAGGCCGATCACAGCCGGCGGCTGCACATCATAGAATGCCAGTTCATAATCGAGCACCTTGACCGCATCGGTTTCGGGATGCTGTTTACCAAGCAGCTTTAAAAGCAGCTCTCGAAAATCGGGGGTAGCCTCTTTATGCTTCTGATCATCCGGAAGCTTCATCAGCACCGGCGGCAACTGGGTCTGCTTGTTGATGCTGCGTGTCTCATTGACTTCACGATCAAGATGAATCGCCAGGCTGGGTATAACCGCTATGGCCTGTTCAAAATCAACCAGGCTGCTGTGAACCTCCTGTTGCTTGTTCACATAGCTGACACGGCCTGCAAGTGACAGATCACGGTCAAACCAGGGATTGAGCAAGGCACCACCGTAGACCTCGACACCCAGCTGAAAGTAACAGTTTTTGACGATTTCAGGATTGGGCTTGACCTTGAGGCAGGGGCTGTCTGTGTGGGCGCCCACCATGTGAAAGCCATTTTCGGCCAGGTCACCCGCCAGGTTGAAGACAATAATTGATGAGTCATTACGCGTGACATAATAGCGTCCCGGTTTAACCTGGCTCCAGGCATCTGACTCATTTAATTGCTGAAAACCCTCGGCATCCAGTATGTCTTTCATTGCTGCGACTGCATGAAACGGCGTGGGTGATGCCTGTATGAATTTCAGCAGGCCTTCAGTGTATTCTGTATCTTGCATAGGTATCTCTTACTAGTTAATTCGGCTCTTCCCTGAATAAAGTGGGTAAACATTCAGATGCTAGCCACAGACGTCTATGGTTTTGCAGGAACGGCTTTAGCCGCGAAAAATCCGTCAGATCGCGATGAATTCTCGGCTAAAGCCGCTCCTACGTTGACTGCAGTCCAGATCAAAACAGCAAAACAAGTATTTGCCTCTGTGTTCTCTGTGACCTCTGTGACAAAATTTTCATCGTATCAACCCACAAAGCCTGGTCAAGACCCGTTAATTCGATAAAGTGTGCGTTGTTCGTACCCGGTAATTATCTGTTTCATGCCCGCAAGCTCTGCATCCAGTTCAGTATCGCCCGTGTCGACCCTGAGTGGCCTGCCCTCCAGCGAGCGCAACTTGTTTCGGGTTGCGACAATGACAATATTATCACTGCCAACGCGCCTGATGACTGCCGGACTGAATTGCTGATTACCGCGCCCGAACACGTGTCCCTGACCCCCGATCGCCGTCACGACTATTTTTACGCTGGTGTAAGCTTCCTCATCGAGTAGTGACAGTATGTCCTGCTCGGCCAGATCACTGGCAACCAGTTCGCCGTTAAAAATCGCATCGATTCCAAGCAGTGTATTATCCAGGCCCAATGATTCCATCAATGCTGCTGTAGTTGTTCCTGATCCAATAAGATAGAGAACATCGTCCTGCATGTTATCGATAAAATCAGCTGCAATATCCTGCAATACCAGCGACTCGGTATCAACACCTCCCTGCTTCATGGCCTGCATGCGCTGTTCATCAACCGGCACATGCATATAGCCGTAGCAGCTGGCTTTAACCTGCCCTGCCCTGAACGCATCTTCATCCAGGTCCATCACTTCGGCGGATTTAACCGAGAGCAACTGTCCCTCGATCAATCCGGCCACCAGCTCACCGGCCTGTGCCGGTGTAACTGCATAAACAGCCGAATGGATCTTGCATCCTGCCGGTATACCGATCACCGTTAGCTTTTCATCAGAACCATGCTGTTTCAGCGCGTCGAGCACATCCCTGGCAGTACCATCACCACCGGCAAACAACAGCAGATCAATGGATTTTTCACACAGTGCGTAAACGGCATTGCGGGTATCATTCGCCGTCGTGTTTTGACTCGCGGGACTGTATACCACTTCGGTTTCAATCCCGGCTTTATCGAGTACATCCTGCCCCATTGAACCTGCAGCAGTGAAAACCGTTCCGGGAACACAATCCCTGAACCGGGACAGGGCTGCAAGTGCCCGCTCCTGCGCCCGCGGCAGAGCCCCCTTGTGCAGCGCCTGCTCAACAATTTCCCGGCCATCACTGCCCTTGAGCCCGACTGCCCCGCCGATTCCCGCCATCGGATTAATGACCAGTCCCAGTTTCACGCTGTTAACCTGTATTTCTCACCAGGATTTCGGATTCAGGTGCATCTGTAGTGTTTCTGAGTGCGCGTCTGGACTGAAAAGCATAGCCATAGCTATGGTTTGATGGACTAATTCGCCTGGAGCGAATTAGGATGCCTGTGCACCCGAAGGGTGAAACACAGGGACGTGTTTCATCAACATGCGTGCTCAGGGACGCTACAGATGTGCATGGAACGAAATAGTGTCCCGTCAAACAGACTGTATTTGATCGCAATCGAGCTTCGGTTCTAATAATCATGTGGTTACTCGGGTTAGGCAGCGGCCTGGTGAGAAATGCGGGTTATCACCAGATCAAAAACCGCATTCTATCTGTACCTCGGCAGGAATGCTAAAATCATGTCTGCCGAAGTCAGAGCTTTTGTAATGGTATTTCCAGACGTATACAAACCCCGCAGGCAATCGGTTGCTGTTGACATCGATGGCATCACCGTGGGTGGCGCTAATGCCATCGTAGTGCAGTCAATGACCAATACCGATACGGCTGATGTCAGCGCCACCACCGAGCAGATTCTGCAACTGGCTCACGCCGGTTCTGAACTGGTGCGTATCACGGTCAATGACAATAACGCTGCATCCAGTGTCGCAAAAATACGCGATGCGCTTGATCAAAAAAACTGCTCGGTGCCGCTGATTGGCGACTTCCATTTCAATGGTCACAAGCTGCTGACCGACCATCCTGAATGCGCACAGGCACTGGCAAAATATCGCATCAACCCCGGCAATGTCGGCAAAGGCAACAGGCGCGATGCCCAGTTTGCAAAAATGATCGAGCTGGCGTGCAAATACGACAAGGCTGTGCGCATTGGCGTCAACTGGGGCAGTCTGGACCAGGCATTACTGGCAAGCCTGATGGACGAAAATGCAAAACAGGATGAGCCGCACGATGCCCATGATGTCATGCTCGAAACCGTAATTCGCTCTGCACTGGAAAGTGCGGAGTCTGCAGAAGCGCTTGGCCTGTCCAGGAACAGGATCATCCTGTCGTGCAAAATGAGCGTGGTGCAGGATTTGATCACTGTCTACCGTTCGCTGTCCGAGCGCAGCGACTACGCGCTGCACCTGGGGCTGACCGAAGCCGGCATCGGCTCCAAAGGCATCGTTGCTTCGACCGCCGCCCTGGGGATTCTGTTGCACGACGGTATTGGAGACACCATTCGCATATCGCTGACGCCGGAACCCGGCAGTGACAGGACCCGGGAAGTGATCGTTGCGCAGGAAATCCTGCAGACCATGGGGCTGCGTTCGTTTGTCCCCCACGTTACCGCCTGCCCCGGCTGCGGCCGCACAACAAGCACCTTTTTCCAGGAGCTGGCCTCGCAGGTACAGGATTATCTGCGCAGGCAAATGCCGGAATGGCGCAGACAATATTCCGGTGTTGAATACATGAACGTGGCGGTGATGGGTTGCGTGGTCAATGGGCCCGGCGAGAGCAAACATGCCAATATCGGCATCAGCCTGCCCGGCACGGGTGAACGCCCTGTTGCACCGGTGTACGAAGATGGCGAAAAAACCGTGACTTTAAAAGGCGACAACATCGCGGATGAATTCGAGCAGCTGATCAACCGCTATGTAGAAAGAACGTACGAAAAGCGGGTCGGTTAAGCTTAACACCCGGAATTCAATCTGGCAGATATATCTCTCGCAGAGGCGCTGAGAACGCAGAGTAATTTACAGGTATTCGTAGGAGCAACTTTAGTCGCGAATTGCCGAAGTTCGCGATTAAAGTCCGCTCCTACAGATTATAAACCTCTGCGTTCTCAGCGCCTCTGCGAGAAAAAAAATACATTAAAGGATTATTTGGGCTATTCGGAATACGGCCGTAGTTGCCAGTCCAGGTCCTAGACAGACGCTTTTTGTGAAACTGCCTCGCGTCTCTGCTTGACGGCTTCAGCCAGTTCCTGCAGCAGCATTTCGGTCGTTTCCCAGGCGATACAGGCATCGGTAATACTCTGCCCGTAAGTCAGCTCCTGCCCTTTGACCACATTCTGCCTGCCTTCGACCAGGTTACTTTCCATCATCACGCCGATAATACGCTTCTCGCCAGCACTGATTTGTTTAGCTACATCACGACAGACATCAACCTGCCGGCGGTAATCCTTGTTGCTGTTAGCATGCGAGCAATCCACCATCACTTCAGGTCTGAGACCGCTCTTCTGTAATTGCTCAGCAGCCCTGTTGATGCTCTCTTCATCGTAATTTGGCTTGCCGTTGCCGCCACGCAATATGATATGGCAGTCATCATTGCCCGTGGTTGAGAAAATCGCCGAATGCCCTTTCTTGGTCAAGGACATGAATACATGCGGGCATGAAGCGGCTTTGACTGCGTCGATAGCAATATTGAAAGCGCCATCAGTGCTGTTCTTGAAACCAATGGGGCAGGACAGGCCAGAAGCCAGTTCGCGGTGACCCTGACTTTCAGTGGTGCGTGCACCAATCGCCCCCCAGCTGATCAGGTCTGCGACATACTGGGGACTGATGAGATCGAGGTATTCTGTACCGGCTGGTATACCCTCTTCCGCCAGATCCAGCAACAGGTGACGAGCAAGGCGCAAACCCTTGTTGATATGAAAGCTTTCGTCCATATCGGGATCATTGATCAAGCCTTTCCAGCCAACGGTTGTGCGTGGTTTCTCGAAGTACACCCGCATGACGATGCACAACTCGTTTGAAAGGCCCTCGATCAACGGTTTCAACCGACTGGCATACTCGCGCGCTGCGTCCGGGTCATGCACGGAACACGGCCCAACAATCACGATGATGCGGTCATCTTCATAGCGCATAATCTTTTGAATAGCATCACGTGCCCGATAGACCGTCTCAGAGGCGGTCTCGCTCATCGGAAATTCATTGTGGAGAATTTCCGGTGGTAGCACCTCCTGGATGCCACTTATCCGAACATCGTCGGTTTTATAAATCATCACTAGTTCCAGTCATTCAGAAAGCGCATTATATTGCATCTTTCTAAGAATTTCCGGCAACTCGTCCAGACTGCGAATATGGTGGTCCGCCTGGCACTCGGTGTGGCCCCAGTCACGATCACTGCGATTGAGCCAGACGGTGCGAATACCCGCTTCGCAGGCGCCGAATATGTCGCGGTGCTCATCGTCACCGATATGAACAGTTTCCTCGCGAGCAGCCCCTGCTTTGGCCATGGCGGTCTCAAAAACCAGCGGATGCGGTTTCTGGTGACCGACTTCGGCGGCCGATACCGAAAAGTCGAACCAGCGGTCGACGCCGGTCAGGCCGATATCCGCATTACCGTTGCTCACCGCAACCAGTGTGTACTCTGAACTCAGCACATCCAGTACCGGCGCCACATCCGGGTACAGTTCAACTTGCTGCCGCGCCTGGAAAAAGACCTCGAATGCCTCATCAATCCATTCGTAACCGAGACCGGTTTCGTCGCTCAATGCCTTCAGCGATTCGACACGCAATTTCGACATATCATGTAACAGGTCTGGTCGTTGCCGCATGAAATCACGGCGCTTATGGAATATGGCCTCGCTATCATGATCCTGTGTTATTTGCGGCACATATTGCTGCATCCATTCGTACAGTTTTTGCTCTGCAGCCATGATCGTGGGCGTGCACGGCCACAAGGTATCATCAAGATCAAATGTAAGCAGCTTGATGCGTGATGGCATCAGTCATTTCACCACGGAGATAATGTAAGAATGGTCGGCAGGTTAATTCCGGCGAACTCTGGCGATATAACCACTGCCAGACATGCTTTGCTCAAAACTGTTTAATGCAGCCAGCGCACTGGACTTGTCTTTGAAATAGCCAAAGCGCACATTAAAACGGAGTTCGTTGCGCTTGTTGGTATATCCATCAGTATAAGCGCTGAGGTTCTGCGATTCGAGTTCAGACATTCTGCGAATAGCATTTTGTGAATCGGCGAATGCACCGACCTGGATCGTGTAGAGCGCGTCTTCCGCAGTTGCGGTATCAATGATTTGTGCTTGAGCACCTGCTTCAATAGCGCCACTGGAATGCTGGTTATCGACTTTATTTACCGCCTGGTCATCCGTCTTATGGATGACATCAGTATCGTCGGCCGTCTTGAAAACATCAGCTGTGACTGTAAGCGATGCCAGATGCAGTTGCTGATTATCCTGCACTGCTGCCAGGTCACTGACAGCCGGGGTCTCGATCGTGCTCGTTGTCTCATTAATGACGTTTTCAACATCCGCCCCTGCACTGTGCGCTTGCGTGACTGCCTGTTGCTTGCTGCTGACACCTGCTGAGGTTTCACCCGGACTGTCGACGTCGATATATGCGCCCGGTATCTGCTCCCGGGGAATTTGCGGTCCATATTCAGTGGTATCGGCATGCGCCGGTCCGGGAAGCGCCAGCGCTATGGTTTTATTCAGCTCTATACCCTTTCCGGAATCCGCTTTCTGGTGTCCAATGTAGTAACCACTGGAAAATACCACGATCATGGTAAAGGATACAGCCACGCCGGCCCTGAATATACTTGTTTGGTCGAGTAATATGGGTGTCATCGTAATTGGATATTATTTTGTCTCAAATAGGTATAAATTCGAATTCTACCTTGTAATACACCCTAACTATAGATGCAAAAAACCATTCGTAAAGCAGAAAGTGCACTACAGATGTCTGATCCGGTCATCGCCAGGCTGATCGAGCAACACGGCCCCTGTACATTGTTCTCGGAAAACAGCCTGATTCATGCGCCACATTTTCACGTTCTGGTGTGGGCGATCATCAATCAACAGCTGTCGGTGGCCTCTGCACGCAGCATCGAGAACAGGCTGACGAAGCTGCTGCAGACGGAGATATATGAGCTTGCATCGATACAGGCACTGGACGACCAGGAAATGGCGTCCTGTGGTCTATCGAGGCAGAAGATCAGGTACTTGCGTATTCTGTGTGATTCCGTAGACAGTGGAGAACTGGACCTTGATCAGCTCGCAAACAGGGATAACGATCAGGTTTTTGACGCGCTAACCGCACTCACGGGTATCGGGCCGTGGACTGTCGATATGTTCCTTATGTTTTCGCTAGGCCGTCTGGATGTGCTGCCGCTCGGTGACCTCGCCTTGCGCAAGTCCATCGAACATCATTACGATTTACCGCACAAGCCTGCAATCCAGGATTATCATGCGATCGCCGACAGGTGGCGCCCTTACCGGACAGTCTCCAGCTGGTACCTGTGGGCTGCTGTTGATTGATCAATCATGCAGGGCCAGCGATACCGCTTAACGTGCGCTGACTAGAAACGTTTTCCGTAACTGATGTTAAACACGATGGCCTTGTTGGTATCGAACTCCGAATGCTCGAATGACTGGTAAATATACTCCAGCCGTGTGCGCAAATCGGCATCAGCGCCAAAGCGTACACCGTAGGTCAATCCGGCTGTGGCACTGTCCATATCGTCGAGACGATAATCCGCACTCAGGTATTGCGGCAAATTGGGTGTACCACCAACATTCGGATCTACGAACGAATTCTGATAAAACTCCGCCTTGCTTTGTGTATATAAACGGATTCTTGGCTCGAGATAATCGGCATTGGCAAAATTGAAACGGTGCGCGTAATCCAGGGTGTGGGACTGTACATCCCAGTCATCTGAATAATACCGGTATGACAGATGTATGCCGTTATTGCCGGGGAATGTCATGTGATTCAAATTTGCGGTAATCGTCCAGCGCATTCTTGAATCAGGTCGGCCTTCAAAATACTGGTCCCACTCAACACCTGCAGCGTCAACAACACTGAATACCTTGTAAGGGTCAGTCATGTACCCGTTGGCGATACCAAATCCCAGGTTGAGCTGTGCAACGGTACGCCTGTTAATGACCCTGGTTACGCCCGCAATGATATCCGTTGTTGTCCTTTCACCTTCGCCGAGAAAGCGTGCTTCTGAAACTGGCGTCATAGGATCAGGCGTATTATTGCCATTCACACGAAAAATCTGGTCATAGGTGCCGGCGATGCCGAGTGACCACTTTGTCGAACGACTGCTGTTTTCCTTGTTCGCTGTTGCCGAAACACTGAACGAGCGCCAGTCGTTTTCGACGGAAAATGCGCCGTTGTAATTTACACTCATGGTGCGCGCATACTCGTGCGCCCAATCCAGTGCCACAGCAACACGGGTGTCATCGAAGTCAGTCAACGCTGCGGACTCGCCGGTTGGGCTAATACCCGTACCTCCGGATGCACCGGTGAAGGACGGCGTACTGGCCTTTACCGCACCGGTTGGGGTCGCACCTGACATGGCGTCAAATACAACCTTGATCGAGGCAGTATCTTTAGGAGATACATAACCCTTTGCGGTACCCACAAGCTTGTTAACGGTAACGCGGTCAACTTCACTGTAATACAGATAAGATGAGTCTAATTCCCACGCATTCTCAATAGCTTCTGCTGAAGCATTACCTGTTGTAAGTAACGAGCACGTAGCAAGGCTTAGTTTATTCCTGATGGATTTCATACAAGGTCTGTTATTTTTGTTAAACCAGATTTTTTATGTTTAGAATTTTGGTTT
>CALLCZ010000052.1 GCA_937998645.1 uncultured Gammaproteobacteria bacterium
AGTCAATCATTACTGTTGATACAGGGCTGGGTGATTTAATCGATAATTCCACGAAAGATTTAGGCGATTTCACCACATTGGATATAGGCCTCGTTATGGGATTAACGAAGCATACACAGATTGGTCTTGTGGCGACAAACCTGGTGTCACATCAAATCAATTATATTAATTCATTAGGAGTTCCATCAACGTTCTCGTTTGATACCCAGGCAAGATTGGGTGTTGCGTATCGTACAGACATGCTGACGTTAGGTGCGGACGTTGATTTGATCGAAAACGATGCATTATTGACTAATCAGAACTTTCAAGCACTGAAAACCCAGAACATTTCTGTCGGTGGCGAGTTTAATATACTTGATTTTATGCAGTTGCGTATTGGCGTGCAGAAGAATATTGCTGATGATATATCGGATGCGGCAAAAGAAAATCTTTATACAGCAGGTGTCGGGTTCTGGCTCGGGTTCAATCTTGATGCGGCGCTGGTGGCGCAAAGCGATTCACTGGGCGCCTTCCTGCAAACGGGTTTCAGGTTCTAGTTGTATAAAGTAAAAAAGCGGATAACATTCCGCATCCTGAAGTTGTTATTTGTGCCTGTTGGAGCTGCCTCTGACAGGCATTTTTTATGGCTGCAGGTTATATGCAGGCAGAGTTGAAACGTAGCTGTGTAGCGGGTTTGAGCGTGTCTGCGGCTATTGAGAAATGTCGTGGATGAATGTGGCGTGCAATGAATGATTAGTTATTCAATGTGGTGGTTAATGAGAGTTGCATAAGGTGATCATGCAGTTAATCACGAGAGTTGTTGTAATGAACGATTGCAAGTTTCGATTTGATATCGTCTTTGTAATTTCAATATTTATAAACGAATGATATGCCCGAAATATTTGTTCAAGTTGTCATGTGTTTATGCGTGATTATATAAACGGCAACAATTCATCATTAAATTTATATAAATTGATTGGAAACTAATTGTTTTTAAATCGAAAAAATATTTGATAAATTAAAAATTAGTTTTATACTCTCGTTGGTAACTCACACATAGAGGATGCACTAATGGCTTTGGCTAAAACTAAAAGTAAAAAGAAAACTACAGCTAAGCGTGCAGTTAAGAAAAAAACTACTGCTCGTAAGAAGAAGAAAGTAACTGCAAAGAGACCAGCCAAGCGTACAGCTAAAAAGAAAGTAGCTAAACGCACGGTTAAGAAAAAAGTGGCCAAGAAGAAAGTGGCTAAAAAGAAAGTAGCCAAGAGGAAGGTGGCTAAAAAGAAAGTAGCCAAGAAGAAAGTGGCTAAAAAGAAAGTAGCCAAGAAGAAAGCGGCTAAAAAGAAAGTAGCTAAAAAGAAAGTAGCCAAGCGCACTGCGAAGAAGAAAGTCGCCAAGCGTACGGTTAAGAAGAGGCCAGCCAGAAAAAAAGCGGTTCGCCGTCGCTAGTAAAAACAGCGGCGGGCCCGAAAAGGCTTGATGCTGCGGCAGAAGCTCGACGAAAAATCAGAGAGCGTATAGCCGCAACGAATGCAGCGTTGAAACAGGCCAAGGCAGAAGTAATGGCGACAAGGAAGCGCCAGGTTCTGCTGGAAAAGATGGCTGAAAAGAAGGAAAAAGCAATAGCCGCATTTGTTGAACGCTGGCAAAAGAAGGAAATGGCCAAGATTGACAAGGTTATGAATTCTAAAAAACAGAAGGGATAACAGTTAGCAGCTTATACCTTCAACTGGCTGAGAAAAAGCCACCCACTTGTGGGTGGCTTTTTTATTGCATAAGGTGTGGTGGTTCACACTTGATCTGACATTTACTACTGGATTTCAAACACCGGCCCAATAAAGATGACTGGGGCCATTATTTCTCGCAAAGACGCAAAGACGCAAAGAATGCGTATATGTTGTGCATATTGTGTCATGAAATAATATCGGCTCATATATTCATTTTCACACATGGCGGCTTTGTTAAAGCCAATACCTGCAGCATTACGAAATGCCTAAAGGTTCTGACTGAAGCCATTGTTGGTCAGGTTGATTCCACGAGAATTTAAATAAATATTCGAATCAGGTGTATTTCATGCGGGAATGCGTAACAATTACGCATATTGCCTGTAGTTGGGGACATATGGCGAAAGTAGACAACATTCCACTATCTGAGCAGAAATTGCTTGAGCAATTCATAGATCATCTGTGGATGGAGCATGGTTTGACCGAGAACACGCTGTCCGCATATAAAAATGACCTTGCAGGGTTTTCATGCTGGCTTGCTGCTGGTCATAATAACCTGGCATCAGTCAGCACCGGTGATGTTCAGCGATATCTGGCAAGCCAGTTTGAACAAGGGTATAAAGGCCGCTCATCTGCGCGTTTGTTATCAACATTACGCAGGTTCTATGCCTGGTTGTTGCGTGACAGGCGAATCGACCAGGATCCAACACGCCTGCTTGAGTCTCCAAAGGCCGAGCGACCTCTGCCGGTCTCTCTCAACGAGGAACAGGTTGTTAATTTACTCAATGCGCCTGATACAGGAAATGATATTGGCTACCGTGATCGCGTCATGCTCGAATTATTGTATGCAACCGGTCTGCGTGTTTCGGAGCTTGTAAATTTACAGTTGTCTCAAGTCTCAATTGAACCCGGTGTGCTGCGCATCATGGGCAAAGGCAATAAAGAGCGGTTGGTTCCTGTTGGCGAAGTGGCCCTCGATTGGCTGGCTGCCTATATACGGCATGTGCGACCATCATTATTGCAGAACAAGTCGGCCGCTACCAATGCCGTTTTTGTCACCCAGAGAGGCAAGGCAATGACAAGGCAGGCATTCTGGTACATGATAAAGCGCCACGCGGTGCACGCCGGCATAGATCCTGAAAAACTGTCGCCTCACACCTTGCGCCATGCCTTTGCGACACATTTGTTGAACCACGGTGCAGATCTGAGGGTCGTACAGATGCTGCTCGGACACAGTGATATCTCGACAACCCAGATATACACCCATGTCGCCGATCAGCGCCTGCGTGACCTTTATAATCAACATCATCCGCGGGCATGAGCTGAAATTCGGTTATTCAAGGTGAATAATTTTTCTAATCAACAAGGAATTATCTATAATGGCCGCTGTCTAGACAGAGGAATTAGGACAATATTGACATTATGAACACTCTATTACGTATATTTACACTCTTTGTTACCATCAGCGCGGCCTCACAGGTTTCGGCTGATGATATTGCTGAACTGAAACAGTCATTGGCGAAAACCCTCCCACAGTATGAAGCTTCACATATCGAGAAAACACCAGTTGAGGGGATTTACCAGGTAATTATCGGCGGCCAGGTCATCTACATGACCAAGGATGCACGATACATGATTGACGGTAATCTGATCGATCTTTCAACCAAAAAGAATTACACAGAAGATGCTATGTCCGGGATCCGTCTCTCTCAGATAGAGAAACTGGGTGAAGACAAAATGGTGGTCTACACACCTGAAAACATCAAGCATACCATCACGGTGGTAACGGATATTGACTGCCCGTATTGCAGGCGTTTACACAATGAAATGGATCAGTACATGGCTGGTGGTGTGCAGGTTCGTTATATATTCATGCCGTTGAAAGGAAAGAGTGATTTCAGGACTACGGTTTCGGTATGGTGTGCAAAAGACCGCAACGAAGCGCTGGATATGGCCAAGGCGGGTGCAAAGCTGGAAGCAAAAGACTGTGAAAACCCGATTGATGAACATCTGAATGTGTCCAGAAACCTGGGAGTGCGCGGTACCCCGGCAATCATATTGCAGGACGGCAGCATGCTGCCGGGTTATGTACCTGCCAGCAAGTTGATAGCCGAACTGCAAAAGCTGAACTTATCGACAGCAAAATCCGGTAGTTGATCCCTTCAATTGCAGGCTCAACGGCTTGCTCGGACGTCTCAGTCTATACCGATAAGGCGGGCGCTGTGTGTAAACAGCAGCCCGCTTTTTATTTTCAGTCCTGGCCAGAGCTTCTCGACGGCTGTGCGGTACAACTGCATCTGATTTTGAAATGTGTCGGCCAGTGTCTCCAGCTCTGCATCGATTTCAACCTGGTGTGTTTTGTAGTCTATCAGCAGGATATTGTCGTGATTGATAATCAGGCGGTCAATAACGCCATATACTGAACGCTTGTTTTGCTGATACATGACAGGTAGCTCATTCAATACCTGTTGACTGGTGGACGGTTTGAAAATGTGTTCGAAATCCTTGTTGTTGACGGTCCTGCATGCCTCATCCATCCAGATATCCAGTTCACTATCGTTATCTGCAAGAGCGGATTCATGCCTGATTTGCTGTCTTGCCTGTTCAGCGCTCAGTGGTGGTACACGGCTCATGAGGTCAAGAGCGCGATGAATTGCGGTGCCTCGCCTGATGCCCTCGTTGTCATGCGCTGAATGTGAACTTTCATTACTTGCATGGAAGCTAAGGCTTGGAGCAATCATGTGTTCCGTTGCCGCCACATTTACTATCGGCCTGTTTAAGCGTGTGTCGACTGCTATATTCAGGTCTGTTTCTGTTGTTTCTTTTATGCTGATGCATGCTCCGGTGTAATCGCCGGCAGCAAGATGATAAGCGCCATTAGAGTCAGCGGTGGTGAGAGATTTCATCCCCGTCTCAATGTATTCATACCAGCCGGATTTGGATTTGCTGGCGCTGCCGGTAACCAGTAGGTACTGGCGCGCGCGCGTAAGCGCAACATAGAGCAGGTTCAGTTCTTCGCGTTTTTGTGCCTGTTCTTTCTGCTTCAGCACCTCACGGGTGATTTCGTCGGTGTTGTCTTTAGCTGTAACCAGCTGGAATCTGACCGGTTTACTGCTCTCTGCAGGCCAGTCAACCAGTGCAGTGTATGCGTTGTTATGGCCGCCCTGGTTATCGCAGTCAGCGAGGATGATGACAGGCGACTCGAGTCCCTTGCTGGCATGTATGGTCATCAGGTTGACGCATGACTGGCCATGGGCGATAGTGGGCTCATCCGGGCGGCCATCCCTGTGTTGACGAATGCTGCGTAAATAATGCAGGAAATGACTCAAGCCAGGGTAGCGGCCGCTGTCGAGCTCGAGCGATAATTCATGAAAGCGCTGTAGATTAGCGCTTACACGCTGCTGCTGCGCCGTCGGTACGGAAGATACATAACGTTGAATGATGTTGCCTTCCGCGTAGATGCGATCGAGCAGGTCATGAACCGGCATGGTGTCGGCAAGTTTGTGCCAGCGGGGTAACAGGCGAGCGGCACGGCTTAACGGATGCTGCTCATCCAGACCGGCTTCCATGCTTAGCAGGCGTTGGTACCATTTTCTGTCTTTATGCTGCTGTGAAATATTGATCAGGTCTGCATCGGATGCTGCAAAAACAGGTGATTTCAATACCTGTGCAATCGACAGATTGTTAAAAGGTGTTATCAGACTGTCTAGCAGCTTCTCCAGGTCCTGTATCTCCTGGTTATCGAGCAGGCTGCCACGCTGGCTTCCAATGAAAGGTATGCCGCGATCACGTAATACTGATTCATACACGCGTATGTGTGTGCGATTTCGCATCAGGATCATGATGTCACCGAATTCGATCGGCCGAACCCTGTTTTTATCATTCTCGTCTTTTTCGCTTATCAGCAGCGGCTCATTGACCAGTCTCTCGATCTGGTCCGCGATTAGATTTGCTTCTTCCTGACGGGCGGTTTTAAGATTTTCAGTCCGTGGTTCAAGCAGCGGGTTTCTCAGCTGAAATGAACTGCAATCATCAGGCTGGTCTTCATCATCCGCGCTGAGTTCGTGTAACGGAAATAACGAGGTTTGTCCTGGAATATGCTGCAAGTGAGTGCTATGAGGCTGGAATTCAGGCATGTACCGCTGTATTTCATCCTGGCTGAAAATTGCATTTACTGTTTCAATGATGGCGGGCGAGGAACGCCGTGAAGAATCCAGTTTGACCTCAACCGCTGACATGGTTTGGGCAAGATAATCGGACGCCTGTTTCTGTAATTCCGGATTTGCACGCCTGAAGCTGTAAATAGACTGCTTTTCATCGCCAACAAGAAAGAAACTGCGTGCTCGTTCAGTGGTGCCGGCGGCGATTTCTTCCAGCAGGGGAGTAATCGTGTGCCATTGTGTTGGGTTGGTATCCTGAAATTCATCGATTAATACATGATCGATGCGCTGATCGATCTTGTACTGTACCCAATGTGCGTTATCAGCCTCATTCAGTAAGCAATAGCAGTTCCACTCAAGATCGGTGAAATCGAGCAGGCGCTGTTCACGCTTGAGCTTCTGATAGAGTTCAATGAAACGCTGACCGGTACGAAACCAGACCGCGTTAAGTACCAGTGAGCGTATACGCCTGGCCGTTTCCAGCGTGTTTTGCATTGATGCGCAGATCCGCGCATGTAGATCGAGGAAAGCGGCTTCAGCCTCGTCACCCATGCTGGCGGTCTGTGTCTTGGTCGGCTTTCGCGACCTGGGCTCATGCTTTGCAGTTAAAAATACCGGTTCCAGCAGTTTGAATGTGTCTTCATCAAGGTTTTTTGCCTGCAGCGCATGTTCAATCTGTTCGGCATGTCCGAGATTGGTTTTGGTTTGATGTCTGCGTAATAAATCGGCAAAACGGGCGAAATCATCACGCGTAATAGCCGCAAAAAAGTCGGCATAGGGCTCTGTTTCCGAATCTATATGAAGCTGTTGCCGCAGTTGCTCACTGGCATAGGCCGCGGCATCTTTTTTGTGTTCACTGAAGGCCCACCAGTCACTGCGGTGACCAAGCATGCTGTTGAGTGCTGTTTTTGTATTCGCCGGCCCGTTGCAGGCCTGCATCAATACATCGAGATCATTGGCAAGCATGCCCTGTGCATTACGGGTCGCTTCAGCAAACAGTTCTTCCCAGGCCTGTTGCTGCAGCAGGGCCGTGTTTTCTATAAGCTCAAAACCGGGAGCTATATCCGCTTCCAGCGGGAAATGCGACAATATATCCTGACAGAATGAATGAAAAGTCTGTAATCGTACCTGGAAGTTTGCATGTAACAGCTTCTCGTACAGCTCGCGCGATTTTTTTATGGTCTCGCTGGTAATTGGGCTGCCTGACTGTTTTAAAAGCGCGCGGAGCTCTTCATCGTCTGCTGTTGCCATTTGATACAGGCGTTCCTGTAATCTCATTTGCATTTCGGCGGCTGCTTTTCGAGTAAAAGTCAGCGCCAGGATACTTCCGGGCTCTGTATCTGCCAAAAGCAGGCGTATAATTCGCGTCACCAGCAACCATGTTTTGCCCGTACCCGCAGATGCAGAAACTGTGGCATTCGTGTCCGGTTGTGCAGCTGCCAGGCTGTCGGCAGGATTTGTGGCAGGGCTGTTAGTCATGATCATAGACTGATAGCATATGTACTCGTAGTGCGAGTGTAAATGTAATAATGCATTGCGCCCGTGCTGATTACGATGAAACCACGTTTAGAAGGGTTAATATACCAAGTATGAGTAATTACGATGCCTCTGCGATCGAGGTGTTAACCGGTCTTGAACCGGTGCAAAAGCGGCCTGGTATGTATACCGATACCAGCCGTCCCAACCATCTGGCACAGGAAGTAGTCGATAACAGTGTCGACGAGGCTCTAGCAGGGCACGCGAGTAAAATCGATGTCATTCTATATAAAGACGGCTCCCTGTCAGTGAGTGATAACGGGCGCGGCATGCCTGTCGACAAGCACCCGCAACAGGGTATACCGGGTGTGGAAGTAATCCTGACCAAGTTGCATGCCGGCGGCAAGTTTTCCGACAAAAACTACCAGTTTTCCGGTGGCCTGCATGGTGTCGGTGTTTCTGTTGTCAATGCCCTGTCGTCAATGCTTGAAGTAGAGGTGAAGCGTGACGGAACGGTCTACAACATGGCCTTCAAAAAGGGTGCTGTAACAACAAAACTGAAAAAAACCGGCACCGTCGGCAAGCGCAATACCGGTACTCGAATTCATTTCTGGCCGGATAAACAATATTTTGATTCAGTTAATTTTTCCTTGCCGCGTCTCAAGCATGTATTACGCGCCAAGGCTGTGCTGTGCCCCGGCCTGGAAGTTACATTACTGGAAGAAAAAAGCGGCGACAAGCAGACATGGTTCTATGAAGGTGGCTTACAGGATTATCTCGGTGAAAACCTGTTCGACAAGGAAACCATGCCGCTTGAGCCGTTCACTGAAAGTATGGTGGGTCTGAATGAAGCGGTCGACTGGTCTGTTACCTGGTTGGTGGAAAGTGGTGAACTGGTCACGGAATCGTATGTCAATTTAATCCCGACCGCACAGGGTGGTACCCATGTTAATGGATTGCGTACCGGCCTGACCGATGCCTTGCGTGAGTTTTGTGAATTTCGCAGTCTCATACCCCGCGGTGTCAAGATCAGCCCCGAGGATGTCTGGGATCGTGTCTGCTACGTGCTTTCAGTCAAGTTGCAGGACCCCCAGTTTTCCGGCCAGACCAAGGAACGGCTGTCATCTCGCGAATGTGCAACATTTGTTTCGGGCGTGGTCAAAGATTCGTTCAGCCTGTGGCTCAACCAGCACACGGATGCCGGTGAAGCGATCGCAATGCTTGCAATTGAGAATGCGCAAAAACGCTTGCGCGCAGGGCGCAAGGTTGTTCGAAAGAAAGTAACATCCGGTCCGGCATTACCGGGAAAGCTGGCCGACTGTACTTCGCAGGATACAACACGATCCGAAATATTCCTGGTGGAAGGCGATTCTGCCGGTGGTTCCGCCAAGCAGGCCCGTGACCGTGAATATCAGGCCATAATGCCGTTGCGCGGAAAGATACTGAATACATGGGAAGTGTCACCGGACCAGGTGCTGGCTTCACAGGAGGTGCATGATATTTCTGTTGCACTCGGGGTAGAGCCGGGTTCCAGTGATATCAAGAGCCTGCGTTATGGCAAGGTATGCGTACTTGCAGATGCTGATTCCGATGGCTATCACATTGCTACCCTGTTATGTGCACTGTTTTTACGCCATTTCAGACCGCTGGTCGAAGCGGGTCATATCTATATCGCCATTCCGCCGCTGTATCGCATCGATGTCGGTAAAGAAATTTTCTATGCGCTGGATGAAGCGGAGAAAGAAGGTGTGCTGGACCGCATCAGCGCTGAAAAAAAACGGGGCAAAGTCAACGTTACCCGCTTTAAAGGTCTGGGTGAAATGAATCCGTTGCAGCTGCGCGTCACCACAATGTCACCGGATACGCGCAAACTGGTGCAGCTGACGGTAGACAAGGGTGACAAGACCAACCAGATGCTGGACATGCTGCTGGGCAGAAAGCGTGCGCCGGACCGGAAAAAATGGCTGGAAAAGAAAGGCGACCTCGCGGTTGTTTAACAGCTATTTTTTAACGCAAAGGCGCGGAGACGCAAAGGTCGCAAAGATAAATAATGTTTGTTATTGCACACGCGTGAGAGATCTCATTAGAAGATCTGAATAAGTATAAAGATTGCTTTGTCACAATTACATAATCATAAGAAACGACAGGTACAACAATTTTAATTTGTCTCTGCGCCCTTTGCGCCTCAGCACCTTTGCGTTGGATTTAAATAATAATAATCAGAGTTTTAATCAATCATGACCGATCAATCTGAAATTGATTTCGAAGGTGTCGAGCGACAACCGCTCGCTGAGTTTACCGAGAAGGCGTACCTGGATTATTCCATGTACGTTATTCTCGATCGTGCATTACCCTTTATTGGTGATGGCCTCAAGCCTGTACAACGGCGCATTGTTTATGCGATGTCAGAACTGGGGCTAAGCGCCGCATCCAAGCATAAGAAGTCAGCGCGTACGGTAGGTGACGTGCTTGGTAAATATCATCCTCATGGCGATAGCGCCTGCTACGAAGCCATGGTGTTGATGGCGCAGCCGTTCTCTTATCGCTATCCTTTGGTGGATGGTCAAGGTAACTGGGGTTCTCCCGATGACCCCAAGTCTTTTGCTGCCATGCGTTATACAGAATCGAGGCTCATGCCTTATGCAGAAGTATTGCTGCGTGAACTGGGGCAGGGTACGGTCAACTGGGTCCCCAATTTTGACGGTTCTATGCAGGAGCCGGAAACCTTGCCTGCGCGGCTGCCAAATGTACTGCTCAATGGCGGCACGGGCATCGCCGTGGGTATGGCAACCGATATATTGCCGCACAATCTCAATGAGGTGGCCAGTGCCTGCATACGTTTGCTGGAACAGCCAAAGTCTACTCTCGAGGAAATCTGTGAGCACATCAAGGGGCCGGATTTTCCGACTGAAGCTGAAATCATTACGCCGCGCAAAGACATCCTGGAAACTTACCGGACAGGACATGGAAATATTCGTCAACGTGCAATCTATGAGGCAGAGGGGCATGATATCGTTATCACGGCACTGCCTTACCAGGTGTCAGGCAACAAGGTTATCGAGCAGATTGCGCAGCAAATGATTGCGAAAAAACTGCCTATGGTTGAAGACCTGCGCGATGAATCAGATCATGAGAACCCGACACGTATAGTCATTGTGCCACGCTCGAACCGTGTCAATAAAGAAGAGCTGATGCATCATCTGTTCGCAACCACTGATCTTGAGCGCAGTTATCGCGTCAACATGAACATGATCGGTATCGATGGCCGCCCTCAGGTCAAGAACCTGCTCTCGCTGTTGAGCGAATGGATCAAGTTCCGCAGTGTGACTGTGAGACGTCGCCTGCAATGGCGTCTCGACAAGGTCAATATGCGTTTGCACATCCTTGATGGTTTGCTGATTGCATATCTGAATATTGATGAAGTCATTGCCATCATTCGTGAAAACGACAAGCCCAAGCCGGTATTGATGACACGTTTCAAGATCAGTGATGAACAGGCTGAAGCGATTCTTGAATTGAAATTACGCCACCTGGCAAAGCTTGAGGAAATGAAGATCCGAGGCGAGCAGGATGAGCTGTCGGTGGAACGCGACAGCCTGGAATCAATTCTGGCTTCAGCACGCCGATTAAAAACTCTGATACGCAAGGAAATTCTGGAAGATGCAGAGAAATACGGCGATGAGCGCCGCTCGCCGATTATCGAACGCGGTGCAGCACAGGCCATTAACGAAGCTGCACTGATCACAAGTGAAGCGATCACTGTTGTACTGTCGAAGAAGGGCTGGGTCAGGGCTGCCAGGGGGCATGATATAGATGCGAGTAAACTGAATTACAAATCCGGTGATGAATTCCAGGCTTCAGCTACTGGCAAAAACAACCAGCTCGCCGTATTTCTGGATTCAAGCGGACGCGCCTATACACTACCTGCACATAAACTGCCATCGGCAAGAGGGCAGGGCGACCCGCTGACCAGTCACTTCACATTAGCTGCAGGGGCCAGCTTTGTTTCGGTGATGATCGGTGATCCAGAGCAGTTTTACCTGGTGGGCAGCAGTTTTGGCTATGGTTTTGTTGTTCGCCTCGGTGACATGCACGCACGCACCAAAACCGGGAAGGCTATGTTGAATGTCGGCAAGCAGGCCAGGGCACTGCCGGCGGTACCCGTGCGCGACCTCGAAAAGGATTATATTGTTGCGGTAACAACAGAAGGCCACATGCTGAAAACCGAACTCTCGAAATTGCCACAGATGGCGCGTGGAAAAGGTAATAAAATCATAAACATACCTGGTGCCAGATTGAAGTCGGGTGATGAGGTGGTTACAGCATTATCGCTGATCCAGGACGGTGAAAAACTCACCGTTCATTCTGGTAAAAAATACAAGGTGATGAAGCCCGGCGAGGTAGACAGCTATTACGGTGAGCGTGGACGCCGAGGTCTTAAACTGCCGCGTGGTTACCGCAGTGTCGATCGCCTGGAAGTGCAGCAGAAAGCTGCCAGAGAAGACTAGGCATCATTCGCGCAGTGAGAGATTAATTATTTTCTCGCCAAGGCGCCAAGATCGCAAAGAAGTTATTAAATTAATATTAATATCAATGCGGTGAACATGAACTCACAACACACCTTTGCGTACATTGCGCCTTGGCGAGAGTAATATCAGTATTATGTTTATATCGGGAAAACAGTACATATATTAATTCGCGTTCTTTGCGGAACATTGAATAATCTGTTTCCACCCATATATATCTGGCAAAATCATTTATGTGAGGCATTATGAAACGCATCGCACTTTTTCTCGCTACCAATATCGCCGTACTGATCATTCTGAGTATCGTCCTCAGTATCCTGGGTGTCGATTCATTACTACAGGAAAACAACGTTGATCTTGATTTGCAGGCGCTGCTTATATTTTCTGCTGTGTTCGGTATGGGTGGTTCATTCATTTCGCTGGCCATGTCGAAATGGTCAGCAAAGCGCATGACTGGTGCACAGGTTATTGAACATCCGCAAAACAAAACCCAGCAATGGCTGTTGACGACAGTAAAACAGCAGGCCGAACAGGCGGGTATCGCCATGCCGGAAGTGGCTATTTATAACTCGCCGGATATCAATGCTTTTGCTACAGGTATGAGTCGTAACAAAGCACTGGTCGCTGTCACAACGGGCCTGATTAGTAACATGAAAATGGATGAGGCCGAGGCGGTGTTGGGCCATGAAATATCGCATGTGGCTAACGGCGACATGATTACTCTCGCCTTGATACAGGGCGTTGTTAATACTTTTGTGATTTTCTTCTCGCGTGTCGTCGGCCACGTTGTTGACCGCGTTGTCTTCAAAACAGAGCGCGGTTATGGGCCAGCGTATTACATTACCAGCATCCTTGCACAGATCGTGTTCGGGATTCTGGCCAGCGCTATCGTAATGTATTTCTCTAGATTGCGTGAATTCCGAGCTGATGCAGGTGGCGCGAGCCTGGCTGGCAGGGATAAGATGATTGCTGCGTTACGAAGATTGCAGTCGATCCATGAGCCATCACACCTGCCTGATCAATTGGTCGCGTTCGGTATTAATGGCGGTCTGGCTGAAGGCATGCGCAAGCTGTTCATGAGTCATCCGCCCCTGTCGCAACGAATTGCGGCTCTACAAGCTAAGAGTTAATCGCGATATTAGACTGATTGGTATTGTTTGGGGAAGTGGCGAGGGATGAGTGGCGAGTGGCAAGGCTGTGAACTTATCTTTTCCTCGCCACTGACTACTTATCCCTCGCCACTCACGGATATAGCAGGCTAGCCCGCTATATCCGTGAAGTCATAGTTCATTTGCGCCTGCGGTTCCTGCAGGAAGTAACCCTGGATAAAGTTCACGCCCATTCCCCATAATAAAGACAGGCTGTTAGCGTCTTTTACGAACTGCGCAATAGTGGATTTACCAGACGCAGTAGCCTGTTCGGCAATTTTCCTGATGGTTTCCTGGCTTTGTGGATTGTCAGCAAGATCATCCATGAAGCTCTTGTCCAGTCTTATATAGTCGGCATCAACATGCTCAAGCAGCTGGAACGGGTTGGTGCCTGATCCAAAGTCATCCAGTACAAAACCACACTTGATTTTCTTCAGGCTGTTGGCCAGGTCTTTGGCATTTTTCAGGTTGGTTACCGCAACCGATTCCTTGACGACGAAAATTAACGAGTTCTCCGGCAGGCTCTTGTCCTTGATCTGGAAATCGACCCATTCGATCAGTGTCTCGTCCTTGATTGATGCAGCTGACAGTTTGATGAAAAAGCGTGTTTTTTTGCCTTTCTGATTGCGTTTGACTACATCCTGTATCGCTCTATACAGTACCCAGCGATCGATTGCCGTAGACATGCCTATGCGTTCAGCGGCAGGCAGAAATTCATGTGGCATGATCATGTCCTTGCCATCTTCCCCGAACATGCGTACGAATACTTCATAGCGCTCATCGGGGTCGCCATGAAGGCTTATAATTGGTTGGTAGAAGAGCGCAAACCTGTCATCCTTGAGTGCCTGGGTCAACTGTTCTTTGAAAAGCGAATCAACTTCATGCCTTGTCAGTTCGCCTTCTTCCGGGACGTAGATCTTTATCTGGTTCGTGCCCGCTTGTTCAGCTTCATCAGCAACCTTGTCAGCACGTCGCAGAACTCCATTGGTTTCAGGTGAGTTCTTGTCAATCAGTGTAATGCCAATACAGCATGTTGTATTGATTTTTTCATTACCTATATTTACGTCCAGATCCATGATCGCAGTCTGGATTTCTTCTGCATATGCTTGTGCTGAGTCATTATCCTGATTATAGGCAATAATCGAATAACTGGGATTCATAAATGCAAGTGTATCGTTTTTATGGATCACTTGTTTCAATGTGCTTGCGACTTCAACAAAGAACTTGTCGATATCAACTGCGCCTATACGGTTCTTTATGTCTGCAAAATTGTCCAGTCTGATCTCGATTAGTGCGGCAGTGCTCTGTTCTGATTCACACAGGGATATCGTTTCTTCAAGTTTGTCCAGGCAGTACTGCCGGTTATACAAGCCGGTAAGCTGGTCCTTCTGGCTGAGCTCTTTAAGTCTCTCTTCGAGTGCTTCGGTATTTGCACCTTCCTGCCGAATGATGACCTGTATGCATGGTTCGCCTTCAATGCTTGCAGGTGAGAACTCCATTTCCCCCTCAAATTTTGTACCATCAGGCTTTTGCAGATGGGTCTTATGGACTTCTGTTGTCGCGTCTTTTTGCAAATAGTCGCGCAGAAATGTTTTGAAGCTGTCTCTGTTATCGGTTGCAACCATATCCAGTATCGGCATGCTCTCCAGTTCATCGGAGTGCTCTAGTCCAAACAAGTCCAGGTATGAAGCGTTGGAATATACATGCATACCTTCATGCACGTAGGCAATAGCATCACGTGAACTGTCGAGTAAGGATGCGCAGCGACGCTCAGACTCGCCCATCGCGGTTTCGAGTTTGTGCATTTGTCGCCAGCTGCGTAGTGCACAAAGTTCGCGGTTTATTACCATGCGAAGGTGATCCATGTTGTCATATGAAGACAGGTCAGCGGCTCCTTCTCTCATGACTTTAACAGTCGATTCCTCGTTGCCATTTTTTTGAACAGCAATCACGGGAACGGGTGTGCCGTTCAAATTTTGCCTGATACAGTCACAAACCTCTTTCAGTGAGATCAGATCCATTCCTTGTGTGTATAAAACC
This sequence comes from uncultured Gammaproteobacteria bacterium, assembly GCA_937998645.1. GTDB lineage: Bacteria > Pseudomonadota > Gammaproteobacteria > SZUA-229 > SZUA-229 > JABDQW01. The sequence continues at coordinate 15,054 of CALLCZ010000052.1, forward strand.
ATATCTGGCTCTTTCTTGCGAATTGCCTCGGACAGGTCCTCTGTGTCTTCAACTCGTGTGGACCGTGCTGCATAGCCTTCATTACGTAGTGTGCTGACGATTTTTTCTTCTGTATCAAAAGAATCGTCAATCACCACGAGATTAATTTTCTTCTCGTCCACAAATGTTTCCCTTGGTGCCTCGGCGGCTAATGCATTAATTGACATAGTTTTTACTTGTTATTAGAGCGATGACCATATTTCGTCAAAATTGTCCTTGTTCCTGGCGGACGACCTGGTTTTTTCTTCTTTTTTCATTTTTTCCACGACATCTGTGGGCGTGAACTTGAACTGGGTGAATGAACCTGTGTGTTCTTTAATTGAATCCAGGTGGATTTCCATTTTTTCTCCCTGGTCATGGTCCTTATCCTGGCCCTGATTCTGTTCCTGGTTCTGCTCCAGTACGTTGATTTTCAGTTTGTCACCGGGTCTGAATGCGTGTGTTGGAAGCAGTACACTCATTGGCAGCTCCAGGGCTTTTATAGCTGGCAGCATCAGGCACTCGAAAGGTTCTTCATTAGGTCTGTTGCTGCGTTGGACTGTGGCGGACATAACCTTGGGTGACAGTACCTGGACACCAATTTCCAGGCCGCTTTCCCGGATGAATTGCATCCACCGAATTACGCCGATTCGCCATGTGAGGCTTCCATCAGGTTCGTTTTCACGTAATGCGATGGGCTCGCCTACTTGTGCTCTGGAGGTGGTATCTGAATTCCAGCGAAGACAATAACCGCCAGGACTGATATTAACTATCTCCCAGTGTTTGTCATATTTGTTAAACAGTCCAAGTTTGGTGTTTTCCTGAAACTGCCTTTCTTTAGCATAAGCGTCCGTTAGAACTTTGTTTTTAGCTACAAGGTCCCAGGGATTTTCATTATCACTGCCTATTTCATGGTGAGTCATGTAAGTTGATTCAACCTCCGACTCACTGTCTTTTAAATCTTCAGGTATGGTTTCCAGGGAAATATTAAGCTGGTTGCGTTTCCCGGGAGTTATCACTTCCGGCTCTTCTTCAGCTTTAACTTTACCGGCGATTTCTCTGGCAGCATTTACCAGGCCTATTGCAGCCTTGATGTGTCCTCGCCTGTCAGCCCGCGAGAAACGACGTTTTGCGCAAACGCCCCATGACATGGCAAGGACCTGCAATGTTTCAGCAGACAACTGGTCACCAATAGCGAGCTTTCCTTCCGTGTTTTGAGCGCTGTTGATGTCTTTACGTATGGTATCGACGAGCTCTGATGTTTCAAGTGTGCGGATCTCGGATGTGCCGTTACAGTCTTCCATTGACAGGTAATTCGGTGCGCGGTCCTGGTCGATTCTGGAACAGAAAAATCTATTGACCTGGTGTTCCCGTGCCTCTTTTCCGAGTTTTGTCTGGTCGGCCCATTCTGCCAGTTTGTTATATACGCGTTCCGAGTCGCTTTGTCTCAGCGCCGAGGGGCGTGCCAGCGCGAACAGCATTACCTGTTTGTAGTAGTCGGCAATGCTGGCTTTACTCAGCTTGTATTCAACGTCAGGTATCGCCTTGTTGTGGATGCCCTGTTGTTCGGCATAGGCATACAGCTGGTGTATGTCGTACCAGGTGCCTACCGGATAGGGTTCATAGATTTCGCTGGCCCTTAACAGGAGCTCGGCCATATAACGTATCGCACGCAGTATCGCTATATTTTGCGTCTTTGAATCAACCTTTTTATCCAGGCCGTTTGCGGCTTCAAAAATAATGATCTTGTAGCCGTAGGACATTTCCTTCAGTAACGACTGGTTCAGGTTTACTATTTTCTGGCTTTTCTCAGGTAAGGGCAGGGTGCGATTAATGAAATATTTTTCCAGGTTGTCGAAAATGTTGCGCACCGGTTCGCGCAACAGTTCCAGATCTTCTATGCGATATTTGTTAGGCATGGTCTGGCGGTTCAGATCACGCAAGGCGCTGTAAATCTGCCGCGTCATTTCACCCATGTTGGCATGGGGTAAGCCCGCCAGCCATTTTTTCAGCTTGCGCGGGTGATTTGGAATCGCTCCCTTAGCGGGAGTATTTTGTTCGGGTATATGTAGTTTCATTGTCAGTCAGTTCACTATCCAGCCCTGTAGGCCTGCCTGATCTCAATCTTGTTTTATAAAACAAGGAGATAGTTATGTTTTTATTGTTTGTAACTGAAATACTGATAATTGTAGCTCAGATAGTGAAAATTGCTGTTTTTGAGGCTTCACCCGGCATTTCCTTTACCAGCCGGGGCACCAGGAATCCGGGAAGCTCTTGTTTGAGCGTATTCTGTATCTCAATAGCCCTGTTCCTTGGGACATCGAAATGCATTGCGCCCTGAACGGGGTCCAGCATGTGTAAATAGTATGGCAGTACTCCGGCCTGATACAAACGCTTGCTCAGAGAAATGAGTGACGCGGCGGAATCGTTAACACCCTTTAACAGTACGCTTTGATTGAGCAGGGTAATACCTGTCGCAGCCAGCCGTTGCAGTGCTTCAAGTTCGTCACGCATCAGTTCATTGGCGTGATTGGCGTGGATCACAAGCGTTATTCTGAATCGCAGCTTTTGTAAAAGTGTGATCAGCCCATTATCAATGCGCGAGGGCAGTACAACCGGGAGCCGCGTATGAATGCGCAGCCATTGTATATGTGGAATTTGTTCGAGTGCAGTGCACAGGCGCTCCAGTTTTTTATTATCCAGTACCAGCGGGTCGCCGCCGCTCAGGATAACTTCATGGACATCATCGTGCGTGCGCAGGTATTCGATCGCCCGTTGCCACTCATTTTTGCGTGGATTTGAACTGGAGTAGGGAAAATGGCGCCTGAAGCAATATCGACAGTGTATTGCGCAGGCGCCGGTTGTTACCAGTAAAACACGCCCTTTGTACTTATGCAGCAGTCCGGGTGTTGCCATCGCATTGAGATCCCCCACGGGATCCGTGAGTCCGGAGAGTGCGTTTTCTGATGCGGCCGGCAGCACCTGCATCAGCAGCGGATCATCAGCATCGCCCTTTTGCATTTTATTAACAAACGACCTCGGTACACGCAGGCTGAAATCGGAATTTCGAACGGGTTTGTTTTTTATATGCTCGAGTCCAAGCTCGTATAATAATTCATCGACAGAGGTTATAGCGTTGGCCAGCTCGAACTGCCAGTCAGTGGATTCGCCGGCTTTTAGCAACTTGATATTGCGCATATGTACTGATTCGGCGTGTGCTCTAAACGGTATTCGGGTAAGATTACGCCCTGAATTTAACAGGTTAAAAGCATGGCATCATACAACACAAACGAATTTAAGAACGGATTGAAAATCATGCTGGATGGCGATCCGTGTTCTATTACTGAAAATATTCTTGTCAAACCCGGTAAAGGCCAGGCGTTCAATCGTGTCAAGGTGAAGAACCTGAAGACCGGACGCACCCTCGAGCGTACATTCAAAGCCACCGAATCGGTTGAAGCTGCTGATGTTGAAGACATCGACGTGGAATTTTTATACACAGACGGCGAATACTGGCATTTTATGGAACCGGAAACTTATGAACAGCATGCTGCGGACGGTGTTGCAGTTGGCGATGCGTCCAAATGGATCAAGGGCCAGGAAAGCTGCGTGATGACATTATGGAACGGCGCACCACTGTCAATAACCCCGCCTAATTTCGTAGAGCTCACTGTGATGCAGACCGACCCGGGTCTCAAGGGCGACACTGCGCAGGGGGGCTCCAAGCCGGCAACACTGGAGACAGGTACGGAGGTCAAGGTGCCGCTATTCATTGATGAAGGTGATGTGCTGAAAATTGACACCAGAAACGGTGAGTATGTTTCCAGGGCCTGATGCCGGCTATGAGTGAGAGCTGGCGACCAGCAGCATCCAGAGAAGTCATGCAGTTAAGGGCCCGTATGTTGAGAGACATACGGGCCTTTTTTGATCAGCGCGGCGTGCTTGAAGTAGAAACGCCCTTGTTGTCTTCAGCATCTACAACAGATCCCAATATCAACAGTTTCTCTACTCGCTATCAACATCAGCGCCTTTATCTGAATACATCCCCTGAATACTGTATGAAGCGCTTGCTGGCTGCCCACGGTGATTCGATCTACCAGGTCTGCAAGTCGTTTCGTGATGGCGAACTGGGACCGAATCATAATCCAGAATTCACCATGCTGGAATGGTATCGACCAGGGTTTGACATGTTTGAGCTGATGGATGAGCTTGGAGACCTGGTGCAGATGCTGGCTGGCAATTACTCACTCAAAAGCGACAGTGTGCAAAAAATCAGTTACGCCGAAGCTTACCAGCATGCTGCTGGCATCAATCCGCATGCGACCTCGGCAGATGAATGTCGCAGCTGTGCTGTGAAACACAGTATCGAGCAACCGGTAGGTCTCGAAGATAATATTGATGAGTGGCTTGACTGGCTATTGACGCAACTGGTCATGCCGACATTTCAGGCTGATGGCTTCACCTTTATATATGACTATCCTGAGTCACAGGCAGCGTTGGCGAAGTTGTATAAAAATCAGCACGGCTTTAATGTTGCCGCACGGTTTGAACTGTTTTATGGTGATACAGAACTGGCCAATGGTTATAATGAATTGCTTGATGCAGACGAACAGCGTCGACGATTTGAACACGAGAACAGGCAACGTGTTAAAACCGGGTTGCAGCTATCGATCATCGATGAGAAATTTCTGGAAGCGCTTGAACATGGCTTGCCGGCATGCAGCGGGGTCGCGGTAGGTCTGGACAGATTGCTGATGTTACTCACCGGCGTAGACAAACTCGAACGGATTCTTGCCTTCCCTTTTCCACGAATTTAACAACTTCTCAAGCAGGCAAGCTATATTTAGTCTGTATATCAAATGATGAATCGGGGCTAAAGTGTAAGGTTTTCCGACTGACGAATGCACTTGAAATCATTATTAAAAACAGGCATTCTGAAAAGGACACGTATCGCAATGAGGCGATATATTCCTCTGCGCTTGGCCTCTAGCATACAAATTCATTCTGTAAATGAACATGAAGGGTAACTTCAGGCATGTCGAAAATGAGCAAATTCCCTAGAATTCTTTTCTTTCTATTCGGCTTTATAGCCAGCACTGCACAGGCAGATAACATCGTTACTGTCGGTGTGGCACCGCATGGTGGTTATGTCATTCTTGGGGGTACTGTAATACCGCTCAAGGAAGTAACACTGTCTGCACAGATTCCGGGCATCGTTCAAACCCTGGCAGGTGAAGAGGGTGACAGCTTCACTGCAGGTGCTGAACTGGTAACCATTAATGATGACGAGCTACAGGCCAAAAAGCGCGCTGCAGAAGCGCAGCTGAGTGCAGCCTACACCGCCATGCAAAATGCGCAGGTTCAATACACCCGGGAATTGTGGAACCCGAGTATTTACAACCCACGACCGATGGGCGGCATGGCGATGCCTACCATGTTTGACTCATTCTTTGACGGCGGTCGAGGAGACTTCATGGGTAGTGGTAGTGACAAGGGTATTGAACGCCATGCGGACCTGGTGACGCAGGGTACACAGGTGCAGACTGCCCAATCAAGAATTCAACAGGCTGAATCGGGTCTGCGAGAAATCGAAGCCAAGATTCGTGATGCCAAATCAACGGCACCGTTTGACGGTGTCATTACCGACAAGCTGGTCGAGGTGGGCGATACGGTACAGCCCGGTCAGCCACTGCTGAGATTCTCCTATTCGAAGTTTCTACGCATCCAGGCTGAAGTTCCGGCCCGACTGGTGCCAGGATTGCACAAGGACATGGTGGTGCCGGCCAGGCTTGATGTCAATAACACCAAGGTCAATGCTCGCGTAGCGCTGATTGCGCCAGAAGCGGACAGGCAGCAGCACACTATTACTGTCAAATTTGACCTTCCCGAGGGTGTGCCAGGTGGGCCCGGCATGTATGCAGAAGTCATGATTCCGGACATTAATTCACCGACCAAGGCACTGCCGGTGATACCCAAATCGGCAATCATCAAGCGAGGAAGTTTACCGTCAGTCAGAGTGCTTGATGATGAGGGCAAACCCAAAATGCGCCTGATACGCACAGGTATCGAGCTGGATGCAAACCACGTTATCGTGCTTTCCGGTTTGAAACCGGGTGAGCGCATACTGACATCCGAGGAAAAACCGCCGGCAAACTGGGAGCAGCCGTAAATACTATTTCTGTTGCTGCAGGTTGAAAGTATCTCCAAAAGTACGCCGCATGCAGCATGGACGGTTCGCCGTGTAGCCGGCGGATATTAAAAACCAGAATGAGCTAAATGAAGCAATGGCAGACGAACAGGACAAAGACAAAGACACAGGCGAGGCGCAGGCCTCATCCGAGAATACTGATAATTCCAGCGAAGTACCCCAGGTGCCTGAGAGCACTGGCCAGGAGCATTATGATCTAGGCATAGCGGGAAATATAGCGAACAAGTTTATCAACACGCCGGTAACACCGATGCTGTTGATTGCTGCATTACTGGTTGGTGTCATGGGCCTGATCTTCACGCCGAGGCAGGAAGACCCGAAGATCTCGGTACCGATGATCGATCTGTATGTATCCTATCCAGGTGCTTCGGTGTACCAGGTGGAGTCGCTGGTGACAGACCCGCTGGAACGCCTGATGGATGAAATACCGGGTGTACGTCATACCTATTCTGCAACGATGCGGGGCCAGGCGATTGTCACCGTTCGCTTCTTCGTCGGTGAAGACCTCGGCGAATCCATCGTCAAGGTGCATGACAAGATCCGGTCCAATATGGACAAGATTCCACCGGATGTGTCCATGCCGCTGGTCAAACCGGTGGCAATCGATGATGTTCCAACCGTCAGCGTAACGCTCTGGTCCAAGGAGGTTGATGACAGCACGCTGCGTATCCTGGCCAATGACGTGCTACAGGAACTGGGGCAGGTCAAAAACACCGGTAAAGGCTTTGTTGTAGGCGGGCGCGCTGACCAGATAAGAGTGGAAGTCATGCCCGAGCGACTGGCAGGCTACAACCTCAGTTTGCAGCAGGTTGCCAATACCGTTACAGCTGCCAATGCGGAATCCAATGTCGGTGCAGTCGAAGCCGGCAGTACTTCGTTCTCAGTTTATTCGGGCACCTTCCTCAAGACGGCGGATTCCATCAAGCGCCTGGTGGTCGGTACATTTAATGGCGCACCCATCTATATGCGTGATGTGGCCAATGTGTTTCACGGGCCTGAGGATGCCAAGCAGGTCTCTTATTACTATGCAGGCCCGGCATACGAAGGTGAACACAGGGCTAACGGAGATGCGGCTGTCACTATCGCCATTGCCAAAAAAGAAGATACCAACGGTGTAACGGTATCAAAAGCAGTTCTGAAAAAAATTGATTCGCTGAAAGGCCGGCTTATTCCGGACAATGTTCACGTAGAAGTTACACGCGATTACGGCAAGACGGCCAACGACAAGGTCAATGAGCTGTTGATGGCCATGTTCGAGGCGGCCCTGATCGTGTCTGTTCTGTGCCTGATTGGCCTGGGTGCCCGCGCCGCCTTTGTTGTTATCACGGTCATTCCGGTGGTGATTCTGCTGACAATATGGTGGGCGATGATGGTGGATTACACCATTGACCGCGTCAGCCTGTTCGCCCTGATTTTCTCCATTGGTATCCTGGTCGATGATGCCACCGTGGTGGTGGAAAACATCTTCCGGCACTGGCTGGTCAAGGGACGAACCACCATCACCGACGCGGTCGACGCGGTGCGTGAGGTCGGCAATCCGACCATACTGGCGACTTTTACCATTATTGCCGCACTGCTACCGATGGGCTGGGTCAGCGGTCTGATGGGTCCCTATATGCGCCCGATCCCGGTACTGGGTTCATCGGCCATGTTCTTCTCGCTGGTTGCCGCCTTTATCTTTACGCCCTGGTTCGCAATGAAAGTACGGCCCAAGATGGCGGCGCTGGAAGCGGCAGAAAGGCGCGAACAACGCACCCATAAAGTCATCGGCAAATTTTACCGCCCGCTAATCATGCCGCTGGTTAACAGCCGCAAGCTCGGCATACTCTTCCTGGTTAGCATTATTGGTATAACCGCGGCGACCTGTCTGCTGTTCTATCCGACGCAGTGGGTGCCGGTGAAGATGCTGCCATTCGACAACAAGCCCGAGTTCAGTGTCATTATCAACATGCCGGAAGGTACCGCGATGCCGGTCACTGCCAATGTTGCGCACGAACTCGCGGAAGCGGTAAAAGCCATTCCCGAAGTGACGGCCGTGCAATCCTATGCCGGTACTGCACAGCCTTTCAACTTCAATGGCATGGTGCGTCATTACTACTTGCGCAGCAGGCCATGGGAAGGTGACCTGCTGGTGTTGCTGAAAGATAAGAATGAGCGTGAACGGGGCAGCCATGCGATTGCGGTAGAAGCGCGTTCGATTCTCAAGCCGATAGCAGACAGACTGGGCGCAAAAATCGCGGTTGTAGAAATGCCGCCGGGTCCGCCCGTGCTGCAAACCATGGTTACCGAGATCCATGGGCCTGATGAAGAGACGCGGCGTGAAGTTGCAAGCAAGATGACCGAGTTCTTTGAACAGGCTGAAGGCGTTGTCGATGTCGATAATTACATGGCCGAACCATCCAATTACTGGCGTTTCGAGATCAATGTCGACAAGGCGGCCCGTCGAGGTATTTCGGTTGAAAGCATCAACGGTACGCTGGCGATGGCCATGGGTGGCTATCGCCTCGGTGATGTCAAGCTCGCTTCAGTGATAGAACCTACCTTTATTGTTATCCAGGTACCGCTGGCGACCCGTTCGCAGGTTAGCCAGTTGAGCAACCTGCCGGTCGTGAGTGCTTCCGGCACCGCAGTACCCCTGGGTGAACTGGGTGATTTTGTGCTGCAGCAGGAAGAGCCCGTCATCTATCACAAGGACTTGCGTGCCATTGAATACGTAGTTGGAGAAATGGAAGGTCGCCTGGGTGCGCCGATATACGGCATGTTCAATGTTGAGGCTTTCACCGATGAATACACCACGCCTGACGGTGTAATCATGCAGGGCATGCCGATGAATCTTATCGGACCACCGAGTGACGACGAAAAGTCCGGCTTCGAATGGACCGGTGAATGGACTGTGACTTTCGAAACCTTCCGCGACATGGGCATTGCGTTCATGGCTGCGCTGGTGTTGATCTACGGTCTGATCGTGTATGAGTTCCGTGATTTTGCGATCGCGGGGCTGATTATGTCACCGATTCCCGTCACCATGATCGGTATTGTTCCGGGACATTGGATCATGGGTGCAGAGTTCACAGCGACTTCGATGATCGGCATGATCGCACTGGGCGGGATTATCGTGCGGCAATCCATCCTGATTGTGGAATTCGTCAAGATCGAGGTCGCTAAAGGCCGTCCGGTCAGGGAAGCTGCAGTCGCGGGCGCCGAAATACGTATGCGCCCGATCATGATTACTTCGCTGACACTGATGGCTGGTGCATGGGCCATTATCTTTGACCCGATTTTCCAGGGCATGGCAGTGAGCCTGTTGTTTGGTGCCGGCGTTGCCACCCTGATGGCAGTAATCATTATCCCTCTTGGCTGTATCAGTTTGCGTAAACGCTTCTACATGGAGACGGCAGCAGATTCTGCCGAGATGGTACTGAGCCCTAAATATGCAGAGATCGAAGGCGAAGACGCCGAGGTGGCGGCGGCTGCTGAAGAAGCCGTGCAGGAATACAGGACACCGCTTTGGATGCGGCTCTATAGCGGCATCATTGGTCTGTTTGGCTGGATTTTCCTTATCCTGAACTCGGTTTTCATCTTGTTGAAGATGGCGTTTGGCTTTGTGCTGGGGAAATTTGGCGGCTCTGATGAACCTCCACCACCACCGCCGGCCGCATCGCCGCCGTCGAGTCCACCGCCGTCTTCGAGTCCGCCGTCTCCAGGCGGGGATGATTCTGCCGCTGCGGAACAGTCATCATCGGAGCAGGCTGCACCTGAATCCGAGGCTGAAGACGAAGCGAATATAACGGCGGAGCAGGAAAAGGCAGCCACAACAGACAAGCCCACTGTTAAGAAAAAAGCGGCCAGTACGGTGAAAAGAGCGCCTGAGAAAAAGGCAGACAAGAAGAAGACAGACAAGAAAAAGGCGGAGTCAGCAAAAGCAGCATCTTCAGCAAAAAAAGCGGAGTCGGATGATGATTCTGTAGCAGCCACAGATGCTAAGACGGTAAAGAAAACCGCGGCGGCCAAAAAGGCGCCTTCGAAGAAAACCTCACCAAGCGGCAGGCGCGGTATTAGACTGAAAGTTGATACTGACTAGGGGGGATATATTATGCGTTTGCTGAATCATGCTTTTTCTATCATTATGGTATCGTTATTGATTCAGTCGGGAAATGTATCAGCGGCGCCGGTAATCAGTACACTACCCGATACTTTCCCCGGGTCGGGAGGACTTGCAAGGCCCCCGGCGGGCAGTCAACTGCCTCCGGCCTATCCTGAGTGGCCAGAACGGCCCGCCCGAAGAGAATTAATACCACCACCACCCGGTGGCCCCTACATGTCATCAGCCTTGTCTGACATCGATGCTTTTCCCGCACATACCGGCGGTTTGCGCAATGAACCCAGGGGTCATCGGATGCCATCGCCTTTTTTTGGGGCGGACATGCCATGGCCGGAAACACCTGAGTATTCGCCTCCTGAAGCCTGGATACCTGAAAGTGGTGAATACCGTTTTGTGCCGGAAGAGGTTGTGCGCCAGCTGGAATCTCCAGCACCGAGCCAGCGGCAGGAATATCAAAGATATATGCCGCCTCGGGTGTATATGCCGGCACCGCCGCCAAGACCGCCTTATTACGGCTACTACTGATAACGACGGTAAATATTAAAAATTAAACTAACATTAAGCTGAGGGTAAACAAACATTATTAAGTGATTGAAATGAAAATGGTTAGTGTCTGTATTGCATTTGTACTGGTTGTATTCCTGGATAATGCAATATCAGGTGGTTATTCACGAGGTGATGATCCGGCGCAGTATCAGGGCGCTAGCCAGATGTTGTTAGCTGAGTCGGGAGACAACCCATGGGCGCGTCCTCAACAACGGCAAGGTGCAGGTGGGCTGCCTTCATATATCACGAATCCGAAATATGCGACCAAAGAAGACGTGGAAACAAAATTGAATGATGGAAACAAGCAACGCAGCAGCAGTGGCATGCCAGCGCAGCCGCGACAGCAGGTTCAGCCCGGATACGGGGCGCCACTGGGTTTGCCTGCAGTGCCTCAAATCTATGCGCCATATTATCAACCTGGATATCCGGGTGCTGGCATGATGCCGGGTATGGGTATGCCTTACATGGGTAGTCCCGGATTTGGCGGCAATCCCCTGATAACTCCATACGGAAATATTTATGGCAATGTTGTGCCATATCAAGAATCACGGCCATCCTCGGGTGATTAATTACGAGCATGGTAAATAGAATCTGTTGAATACACGGCGAATTCGAAAAGTATTTGACGGTATATGTTGGTATTGGATAAATCCCTCAATTCAATGCCCGTAAAAACTCTTAAGAGGGTCACAATGGGTGATTCAATGAAAAAAACATTGATAATTATGGCTGCTGCGGCAGTCCTGGCAGCATCTTCATCGGCAAATGCCTGGTGGGGTGATGACGGTTACAGTCGTGGTGATGGTCGTGGCTATGGTCGCGGTTATGGCGACGGCTATGGTTATGGCGACGGTTATGGCGATGGCTATGGTGATGCTGATGGTGATTTCGATGGAGATTTCTCAATGCACATGAGCGGCAGTGGTCGTGGTTCAGGCCGTGGTCGTGGTCGTGGTGAAAATCGTTACCGTGGTCGTGGTGATTATCGTGGTGATTATTACGGTGATTACTATGGCGACTATCGTGATGGTCGTGGCTATTATGGCGGTGGTCCGTACGGCTACAGAGGCTACGGCGCACCTTATGGTGCTCCATACGGCGCACCATACGGTGCACCAGCTGCACCTGCAGCTCCTGCCGCACCTGCCAAGTAAAAAGCAGGTTCCCTTTGACTGGCGGCCTGCTAAAGTTACTGGCTGCCAGTCTCTGGATTAAGAGGGATGAATTACATTATCAAATCGATCCTGCTAGCGCTATTTGTATTGATGTCATTCAATGCGCATGCGGTCTCATTCTCGGCTGATGCCGTTCAACACCGTGGGACTGAAGTCAGCCATGCGAAAATGTTCTGGAATGACGGCAGCGTTCGATTTGAATACATGGGTCAGGGCATTCCCATGGTGCAGATTTTCGATAACAACAACAGTAAGGTGATCTGGCTTGATACTGCGAAGAAAGTCTATACAGAGCGTGAACTGACAGATCAGCAGCCTGTGCCTGTTATGGCCGGCACAGAAAAAAAATACAATCCTTGCGATGACTTCCCGGACGCTGAGTGTACTCGCCTGAAGTCAGCTGAATTAAATGAACGCCAAACGGACAAGTGGCTGATTACTTTCAAAGAAAACGGCAGGGACCAGCACGTTTTCCAGTGGATAGACAAGAAACACCAGATGCTGGTTCGCCAGGAAAATCCGGACGGCTCTGTTCTCGAAGTGAAAATCCTTGATGATCAGGAAATAAATGACAGGCAGGTGCGCAGAGTCGACATGAATGCAATAGACTCTGATGGCAACAGTGTTCGTGCCACTCAGTGGTATGACCCTGTACTCGATATCGTAGTTCGTCAACAGGCAGGCTATGGTGTCATAGACGAATTGCGCAACATCAAGCTTGAAACGGTCAGTGCAGAGAGTTTGCAATACCCGAAGGACACAGGACTGTCGATTCTCAGCTGACAGATGTGAACACTGAAACAGGCATTACATTCGGTACAGCAAATAAGTAAGAGGTTGTTAATAACAAAATGTTGACCGTCATAGGTAATCTGAAAGGTGGAACAGGCAAGAGCACGGTGGCATTCAATCTGGCCGTGTGGCTGGCGCATGACAATACGGATGTACATTTGTTTGATCTCGACCCCCAGGAGACGTTGATGGATACGGCAGAAATAAGGGAAGAGGATGGCTATGAGCCTGTAATCGAGATTTCGAATGACGTCGATGAACTCGAAATGCTGGTCAACAGCAAGGGAAGCAAGAATACGACACAGCTTGTTGCGGATGTCAGCGCGACGAATATGCCGCATCTTGAAAAGGCTATTTCGCTGGCAAGGCGAGTCTTGATACCTGTACAGCCCAGTCAGGCGGATATCTGGTCGACACAGCGCTTTCTGAAGATTGTGCTGTCATGCATGGATAAAGAGAACAGGCCCGAGATACTCGCTTTCATCAATCGTGCAGACACGCACCCTGGTATTCGCGAAACCGGTGAGGCTGAAGAAGCGCTGCAGATGCTGCCAAATATTGAAGCGCTGGATGCCAGGTTGTATACACGCACGGCTTTTCGCCGTTCCTTTAGTGAGGGGCTGGCCGTCTTTGAGCAGGATCCAATGGGCAAGGCAGCTCGTGAAATGAAGAAACTGGCTAAACTACTATATAAATAACAGGCTATTCTGAAATGATCAGATTTGCCTGCTAAATGAAATACTGATTCTGGAGATGATTATGAAGTTAATCAGGTGGTTGTTCAGCAACATTATACTGATAGCGTTTGTGCTGGCTTTAACCTATGCCTACGTGTACTGGGACAACCTTACCGGTGAAGATACGCCGGCAGGCAAGGCGATCGCCTATTTATCGGTTGAGTACGATGAAGTGCGCGAGTTTCTGGACTCATATGATTTTAACGATGATCAGGTGGTTGATGCTCGCCCGGAACCCGTTGCTGAAGCAACAGAAACCGCATCTGTTCCCCAGATGATGCCGCCACCCAGGCCCCAGGTACGCCCACCGGCGCAGCAACAGCCGGTGCCGCCGCGGGAGATGGCACAACAACCACCGGTGAGCCAGCCGTCAGTCAGCCCCCAGGTTCCACCCGTGGTAATGATGCAGCAGCCACCCGCAGGCCAGCAGGCCTCCAGGCCTCAGGCTCCGCCCCAGGCCATGATGCAGAAACCGCCTGCAAGGCCGCCAGTACCGCAGCCCGTGACGCCAGCGCGCGAGCCGGTGCCGGCCGGCCCGCCAGCAGCTGCAGTCGCAGACAAACCGGCTTCGAGCACGCGTGAACTCTGGATCAGTGCACGCGAGGAATACCATCGCGGCAATATTGAGGGTTCCATCAGCAACTACCAGCAAGTGATTGCGAGTTCCACTGATAACTATGATGCTTATGGCGAACTGGGCAATGTTTACCTGAGCAGAGGCAAATACAGGGAGGCTGCCAGCGCTTATTTTGATGCAGCCTCAATTCTGGTGAAACAGGGACAGGCTGGCCGTGCCAGAAGCTTGTTGCCGATGCTGGAGCGGCTGGACAGGAAGAAGGCCGAAGAATTGCATCAACTCATCAACACGGCAGGCAACTAACAAAAGAGACGGCATCCATGTTCTATTTTTTACGTAATATTCTCGCCATCCTAGGCCTGGTTGTGATTATCGCCGCTGGCTACGCAATGGTTAAATTTCAGCCATCGCTCGCTGTCATCAGTGAGTTTGAAGACAATGCGGTCGATGTTTTCACTGATATGGGTGTCAAACTGCTTGAAACCGGTAACATGGCTGAGGCGAGTATCTGGAAAATACCCGTGGATGAGGGCATGACTGCTGACGAGGTTGAAGAAACAATGAAGTTTGTTGCCAATGAGCACAACTTCAAGAATGTTGGCGAAATGCCGTTATACAAGGAAGTGGAAGCCATGAGCGGCATGCCATATCGGTATGTTAAAATATTCATGTTTTGTAATGCACTGACTGCATCACGCATGCTGGACTACAATGATGCATTCTCCAGCTATTTGCCTTGCCGCATTACTTTGATCGAAGACAAGGAAGGCAAGTTGTGGCTGTACACGCTGAACATGGATGGCATGATCTATGGCGGCAGGCCGCTACCGGCTGAGCTCAAGGAAGAGGCTGAAAATGTGAAAGAAATCATACTCGACATTATGAATAGAGGCGCAACCGGCGAGTTCTAATATGGCTGACGAAAAGAAGCCACCAGCTTCTGGCAAAAGTACAACAGACAAACCGGCAGAAAAGCCGGCCGCTTCTGCTGCGCCCGAGAAAAAGGCGGCGCCGGCCAAGAAAGCTGAGCCCAAAAAAGCTGAGCCCAAAAAAGCTGAACCCAAAAAAGCTGAACCCAGGAAAACTGAGCCCGCGGCTACCGATGCGCTGTCTGATACAGAAAAAAGGGCAGCAACCACCATCCTCAAGAAGAAAATGAGTGTCGAGGAGGAAAAGCGGGCGCTGGACGCCATCATCACCGGGGCTACGACGGCTGCGGACAAGAAAAAAGCGATCGATGAGCTGAAAAAACTCCACGTTGCTGATGACATCATAAAACAGAGAACACACGAAACACCCGAGGGTGTAAACGAGATCAAGCAAAAGGCATCCAAAGCCAGGCATGCCGCTTCAGAGAAAATTCTCAGCCAGGGCTATGTTCCTGATGCCGATGTGGCCTTATCACGCCTTGCCGATACTTTTGATAAAAGTGCACGTCGTTGGGAAATGGTGGTCTACCCGACCATGTTCGCGTTTATCCTGCTCGCAGGTTATGGCTTTTACCTGATTTACCATTTGACGCATGATATTGCGGTGCTGTCACACAGTGTGACCCGTATGGCCACGATCGTATCCGATGCAACACCCAGGGTAACGCAGGATATGCGGGATATGTCGCAGGACATGCGCGTCATGTCTGGCGAGATACGCACCATGTCCTACCAGATGGAAACCCTGAAGCCGATGAGCAACAACATCGCCAACATGACCTACACGATGACGAATCTGAACCGCTCCGTGTACGGTTTGCAGCGTGATGTGGGGGGCATGAATCGTACCATTTCTGGCGGTCCGTTTGGTTTTATGAAAGATGCAATGCCATTCTCATCTGATTCATATACAAATCCGCTACCACCGGTACCAATGGGCGCGGGCCAGCACCAGCCTGTCTATATTCAGCCCATGCCTTCACCGCCGGTCATGATGGCACCGCAGACTGCGCCTAATGGAAACTGATATCACCTTATCTGGAGACTTTTATGCTGTCCAGGCCCGACAAATCGATTCGTGAACGATTGGCCAAGCTGGAATCTCATCTTGAAAATGAGAATCCGCTGCTGCTTGATACGGTCATCCGTTTTAAAAAGCTGGATCGTGTTGCCTATCGCATGGGTCTGCTTAACACCAGCGACTCCTATGCAACACGCATTCCCTGGTGGCCGTTAATCTCGGTACTGGGTACATTCTCAGCAGGAAAGTCTTCATTCATCAATCATTTTCTGGGTAAGAAACTGCAGCTGACAGGAAACCAGGCGGTTGATGACAAGTTTTCAGTGATTTGCTATTCGGCGCAGAAAGAGAGCCGGGTGCTGCCAGGCATTGCACTGGATTCGGATCCGCGCTTCCCGTTCTACCAGATGAGTGACGAAATCGACAAGGTTTCAGAAGGTGAGGGCCGGCGCATCGATGCTTATCTGCAGATGAAAACATCGGATTCCGAAAAAGTCAGCGGCAAGATTATCATTGATTCACCGGGATTCGACGCAGACGATCAGCGCAACGAAACACTGCGTTTAACCAATCACATCATCGATATTTCCGACCTGGTGCTGGTGTTCTTCGATGCGCGCCATCCCGAGCCCGGCGCCATGCATGATACGCTTGACCACCTTGTTGGCGACACCATACGGCGTAATGATTCAGAAAAATTTCTTTATATCCTGAACCAGATGGATACCGCGGCAGGAGAAGATAATCCCGAGGCCGTGGTTGCTGCATGGCAGAGAGCATTGGCACAAAAAGGCCTCACTGCAGGTCGCTTCTATGCCATCTACAACGAAGAAGTGTCTGTGCCAATTGTTGATGATACGGTCCGCAAACGATTTCAATCCAAGCGTGATGCTGATCTCACCGAAATATATGAACGTATTCACCAGGTTGAAGTGGAGCGTTCCTACAGGATTATTGGCGCGCTGGATCATATTGCCACTGATATCGAAAACGTTGTCGTACCTAAGTTGACAGAAATGATGCATCGCTGGATGAAGGCGGTGTTGATTACTGATGCCGTGATATTTGGTGGTATTTTGGTACTGATTGCGGTAATCAGTAACTGGATGAACCTGTGGGGTTTGTTCAGTCTGGATTTCACCAATCAGGCCGTGATGTCAACGCTGAAAGTCACAGCCATATCCGTTGCGGTTATTGTCATCCATTCCAGTGTGCGAAGTTTTGTTGCCAGTCGTCTAGCGAGAAAGCTGGAAACTGAATCTCTCGCAGGCAACGTCAAGAATGCTTTCCTGAGAAATACACGCCCGATTCGCAGTCTGTTCCATCCGGCCCCCGCGGGATGGTCATCACGCTCCCGACGCATACTGGCCGGCGTTGTCGGTGATGCCAGCCGGTTTGTGCAGACGATGAATGACAGGTTCACGAACCCGTCAGGAATTATTGAGGAGTCGCCACAGGCCGAGATGCTTAAAGTTGTTGATGCAGAAGACGAGCCGGAAGTTGAACAGGCTAAATCGTCTGCGGATTCGGCGAACTGATCTGGCAGCTCCTGAGCCGGGTTCTACAGATCTGTAGCCCGACCAATGTTGCGACCCATGTAAACAGCGGCGTCCGCTTTTATACTCTCATCCAGCTCGAAGTTTTCAGTTGTTATCAGTATCACTGTTGAGCCCAGATTGAACCTGCCCATTTCATCGCCCCGCTTCAGGCTGATTTCTCCGGCTGCATAATCAAATCTTTTTATCCTGCTGCCGATCGTTGTCACCAGGCCATGCCAGACGGTCTCGGTTGCTGATACATTGATCGCGCCGACAAGCACCATCACCATGGGGCCGTTCAGGGTTTCAAACTGGCAAACGACGCGTTCATTTCGTGCAAACAGCCTCGGGATCGCTCTGACCGTGTAGGCTGCAACACTGAACAACCGCCCTGGTATATAGGTCATGTGTTTCAGCTCTGCATCGACCGGCATATGAATTCGGTGATAGTCGCGTGGTGAGAGATAGAGTGTCGCAAATTTACCATTGTTGAAAGCCTCGGCCTGTGCTTCATCGCCACCGAGTAATTCCAGCAGGGTGTAATCTCGCCCCTTGGCCTGAAATATACGTCCGTTATCGATAGCACCCGCCTGGCTTACCATGCCATCAACAGGGCATACCCAGTTACTGTTATCACTGTCCAGTGGACGTGATCCGGGTTTAAGTGCACGGGTAAAAAAAGCGTTCAGACTTTCATAGCTGTACTTGTCGGTGATTTCGGCTTCTTCCATGTTCACCGAATGCAGTTGCGTGTAAATGCGAATGGCAAAATTTTTGAAAGGCCTGAAGCGAATACGCGCAAGCTTGAATATGCACCATGAAATAGCATGATGAGGCAGTATGTAAAACGGCAGCGAGCGCAGCCGCTCATTCAGTGATGCTTTCATATGTTAGTGTTATTGTTAGTGATGGTGGTGATGTGAATGGTCTTCAACTGAAGATTTTCTGATTTCCAGCTCGATGGCAATCTCAGTGCCATCATCGAATTTCATGCTGCAGCTGGTTTTGTCGCCGGCCATTAAATGACGCGCAGGATTGAACAGCATGATGTGATAACCACCTGGCTCAAGCTCCAGCTCTGAACCGGCCGGTATGTTTAATACCTGCTGATGTTCCATGCGCGCCATGCCGTCTTTTTCGACTGTGCGATGGAATTCAGCACGTTCAAATTCCCCGCATTGCATGGAAACCGCCTTGCGGTCCTGTTGGGTTTCATTCTCTATTTCCATGTAAGCGGCCATGACTTTGCTCACCGGTGGCGCTTCGGCAATCCAGGCATCATCGATTTCGAGTGCGTCATCTGCGATTGCGAAATGGCTGATGAGTATTGCAGGAATGAGTATTGTGAGTCTTCGAGTGAATAGCTTCATATCAGGTGGAGGTTGTCTATAAAATGACGAATTATAACCGAGTCATGCAATATGCGGGTTACAATCAACAGAATGAATATTCGCGCAATAGCAGGTGAGCTGCATACCATTCGCGACCTGGTGCGGTGGGGAATGAGCCAGTTCAACAAGGCCGGGCTGTGTTTCGCCCATGGTATGCCAGATGCAATGGACGAGGCCGTGTACCTGTGCCTGGCAACATTGCACCTTCCACCCGACCTCAGTGATGAGTATTTTGACTGCCGCCTGACACATGATGAGAAACGTGCCGTGCTGGAAAATTACAAAATACGCCTTAACCGGCGCAAACCGGCTGCTTACATCACCCGGGAAGCGTGGTTTGCAGGCCTGAATTTTTATGTTGATGAGCGTGTATTGATCCCCCGTTCGCCGATTGCCGAATTGATACAGCAGCAGTTCTCGCCATGGATTGATCATGACGATGTCAGGCGCGTGCTCGATTTATGCACCGGCAGCGGCTGTATTGCCGTTGCCTGTGCCTATGCCTTCGAGCAGGCAGGCATAGTCGCCAGTGATATGTCAACGGATGCGCTTGATGTTGCCGCTATCAATCGAAGCAACCATGGGCTTGAAGACCGCCTGCAGCTGATTGAATCGGATTTGTTCGAAAATATACCTCGGCAAAAATTCGATATCATCGTCTCCAACCCGCCATATGTCTCAGAACAGGAAATGGCCGCGCTGGACAAGGAATTCAGCTTTGAACCAGACAGTGGCCTGGTCGCAGGAAAAGCGGGCATGGATATCGTTGTACCCATGTTGCAGCAGGCCGGAGACTATCTGTCAGATCACGGCATTCTGGTAGTGGAAGTCGGCTATTCAATGCCGGCACTGGTGCAGCTGCTGCCCGAGGTGCCGTTTACCTGGCTGGAGTTTGCGCATGGCGGTGAAGGTGTATTTCTGCTGACAGCAGAACAGCTGCGTGCCAGCAAGCAGATGTTCGAAGCTTTGTGATTTGATGTTAACATCGCCTCCTCAATAACCGTTCCTCAACCAAAGATTCGAATTCATCATGTCCGGCAATACGATAGGCAAGTTGTTTACAGTTACTACAAGTGGCGAGTCACATGGCCCTGCCTTGCTTGGCATCATCGATGGCTGTCCGCCGGGCCTGTCACTGTCAGAACAGGATCTGCAGCTCGACCTTGATCGGCGCAAACCCGGCACTTCGCGCCATACCACGCAGCGGCGAGAACCGGACCAGGTGAAAATCCTGTCGGGTGTGTTTGAGGGCAGGACAACCGGAACCAGTATCGGCCTGATGATTGAGAACGTGGATCAGCGTTCGAAAGACTACAGCAATATCATGAATACGTTCCGCCCCGGCCACGCTGATTACAGCTATCAGCAGAAATATGGTTTCAGGGACTACCGCGGCGGCGGGCGATCCTCAGCACGTGAAACCGCGATGCGCGTTGCAGCCGGCGCCATCGCGAAGAAATACCTTGCGGACAGCTTTGGCATAAAAATTTATGGCTATTTGTCCCAGCTCGGTCCCATCAGGGCTGAAAAAATAGATCCTGCTGAAGCCGAAAACAATCCTTTCTTCTGCCCGGATGTTGACAAGGTGGCGGAGATGGAAGCCTACATGGATGCCTTGCGCAAGGAAGGTGATTCCGTAGGTGCAAAAATTACAGCCATTGCTGAAGGCGTCCCACCGGGTCTGGGTGAGCCGGTGTTTGACCGCCTGGATGCAGATATCGCGCAGGCGATGATGGCGATCAATGCAGCCAAGGGTGTCGAGATCGGTGATGGCTTTGGCTGTGTCGCTGCCAAAGGCACCGCATTCAGGGATGAAATAACACCGGACGGATTCCTCAGTAATCATGCCGGCGGCATACTCGGCGGTATCTCTTCCGGTCAGAACATTGTCGCACATACGGCATTCAAGCCGACGTCCAGCTTGCGCCTGCCGGGGCGTACGATTGATATCGACGGTAATGCGGCCGAAGTCGTGACCACGGGCCGTCATGATCCCTGTGTTGGTATCCGGGCAACACCGATCTGTGAGGCAATGCTCGCGATCGTCATCATGGACCATATGCTGCGTTTTCGAGCGCAATGTGCAGACGTACAGTCTCAAACGCCTATCATTCCTGCAGGTGCAGATTAATACTGCCTGATGATGAGCCGCATATTGCACAAAGGCGGACACAATGTGACAGATGTTGATTGAGATTGTAATCAGCTACCGCGATTTAATGCTTACACAGCTAGTCCTATTTGGCTTTATGAATAACCTGGCGTCACATCTTGAACGATCCCCCTTGATCCATAGCTATTGCTATGAATCCGCGGGCGATCGTCCAACCTGTTTAGCCAGGTTGTCCAAAAATTCCAAATCCTTCATGCAATATGCGGCTTAATGGTTCAACGCCTTACTGGCGTCTCTCCAGCTTTTACTTCTTCTATTTCGCATCGCTGGGTGCACTGATACCGTACTGGAGCCTGTACCTCAAGTCGCTTGATTACAGTGCGCAGTCAATCGGCATATTGATGGCGATTATTCCTGCGACCAAGATAGTTGCGCCTTATTTGTGGGGCTGGCTGGCAGACCACACCCGGCACCCGATCGCAATCATCCGGCTGGCAAATCTGCTCGCCGTGGTGACATTCGCCGGCGTGTTCGTCGATACCGGTTTTATCTGGCTGTCGCTGGTTTTGCTCGCTTTCAGTTTTTTCTGGAATTCATCCTTGCCCCTGTTCGAGGCCATGACACTGAATCATCTCGGTGATGATGAACACAGGTACAGCGCTGTCAGACTGTGGGGCTCTCTCGGTTTCATTATGATGGTTGTGCTTCTCGGCAAGTATTTCGATATGACCAGCATCGACCGGGCGCCGCTCGTTATTGTTATTCTGCTTGCAGGCATATTACTGGTCAGCCTGATCGTGCCTGAACGCCTGAGTACGCATCATGAAGGCCAGGTGCCAATCATTCACGTGATACGCGAACCCGTGGTACTGGCATTTCTGCTGGTTTGTTTTCTGATGCTGATGAGCCACGGACCGTATTACACCTTCTACAGTATCTACCTGGAAAGCCATGGTTACAGTCGAGGTATGATCGGCCTGCTGTGGGCGATCGGCGTGATGGCTGAAGTCATCGTGTTCCTGATGATGCACAGATTGCTGCTGACAATCGACATGCGTAAATTACTTCTGATAACTTTTCTGTTAACGGCGTTGCGCTGGGTATTGATCGGTTTTTTTGTTGATAATCTTTCCGTGCTGTTCTTTGCACAGCTGTTTCACGCATTCAGCTTTGGTGTTTTTCATGCGGTCAGTATATCGCTGGTACATCGCTTCTTTACCGGCCGGCACCAGGGGCGGGGCCAGGCATTATATGCAAGTCTGAGTTTCGGTGCAGGCGGAGCGGCGGGCAGTTTACTCAGCGGCCTGTTGTGGGACCGGATAGATCATGCCTGGTTGTTCAGTCTTGCGGCTGCTGTTGCGATCATTGCCTTTCTCATCGTATGGCGCTTTATTCACTTCACGACTCATCGGAATACTTCATCAGCTGGCTGATCATTGCGTTGGCTGCGTTAGATTTCGTTCTCATACTATGAACAACGATGCCAAGCCGGCGTGTTGTACGTGCATGTTTGATATCGAGTGCAGCCAGGGTTTTGTCGAGCATTGATGATGGCAGCATGCTCCAGCCCAGCCCCGCCTGTACCATGGCTTTTATGGTTTCCAGGTAATGGGTTTCAAGCAGCGTGCTGACCGATTCATCAAGACCCAGTGCAGCATCGATCAGCTTGCGGGTGTAAGTGCCCCTGGATGGCAGAATGGCGTCATGATTGAGCAGCTGTTTAATGCTTAACCTGCTTTTTGCGGCCAGTGGGTGCTGTTTTGAAACCACGACACATAAGGGATCATTCCATACGGGCTTCATTTCGAGACGGTCATTATCCTCGCCGGGCAAGGTGATGACAGCCAGTTCAATATCGCCGTTGATGATCTGCTGACAGGCTTCTTCCGAATCCATAAAGCTCAGCTTCAACTCAACATCCGGGTAGTTTTTAGAAAACGCGCGTAGCACCGGCGGCAATCGATGCAGACCGATATGATGGCTGGTGGCGAGGTTCAGAATCCCGCTGGTGGTCTCGCGCAGATTGCTGATGATGCGCCGGCTCTCGGTGATTTCGGCAATAATGCGCCTGCAACTGGGGAGCAGGGCGTGGCCGGCTTCTGTCAGGCGAACGCTTTTACCGATGCGGTCGAACAGGGTAATGCCGAGCGAATGCTCGAGCGCCTGTATCCGCTTGCTGACGGCAGGCTGTGTCAGGAACAGGGTATCTGCCGCGCGGGAGAACGAGCCCGTATCGCTGACGGTGAGAAATGCCTGTATGCCCTGGATGTCCATGTTCTTTAGGCCCTGTTGTCCGGGTGAATGTCGTATAACAAATAGTAATAGTTTATATGAAAATAATGAATTTGTATTATGTGATATTCTGAATTAGTCTTGCTTCTTATTGACGCCAACAGAACTAACGGAAACGTATAAACAATGACTGCCAGAACGCTTTACGACAAGCTGTGGGATGACCATGTGGTGCGGACTGAGGACGATGGCACCGCATTACTTTATATCGACCGTCACCTTGTGCACGAAGTCACATCGCCCCAGGCTTTTGAGGGCTTGCGCATTGCAGGCCGCAAACCATGGCGAACTGACTCTGTACTCGCGGTGCCTGATCATAATGTACCGACAACGGATCGCAGTGCGGGTATAGAAGACCCGGTGGCGCGCCTGCAGGTCAAGACCCTGGACAATAACTGCAGCGAATTCGGATTGACCGAGTTTGATATGTCTGACATACGCCAGGGTATCGTGCATGTTATCGGGCCTGAGCAGGGTGCGACATTGCCGGGCATGACCGTTGTTTGCGGTGATTCCCATACTTCCACCCACGGTGCTTTCGGTGCGCTGGCATTCGGTATCGGCACCTCCGAGGTCGAGCATGTGCTTGCTACGCAGTGCCTGCTGCAGAAGAAAAGTAAAAACATGCTGGTATCCGTCGATGGTCATGTGAATGAAGGCATCACCGCAAAAGATATTGTGCTGGCGATCATCGGTGAAATCGGTACCGCCGGCGGCACCGGGTTTGCCATCGAGTTTGGCGGCGATGCGATACGTGCGCTCAGCATGGAAGGGCGCATGACCGTGTGCAACATGGCGATCGAAGCGGGTGCACGTGCCGGCATGGTTGGTGTTGATGCCACAACGATTGATTACGTAAACAACAGGCCGTATGCGCCGCAGGGCGAGATGCGTGATCGTGCGATTGAAAACTGGCAGCAGCTGCACTCGGATAGCGACGCCGTTTTCGACAAAGTCGTGCATATTGATGCGGCCAGCATCAGGCCGCAGGTGACCTGGGGTACTTCCCCGGAGATGGTTGTGGCTATAGATGCAGGGGTACCGGACCCTGATACGGTGAAAGACCGTGTTAAAGCGGATGGCATGCGCAAGGCGCTCGCCTACATGGGGCTGGAGGCGGGCATGCCGATCAACCGCATTGCTGTCGACAAAGTCTTTATCGGCTCATGCACCAATTCGCGTATCGAGGACTTGCGGGCTGCCGCAAAAGTAGCGCAGGGCAGAAAAGTCGCGAATAACATCAAGCTCGCCATGGTCGTGCCGGGTTCGGGGCTGGTAAAACAACAGGCCGAAAAGGAAGGGCTCGACAAGGTGTTCCTCGAGGCCGGGTTTGAATGGCGTGAACCGGGTTGCTCGATGTGCCTGGCGATGAATGCGGACAGGCTGGAACCGGGCGAACGTTGCGCATCAACGTCTAACAGGAATTTTGAAGGTCGACAGGGCCAGGGCGGGCGCACGCACCTGGTGAGCCCGGCGATGGCGGCCGCGGCTGCAGTAGCGGGCCATTTTGTCGATGTTAATGACTTGATGTCACACAACTGAGAGAAAAGAAATGCAGGCATTTACCAGACATAGTGGAATCGTGGCGCCTCTCGACCGGCCTAATGTCGATACTGACGCGATTATTCCAAAACAGTATCTGAAATCGATTAAACGCAGCGGTTTTGGTCCGAATGCATTCGATGACTGGCGCTACCTGGATGAAGGCGGACCGGACATCGATGATTCAACACGCCGCATTAATCCGGAATTCATTCTCAATCAGCAGCCGTATGACAGGGCGACGGTCCTGCTTGCGCGGGAAAATTTCGGCTGCGGCTCATCACGTGAGCATGCGGTGTGGGCACTGACAGACTTCGGTTTTCGTGCCGTTATTGCCCCGGGTTTCGCTGATATATTTTTTAATAACAGTTTCAAGAACGGTTTGCTGCCTATCACCCTTGACAGCGCTGTTGTCGATAGTCTTTTCGGCAAGGTTCAACAAAACAGGGGTATTGAATTTACGATTGATCTCGAGTCACAGACTGTAACTGCGGGTGAAGATGTTTATGCTTTTGAGATTGATGAATTCAAAAAATATTGTATGTTGAACGGGCTTGATGATATCGGCCTGACTTTACAGCATGCGGATCAGATCACAGCGTACGAACAGGAAAGAAAACAGAAGTTACCATGGTTGTTCTGATGGTGTGTAAAAAATAATAAGGCTCTTCACTGAATCGAGCAGGTAAACTTCAGATGTTAGCCACAGCGGTCACGGAGAACACAGAGGTATTTAGTTTTGTAGGAGCGGCTTCAGCCGCGAACAATCTGTCAGATCGCGATGAATTCGCGGCTGAAGCCGCTACGTTTACTGCGGACCAGATCAAAACAACAAAACAAGCATTTGTCTCTGTGCCTCTGTGGCAAAATTATTTATCGTATCAACCCACCAGGTCTGGTGAAGACACAGTAATAAAAAATTCTCAGGTGCATAAATGAACTATTCGAAACCCGGATTACACATTGTCCGGCAAATTGTTTTGCTGTCAGCAGTATTGGTGGCAACAGCATGCTCGAACAAGGCATCAACATTTGTACCCGCAGCGCAGGATGCAGACAAGGGTTCGGTTGTTTACATCTATCGCCCATCCAGTTCAACAAACTTCATGATGTCGCCGAAAGTGGTCATCGACGGCAATGAAAAATTCAAGATCGGAAGCGGTGATTATCGCTATGTATACCTTCAATCCGGCAGGCACACGCTAGGCCTGAACCCGACCGATCAGTACATGACGGATGCTGCGCTGGAGCTGACAGTCGAAACAGATGAAAGCTATTACCTGCGTGTTAACACCTCACTGAAGTTCGAGCCGGACAGTATGAATACACGCAGGTTCTGGTTTGAACAGGTCACAGAAAAACAGGCGCTCGAGGAAATCGGCGATACCGGGTATGCGGGGCCGATACAGCAGACCATAGCAGACCCGGCCGAAGAGGCTGGAACCGGTGATGGTTTTTCCGTCGATAAAACACGGGACCCGTTTTCGGGTAAAGATTAAATACCAGAAACTTGCAGTTTTTGTTTCTCGCCAAGGCGCAAAGAGCGCAAAGGTGTTTTGGGTAAGAGCAGATTAAACATTTAAGTTCTCTGCGGCCTCAGCGACTCTGCGAGAAAAAAATAAATATAATCTCGCGGAGGCGCAGGGGTCGCAGAGGTATCTGGAATAAGAACAAACCAGACATAGAGGTTCTTGGCGGCCTTGG
Source organism: uncultured Gammaproteobacteria bacterium (assembly GCA_937998645.1). GTDB lineage: Bacteria > Pseudomonadota > Gammaproteobacteria > SZUA-229 > SZUA-229 > JABDQW01. The sequence goes on from CALLCZ010000052.1 coordinate 41,739, forward strand.
CGCCTTTGCGAGAGTAAATTTCTAACGCATGATTACAGGACCAGGTCTGATCGTTCGAACGAAATATAAGCGTTTGAGTTGATATGAGATATTGATTTTTCCGCTGTTACAGCTCAGCGCAAATGACGGGAATAATAGCGTATAATTCCGCCAGCCGTTTTCAGCGGTTTTATGCATAAATCATCAGGTACATGTATGAGTCAAAAGATTGCAGTCTTGCCGGGAGACGGCATCGGCATCGAGATCGTTGCTGAAGCTGCCAGGGTGCTGAACCATCTCAAGAATGACGGTCTCGATATAGAAATGATTGAGGCCCCGGTCGGAGGCGCCGGTTATGATGCTGCCGGCAAGCCGTTACCTGATGAAACCCTGGCCCTGGTAAAAGAGTCTGATGCAATTCTGCTGGGTGCCGTAGGTGGTCCGCAGTATGAAGCTTTGCCGCGCGAGCTGCGCCCCGAAAGAGGCCTGCTTGGCCTGCGTTCCGAACTGGGCCTGTTTGCTAACTTGCGCCCTGCAATCCTCTACCCGCAACTTGCAGACGCGTCTTCACTCAAGCCGGATGTCGTAGCCGGGCTGGATATCATGATCGTGCGCGAACTCACCGGCGGTATTTATTTTGGCGAACCGCGTGGTATACGCGAGAAAGCCAACGGTGAACGCGAAGGCTTCAATACCCTGGTTTACAGTGAATCCGAAGTTGACCGTATCGCCCGGGTTGCTTTTGACATCGCAATGAAGCGTGGCAAGCGACTGTGCTCGGTGGACAAGGCGAATGTGCTGGAAGTTTCGGAACTCTGGCGCGAGGTGGTGATCAAGGCCGGTAGCGATTATCCCCAGGTCGAGCTCAGTCATATGTATGTTGATAACGCAGCAATGCAGCTGGTGAAGTGGCCCAAACAGTTTGATGTCATGGTAACAAAGAACATGTTTGGTGATATTCTTTCAGATGCTGCGGCCATGCTCACGGGTTCGATTGGTATGTTGCCTTCGGCTTCGCTGGACGCGAACAGCAAGGGCATGTACGAGCCAATTCACGGCTCAGCGCCCGATATTGCCGGCAAGGGAGTGGCAAACCCGCTGGCTACAATTTTATCGGTGGCTATGATGCTGCGTTACAGCCTGGATTATGCGACACTGGCTGATAAAATCGAACATGCTGTTGGCAGTGTCCTTGATAAGGGGCTGCGCACGCCGGATATTATGGCCGAGGGTTGCAGGGAAGTGGGTACAGTTGAAATGGGTGAGGCGGTTCTGGGTGAGTTGTCTGCCTGAACGATGAGATTAAACAAAAGAGTATGAGCAAGACATTCGATGTAGCTGTTGTAGGTGCCACCGGCGCAGTGGGTGAAACCATGCTGTCGATTCTGGCAGAGCGCAAGTTTCCTGTGGGCGAAGTCTATGCACTGGCTAGCAGTCGTTCGGCCGGAAAAAGAGTAGAGTTCGGCAGCAAGCTGCTGACTGTGCAGGATCTGGCCGATTTTGATTTTTCCAAAGTACAGATTGGTTTGTTCTCTGCCGGCGCATCAATTTCAGAAGTGTATGCACCCAAAGCGGCTGCGGCGGGCTGCGTGGTTGTCGATAACACCTCGCGGTTTCGCTATGACGATGACATACCGCTGGTAGTGCCTGAAGTGAATCCGCATGCCATTGCTGATTACAGGACACGCGGTATCATTGCCAACCCCAATTGCTCAACAATACAGATGCTGGTTGCACTCAAGCCGATCAGGGATGCAGTTGGTATTGAACGTATTAATGTGGCGACCTATCAGGCGGTCTCGGGTACCGGCAAGGAAGCTATCGAGGAACTGGCGGGTCAAACGGCTCACCTGCTCAATGCCAAACCAATTAAAACCGAAGTGTATCCGAAGCAGATTGCATTCAATGTGCTGCCGCAAATCGACGTCTTTCTCGACAATGGCTATACCAAGGAAGAAATGAAAATGGTGTGGGAGACCCGCAAGATTTTCGAGGATGACGCCATCCAGGTGAATCCAACAGCCGTGCGTGTACCGGTTTTTTATGGGCATTCCGAAGCCGTGCATATCGAAACGGGTGAAAAGATCACTGCCGAGAAAGCACGTGAATTGCTGTCTGCGGCTGATGGCGTCGTTGTGCTCGATGATCGCAACGACGGCGGTTACCCGACTGCGGTGACTGAAGGCGCCAATAATGATCCTGTTTATGTGGGCCGTATTCGTGAGGATATTTCACATGAAAAAGGGCTGGATCTTTGGGTCGTGGCCGATAACGTGCGTAAAGGGGCAGCATTAAATAGCGTGCAAATTGCAGAAATTTTGATAAAAGAGTATTTATAACCTATATTTAACCGTAAATACTTGAAGTATATTATCAAAGGGTTCCCGAAGGGGTCGGGGACTTGATTACTACAATAACAAAAACAGGGGACTGCAGCAGGGCACAAGACCTTGCATTGACAGTAATGAGAGGGGAAACCAGTGCGTAAAATCATCTTTGCCTTGGCGTTTGGGGCTTTACTTCTACCTGATTACGGCTTCACCCTGGGCTTGGGTGAAATCGAGGTTACTACAGCGCTAAACCAGGAACTGAATGCAGAAATTCAGCTGCTTTCGGCTGCACCGGAAGATGTAGAAACACTTATTGTAAAGCTTGCTTCTCGCGAAGAATTCATCCGGGCCGGTATCGATCGTCCCTACATGCTCAACAGTCTGAAGTTCTCCGCCGAGACGCGCGATGGCGTGCCCTTTGTCAGGGTGACTTCTGACAAGCCGGTTCGTGAGCCCTTCCTGAGTTTCCTGGTCGAAGTCGATTGGCCCAGAGGTCACATGATGCGTGAATACACCATCCTGCTTGATCCCCCGGTCTTCCTCGAACAGCAGGCACCTGCACAGCAGGAGCAGTTGAGACCCGCCGCGATGGAATCATCGCCACCTGCCGCCAGGGGTGTGTCCGAGCCGCAGAGCAGTAGCGGATTCAGACCCGCTGTAATGGGAGCGACGGCCACCACCCCGTCAGCCGCTGCAGCACCCGCTCCAGAAGCCGGCGTGCAAACGACACAGGCCCAGGCGCCTTACCAGTCAGCACCAGCATATACACAGACTTACTATCAGTCCCCTGGCGGATACCGGGTACAACAGGGCGACACGCTCTGGAGCCTGGCTGATGCAATGCGGCCAGACCAGTCGGTCTCCATAGAACAAATGATGTTGGCAATGCTCCGGAGTAATCCGGAGGCTTTCATTAACGAGAACGTAAATGGCCTCAAGCGGGGCTACATTCTTCGCATTCCTGATGGTGATGACATCGTTTCTATAAACCAGGATGAAGCCGTTGCCATGGTTCGCGAGCAAAATGCATTGTGGCGTGAGTACTATCAGGCTGTTGCCGGTGGAGAGACTGCTTCATCGATGGATAGAGAAGGCGAAGGTAGCGCAGGCGCCGGTATGGACGAAAGCGGCGACTCGCGCCTGGAAATCGTGGCTGCAGGTAGCGGCACTTCCGCAGCAGGTGCAAAAGACCCGACGCAGATGTCATCCAGCGAACTGCGCGCTGAACTCGCTCTCGCCCGTGAAGCGCTGGAAACGGAGCGTGTTGAAAAAGAAGAATTAAATCAACGCGTGGTATCACTCGAAGGGCAGGTCGACAGGATGAAATCCCTGTTGACACTGGAAGATTCTGATCTGGCTGAAATGCAACAGGTGGCTACGCCTGTAGAAGGTGAAGCGATAACTGACGCCGGTGCCTCTGAAGAAGCCATGTTCGAAGAACTCGACGAAATGGTGATTGATGAAACAGCAGTGGCTGGCGATGCTGTAGTCGAGGAAATCACAGAAACTGAAGAAGTTGTTATCGATGAATCTGCCGTTGAGGAAGGCGGCGAGCAAGAAGTGTTCATCGATGAAGAGCAAGCTGAAATGGTTGAAGAGCTTGCCGGGCAGTCTGAAGCATCAACTGAAGATTTTGCAGTAAGCCAGAATACCGAGCCGGCATTCATGCAACAGCGGAAACAGGACCCGTTAACGATGTTGCTGAATAACCCTGTTCTGCTGGCGGCGGCTGGCGGCGGCCTGCTGCTGGTGTTGTTGTTGATCGCGCTGATTATGAAGCGCCGCAAGTCCGGTGATGAAGAATTCGCTGTTGCCGGCAATCTTGACGATATCGACAACATTACTGACCAGGTTGACGACCGCGATGTCATACGTGAAGTCGAAGATGTGCAGGTAGAACAGGAGATGGCCGAGGCTGAAGCCGTGGCAGAGACAGTTTCGACTGGACTTGATGCTGACACGGTTGCTATCCAGACTTCAACTGAAGACACGGTGGCTGCAACAGATGAAGCCGAGACGGAGAGTGAGCCGCGTGATGACGTCATCGCAGAGGCTGATGTCTATCTTGCTTATGGAATTTATCAGCAGGCTGAAGAGCTGCTTCAAAATGCCATCAAGGATGACCCGGATAAAGACAGCTATCGTGTGAAGCTGGCCGAGACATATCTTGCCGGTAAAAACTCCGATGGATTTGTCGAACTGGCTACGGAAATGAACCAGCGCCGCGGGGGTGAAGATACACCCGCATGGCAGAGAATTGTTGCTATCGGTCAGGAGCTTGTACCGGGTCATGCCTTGATCTCGGCTGCATCAGCTGGCGACCTGCTTGTGGATGATGAACCGGCTTCGGAATCACCTGAACCCATAGATTTTGATCAGGGTTCTGAAGCAGATCAGCAAGCCGAAGCCCCGGCGCTTGATCTGGGTTTTGATGAATCTGAAGCTGGAATCGCAGAAGCGCCGGAAGAGGCGCTTGCGTCAGCTGAAAGTGTTGAATTCGACCTGTCTGAGACGGGGGCAGAAGCTGCGACAGAAAGTGAAGAAGGTATAGAGTTTGGCCTGGATGAAACGCAAGCCTTTGAGGCAGGGCAGACTACGCAAGAATTCTCGCTGGATATAGAAGCTTCCGAACTGGGTATTGAGGATGAAGGCTCAGGAGAAGCTGATGCCGGTGAGTTCGATCTCGATCTCAGTGCCGAAGCAGAAGAAGCGCTTGCTGCAGATGATGAAACTGAAGATACAGGCATTACGCTGGATGATGTTAATGAAGCCAGCCTTGACTTTGATACCGGTGATTCGAAGGCAGCGGAGCTGGATATCGAGGAGTCACAGGATGAATCAGGCGCTGTGTTTGATTTATCCGAAACCTCAATGGAAGAGGCCGTCGTTGAAATGGTCACCGAGCCGGAGACTGCACAGCCTGAAAGCAGGCCTGCGTTTAGTTCAGAATCGATGGATGATGATCTTGACCTGTCTGATCTGGATGATGTTGACGAAGTCAGCACCAAGCTTGATTTAGCCAAGGCCTATCTTGATATGGGTGATGCAGACGGTACCCGTAGCATCCTTGATGAAGTGATGACAGAAGGCAATGATGACCAGAAGAAAGAAGCCGATGATCTGCTCAGGCAGCTTGGATAGTCGTCAAGATTATATAAATCACAAGTATTGAAATCAGAACGGCACCAGGGATACCCGGTGCCGTTTTTGTTTATGCGGGTTTCGCATTTCGATCATTTAGTTTCGCAATTCATCTGTGATATCACTGCAACTATTTATTATCACGTGTCACTCAATATTTGGTTTCGCCTTGCTGGCGAGTTACTTTTCTTTGCATGCCCAAAGAAAAGTAACCAAAAGAAAAGGCATCCCGGGCGCTCGTGCTACGCATACCCTCAGCCATCTTCACTGCCAACGGGTCGTCTTGACTCGCCGTCCGGGCTCGACAAGACTCGATTGACCGTCCCTGGTCAATCGACCCTACCAGCGAAGCTGTCTTCGGCGAGCTTGACGGGAACAGGCAGTCTCCCCACGAGGTTGTCTGAAACATTAAGTTTTGGTAGGAATATTCGATATGGACGTTAGATTCAAGGTAAGTAGATTACATAAACTTAGGTAACACTTTAGTCCAAGGACATAGGTAACAGATTAAATCATCAGCAGAGTTGTTTTCAGTAAGCTTGACGTGCTTTATTTCTCCCGTGAAGTTTGCCGAGGCATTCGGCTTTGGTAGGGAAAATCCGACAGGGACGTCGGATTTAGTCCTGTCGAGCCCGGACGGCGAGTCAGGACGGCCCGTAGGCAAAGCCGAATGCCTCGGGAACCCGAAGGGCAAACGTTTCGGGGCGGCGTTCTTTTGGTTACTTTTCTGTCGCTGTTGACAGAAAAGTAACTCGCCCAACAGGGCGAAACCAGATGCTTGGTTACACAATAAATGAATCTGTAAACACAACAACCAATAGTCTGGAGTTTCACAGCGTGATACTCCAGACTATGCGGGTTATGCATGTCGCTCACGTTCGAGCGGCAGCGCTGTAGTTTGTTTAACAGCGGAATCCAGCCAGATGAATGAAATAGAAAAGCCACAAAGCAGGCGCATTGCCCTGGGTGTCGAGTACGACGGCAGCCGCTATTGCGGCTGGCAGATGCAATCACACGGTACGCGCACGGTACAGGATGAAATAGAGAAGGCCCTTTCTATCGTGGCAGACCACCCGGTGCAGGTTGTTTGTGCAGGGCGTACCGATACCGGTGTTCATGCTACCGGGCAGGTGGTTCATTTTGATACTGATGCCGAGAGAAAATTAAAGGCCTGGGTGATGGGCGTCAATACGCATTTGCCCGATGATGTCTGTGTACACTGGTCAAAACAGGTCGATGCCGGTTTCAGCGCACGCTTCAGCGCGAACATGCGCAGCTACCGTTATGTGATCCAGCAACGTGCTGCAAGGCCTGCGCTGTACAGTCACCGTGTGACCTGGGTGTACGATGACCTGAACACGCGTGCGATGCATGAAGCGGCGCAGGCGCTGCTTGGTGAAAATGACTTTTCAGCATTTCGCTCATCCGCCTGCCAGGCCGAGCATGCGATGCGATTCATCAAGTCAATCGCGATCTCGGCCGAAAATTCGTTCGTTTATATCGATATTCAGGCCAATGCCTTTCTGCACCACATGGTGCGTAACATTGTCGGGTCATTGCTCAAAGTGGGCACAGGTGAACAGCCGGTAACATGGGTGGCAGAATTGCTGGCATTGAAAGACCGAACCCGGGCGGGTCCTACAGCACCGGCGCAGGGTTTGTACCTGGTTGCTGTACAATATCCACCTGAATACGATTTGCCGGTATCCGGCATGGTGCCTCGCTTCGGTGGAGGAAACGGGTAGATATAAAATGATGAATTTCGGGATCATCCATTGAAACAACGTACACGTGTTAAAATCTGTGGCATTACCCGCGCTGAGGATGCGCTTGCGGCAGCAGCAATGGGGGTCGATGCGATCGGGCTGGTGTTCTATGACAAAAGCCCACGCAACGTCGAAATTGAACAGGCCGCGGCAATTTGCCGGCAATTGCCAGCTTTCGTTACCACGGTGGCGCTGTTTCTGGATGCTGAAGAATCGCTGGTCAATGAAGTGCTGGTGCATGTGCCGATTGAAGTACTGCAGTTTCATGGGGCAGAGGATCCGGCCTATTGCGAGCGTTTTGCCAGGCCTTATATCAAGGCGCTGGGTATGGGATCTTTAAACCAGGAAGGTCTGATCAGCCTGTCAAAATCATATAAAAGTGCACGGGGACTGCTGCTCGACAGCCATGAACCCGGTGCCGCAGGCGGAACCGGGGAGACGTTTGACTGGAACAATATTCCGCTGCTGAACAAACCGGTCATCCTTGCGGGTGGCCTGACGGTAAGCAATGTTGCTGAAGCGATCAGTCGTGTACATCCATGGGCGATTGATGTCAGCAGCGGTGTGGAAGCAAAAAAAGGTATCAAGAGTGTCGATCTGATGTCGGCATTTATGCAAGAGGTTGAAAATGCCGACAGATAATACGAAACAGACAATTGATTACTCTGCAATGCCGGATGAACGAGGCCATTTTGGCATCTATGGCGGCCGCTTCGTTTCGGAAACGCTGATGCAGGCGCTGGATGAATTGCACGATGCCTATGAAAAATTCAGCACCGACAAGGACTTCCAGGCGGAGTTTGATGCTGACCTGGCCTACTATGTCGGGCGCCCCAGCCCGCTGTATCACGCCGAGCGCCTGTCGAAAGAAACCGGTGGTGCGCAGATATTTCTCAAGCGCGAAGACCTCAATCACACCGGTGCACACAAGGTGAATAACACCATTGGCCAGGCGCTGCTGGCCAGGGCCATGGGTAAAAACCGGGTTATCGCTGAAACCGGCGCCGGCCAGCACGGTGTTGCTACAGCCACGGTAGCGGCGCGCTTTGGCATGGAATGCGTGGTCTACATGGGCGCCGAAGACATCGTGCGACAGGCGCCGAATGTGTACCGCATGAAACTGCTGGGTGCCGACGTTGTTCCGGTAAGCTCGGGGTCAAAAACACTGAAAGACGCGCTGAATGAAGCCATGCGTGACTGGGTGACCAATGTCGATAACACCTTCTACATTATCGGTACCGTAGCCGGGCCGCATCCGTATCCGCAAATGGTCAGGGATTTCCAGTCAGTGATCGGCCGTGAAGCACGCAGCCAGATTCTCGAAATGACCGGGCGCCTGCCGGATGCACTGGTCGCCTGTGTCGGCGGCGGCTCCAATGCCATCGGTCTGTTTCATCCTTTCCTCGGTGATGAGTCTGTAGCCATGTACGGTGTCGAGGCGGCGGGTGATGGTCTCGAAACCGGTCACCATGCGGCGCCATTATGCGCCGGTAAACCCGGGGTATTGCACGGCAACCGTACCTACCTGATGGAGGACGAGGGCGGGCAGATCATTGAAACGCATTCGGTCTCGGCCGGGCTGGACTACCCGGGTGTCGGACCCGAGCATTCATGGCTGAAGGACATTGGCCGGGTGAGTTACGGCGCAATTACCGATACCGAAGCGTTGCAGGCGTTTCATCAGCTGACGCGCATCGAGGGCATTATTCCGGCACTCGAGTCCAGCCATGCGATGGCCTATGGCGTCAAACTGGCGGCTGAAATGAGCCCGGAGCAGAGCATGATCATCAATCTTTCCGGGCGTGGCGACAAGGACATGAACACCATTGCCAAAATCGAGGGTATACAGTTGTGAGTCGTTTACAGGCATGCTTTGCGCGTTTGCAGGCAGAAGATCGCAAGGCGTTGATTCCGTATATCATGACCGGTGACCCGCATCCGGAAGTGACCGTGCCGTTGATGCACGCCATGGTCAAGGCCGGGGCGAATATCATCGAGCTGGGCGCGCCTTTCTCCGATCCGATGGCCGATGGTCCGGTGATCCAGGCTGCTGCCGAACGCGCGCTCGAGTTCCATATTACACTGCATGATGTATTCAAAGCGGTCACGGAGTTCCGCAGGCTCGATGATGTAACGCCGATTGTCATGATGGGCTATCTCAACCTGATTGAAGTCGCAGGCTACGAGGCTTTCGCCAGGCTTGCGTCTGAAGCCGGCATCGACGGGATTATCACCGTCGATATGCCACCCGAGGAAGCCCACGACTATATTTCCGCGCTTAAAGGCGAGGGTCTGGACCCTGTATTCCTGATTGCGCCGACCAGCACGGATGAGCGCATAGCAAAAATTGGAGCGGTTGCCAGCGGATTTGTCTATTATGTATCACTCAAGGGCGTTACTGGAGCGGCCAATCTTGATGTCGATGACGTCCGGCAGAAAGTCGAGACCATACGCCAGCACATCGATATACCGATTGGTGTTGGATTTGGCATCAGCGATGCGCAAACAGCGGCACGGGTTTCGGCCTGTTCTGATGCGGTTGTCGTTGGGAGTGCTATAGTTAAACGTATGGCCGCACATCAACAGCACAATCCTGAACAGACTGGGCGGGTGATAAAAGATGTGTCCGAGCTGCTGGGATCCATGCGTGAAGCGATGGACGCAAATCCGGCGGAAGAAATAACAATAACGGCCTGAAAACGGGGGTAGCGAAAATGAGCTGGTTTGAAAAATTGATGCCTTCACGTATCCGTACTGAAGGCGGCACCAAGCGTGCCATACCTGAAGGCCTGTGGTCCAAGTGCACCGCCTGTAGTGCAGTGCTTTATCGTGCCGAGCTTGAGCGCAATCAGGATGTGTGTCCCAAGTGCAATCATCACATGCGTGTCTATGGTCGCCGGCGCCTGGATATATTTCTAGACGAGTCTCCACGCGAAGAAATTGCCAGTGAGTATGTACCGGTCGACAAGCTCAGGTTCAAAGACAGCAAGAAATACAAGGATCGTTTGATTCAGGCGCAAAAGAATACCGATGAAAAAGACGCGTTGATTGCATACAAGGGCAAGGTCAAGGGCGTTGATGTCGTTGCTGTTTCATTTGATTTCCGCTTCATGGGTGGCTCCATGGGTTCCGTAGTTGGCGAGAAATTCGTTCAGGCAGCCAACGTTTCACTGGCCGAAAATATTCCACTGGTCTGCTTTTCGGCATCAGGTGGTGCGCGCATGCAGGAAGCGCTGTTTTCACTGATGCAAATGGCAAAAACCAGTGCGGTACTCGCGCGCATGGCGAGACAGCGGGTTCCGTTTATCTCCGTGCTTACCGATCCGACCATGGGTGGTGTATCGGCCAGCTTTGCCATGCTGGGCGATGTCAATATTGCCGAGCCCAGGGCCTTGATCGGTTTTGCGGGTCCACGGGTTATCGAACAGACGGTGCGTGAGAAATTACCGGAAGGTTTTCAGCGCAGCGAGTTTCTGCTTGAGCACGGCGCTGTCGATATGATTGTAGATCGGCGTGATCTGCGGGATCGCATATCAAGCCTGTTGCTGATGTTGATGAACAAGCCAGCTATACAAGCAAGCCAATAAGCATCTTGTTATTACCCTTTTCGTGGTGATTATGTTGAACCATCAGCGTGTGTTTGTTGTATACCATATCGATCAGTAAAGGCCCTTCGACATGCTCCCTTCGACATGCTCAGGGTGAACGGATTTAATCCAGGATTCCACACGTATTGCGCTTTAAGTCACTCGATGAATGGCTCTCCTGGCAGGAGAGTCTGAATCCCAAAGAAATTGATCTCGGACTGGAACGCGTTTCACGTGTTCTGCACAGGGCTGGTCACAATAATCATTTCGACTGTCCTTTAATCACCGTTGCCGGCACCAATGGTAAAGGTTCAGTGGTTGCCTACATCGAGGCCATTGCCCTGGCCGGTGGCTATACAACCTGCACCTACACATCACCGCATCTGCTGCGTTATAACGAACGCATTCGCATCAATGGCAGCGAAATCGATGATGAAAGCCTGTGTGCGGCGTTTGAGCGCATTGATCAGGCCAGGGGTGGGGAACAACTGACCTATTTCGAGTTCGGCACGCTGGCAGCCATAGATTTGTTCATGGCTGCCAGGCCGGATCTGGTTGTCATGGAGATCGGGCTTGGCGGGCGGCTCGACGCAGTGAATATAATGCAGCCGAGTGTCGCGGTTATCACCACTATAGCCATAGATCATACCGACTGGCTGGGGACAGACCGTGAGACCATCGGTGTGGAGAAAGCCGGTATATTAAGAGCGGGCTGTGCCGCGGTATGCGGCGATATCAACCCGCCGCAATCGGTAATAAACCATGCTGCAAAATCAGCAGTGAAGCTGAAGCTCATCGGCCATGACTTCCGGGTTGAGCCGCGGGCAGAGACATGGGCAGTGCGTGCGAATGACGGCAGCCTGGATGAGTTGCCATTACCTGCACTGGCGGGTGAGTTCCAGCTGGCTAATGCCGCAACAGCTATTATGGCGCTCAAATCACTTCATGACTTAACAACGAGCGTCGGTGCCATTAAACAGGGACTGCGTGATGTGCGACTGCCGGGACGGTTTCAGATCATCTGGCAGCGGCCTGTTGTAATCGTTGATGTTGCCCATAATCTGCAGGCAGCCGAATCACTGGCATCGCAGCTGAAGGCGCATGATTGTGCAGGCCGGACTCGTGCTATTGTGGCGATGCTCGCGGATAAACCGGTTACAGATGTCATTAAAGCGGTTTCAGGCGAAATTGACGACTGGTACCCGGCGGGTCTCGAATCAGTGCCACGCGGTTTGTCGGCAGCACATATGGCAGACGCAGTTGAACGGCTGACATCTGATGTTAAACTCAGCGCTGCTTCAACGGTTGCCAGTGCATGTGAACAGGCGCTAGCAGCTGCGGCAGATAATGACCGCATAATTATCTTCGGTTCGTTTTACACAGTCGCACAAGCAATGCATTTTTTCGCACTTCAGAGTTTGTAACTCAATACTTATTAGGTTTAAGAATCCTTTGGATAAAACTTTGCAACAACGATTGATAGGCGCCATTTTGCTGGTTGCGCTGGGCGTGATTTTTATTCCTGTTTTGCTCGATGGTTCTGGCTTCAAGTCCAGGTACAGCCGCAGCATTGAAATGCCGCCTGAGCCAAAGTTTCCTCCATTGAGCGAAATTACACTGGAGCCGGTTGTGCCGACTCATGTCAAGCAAAAGTCTGCAAAGACTACAGTCAAAAAGCCTGAGTCCAGCAAGCCGAATACAAAAACCGCATTAAAACAACCGGGCAATGCATTCGCATTGCAGGTATCTACCGTGACCATCAAGGACAATGCCTATGCCCTGCGAGACAAGCTGCGCAAGGAGGGCTATTCGGCTTATGTCGAGTCGAGCACCAAAAATGGAAAAACCAGCTACCGTGTTCGCATCGGTCCCGAGCTTGAAAAGAGCAGGCTGGAGAAGATGAAAGCGACTCTCAGCAAGGAACAGGGGCTGGATGGTTTTATTGTCAACCACCCTTGAAGGCAGGGACGAGGGGCGAGGTACTAGTGGCGAGGAAAAACACATTGTAGCCCGGATGAAGTGAAACGTAATCCGGGATTTATATTGCATTTTCCGGGTTTCTCTGCGCCAGTACATGTACTGCAACGGCGCTAAATCCATGTTTATTCCTTAATCTGTAGCGCGTATAATCCCGGCTTTATCAGCTGCCACACAGATGTCCCATGACCGTCGTTGATGTTGTCATTATTTTTGTAATCGTTCTGTCAGCACTTTTTGGATTGTTGCGCGGCTTCATGAAGGAAGCTATCTCACTCGCCAAGTGGATAATCGCAACCTGGATTGCGGCGACCTTTGCGCCGAAACTGGCACCCATGCTGCCGGCTGCGATTGAATCAGAAGCTGTTCGACAGGCGATCTCGTTTGCATCGCTTTTCATCATTGTTTTTATCCTGGGTACCATCATCACCCATCTGGTTACCCGCGTGTTGATCAAGACCGGACTGACCAGTCTCGACAGGGTGCTTGGCCTGGGTTTTGGTGTTGTCAGAGGGGGGCTGATTATTATCATCTTCGTTATTGTCGGTAGTCACTTCCCGCAACTGCCGCAACAGGACTGGTGGCAGCGTTCCATGCTGCTTGAGCGCTTCGAGGATGCGGTGGTCTGGATTCAGGATTACATACCTGATATGGATGCTTCCTATAACAGAGGCGTTGTGTGATCCATGTGCGGTATCGTTGGTATTGTCAGCCACTCTCCGGTCAACCTGGATTTGTATGAGTCACTCTCTGTGCTGCAGCACAGGGGCCAGGATGCGGCAGGTATCATGACCTGCGAGGATGACCGGTTTTTCATGCGCAAGGGTAATGGCCTGGTACGCGATGTGTTTTTCAAGCAGCACATGGAGCGCCTGCGCGGCAATATGGGCATCGGTCATGTGCGCTACCCAACCGCAGGCTGTTCATCATCACTCGAGGCGCAGCCGTTCTATGTGAATTCCCCTTACGGCATTGCACTCGCGCATAATGGCAATCTGACGAATACCGAGGCGCTGAAGGAACAGCTGTTCCTCGATGACATGCGTCATTTGAATACCGAGTCAGACACTGAAGCACTGCTTAATGTGTTTGCGCACGAGCTTCAGTTACTGGCCAAGCCCGATTTTGACAAGGAGGATATCTTTGAAGCGGTAGCAGCTGTACACGAACGCTGCAAGGGCGGCTATGCCGTTATCGCGATGATCGTTGGCAAGGGTGTTCTCGCGTTCCGTGATCCCAATGGCATTCGCCCCGTCGTTTATGGAAAACGTGAAACGGCTGCGGGTGCCGATTACATGATTGCATCTGAAAGCGTTGCATTGCAGGCACAGGGATTCGAGCTGGTGCGCGACCTGATGCCAGGCGAAGCTGTATTCATTGAACAGGACGGCGTTCTGCATACGCGCCAGTGTGCAGCAAATCCCAGGCTTGTACCTTGTATTTTCGAGCTGGTTTATTTTGCCAGGCCTGATTCAATTATGGACGATGTTTCCGTATACAAGGCACGCCTGAGAATGGGACAGAAGCTGGTGCAGAAAATTCTGCGTGAATTTCCCGATCATGATATCGATGTTGTTATTCCGATTCCGGATACCAGTCGAACTTCAGCACTGGAGGTCGCCTTCCACCTGAATGTCAAATACCGCGAAGGCTTTATCAAAAACCGTTACATTGGACGTACCTTTATCATGCCCGGGCAAACGGAGCGCAAGAAGTCAGTGCGACAGAAACTGAATCCCATCGATCTTGAATTCCAGGGCAAGAATGTTTTGCTGGTCGATGATTCGATCGTACGTGGCACGACTTCGAAACAGATCATACAAATGGCGCGCGAAGCCGGTGCCAACAAGGTTTATATGGCCTCGGCCGCACCACCTGTGCGTTATCCCAATGTGTATGGTATCGACATGCCTGCCCCGGAAGAGTTTGTGGCACATAATCGTACTGTTGAGGAAATAGCGCAGGCGATTGGAGCTGACTGGCTGGTTTACCAGGATCTTGATGACCTTGTCGAGGCTGTTCAGAAAGGTAACGAAAAACTGCAGGAATTCGATTGTTCCTGTTTTGACGGCAAGTATGTAACCAATGATATCGATGAAAACTATTTTCGCAGGCTGGAATTGCAGCGAAATGATGCAGCCAAGATGAAGCACCGGGGCAGCCAGTCTGCTGAGACAGTCGAGTTATAACGCCGGTTATCCGCTTATCCAGCAACACGCGCTTTCATTTCAGGTAGAACAAACAGATTCAAATATCACTGAATAGCTGCTACTGTTAATACATCGCACTACGCATGTATTTAATAAATGACTGAAAATCTTATTCCCGGCATACGCAACGCTGTACGTGCAGTCATCACGCAAGATGACGCGGTTCTGCTGCAACGCAAGATTGATGATAATGGTGCAGAACGCTATGCACTTCCTGGCGGGGCACAGGAGCACGGAGAGAGCCTGACCGAAGCACTGCAGCGCGAATGCGAAGAAGAAATAGGTACACGGGTTGAAGTCATCGATCTGCTGTTTGTCGGTGACTATTTCAAGCTGAGGCAAACATCACCACCGACAACAAGGCAGTTACTCGAATTTCTGTTTGCCTGTAACGTAGGGCCAGACTATCAACCCCGGAATGGGCCGCGCCCGGACAAACACCAGGTCGACGTAGAATGGGTTCCAGTCAACCGACTGGATGAAATCAATCTTGTGCCTGTTGATTATGTTGAGTTGCTGCGGAAACAGAAACAGTCTCGCATTTATGTCGGGCAAGTGTTTTGATTCATCATGGATTTGCAGCAAAGCATCCGGCATAACCTCGAATTTCTCCAGACCGAACTGGTCAGCCGTCTTGAGAGCATCAAGACCTACCTGGATGATACCTCGCCTGAGGCGGCAGAAAGCATATTCAAACGCAGCGGCTATATATCCAACCTGAAGCAACGCATCCATGATGCCTGCTACAGGTATATAGCGGAAACAGATAACTCGGATACGCCTGAAGTTCTTCGTGTCCGCGCCATCGATATCATTGCAACCGAACTCGAAAACATTGCCGGACTGGGTGAGGAGTTTGTGCAGCAGTCGATCTACCTTGAAGATCCGGGAAGAAAGAATTTTCCAAGGCTGT
Organism: uncultured Gammaproteobacteria bacterium; assembly: GCA_937998645.1. Classification (GTDB taxonomy): domain Bacteria; phylum Pseudomonadota; class Gammaproteobacteria; order SZUA-229; family SZUA-229; genus JABDQW01. Next base: position 57,642 of record CALLCZ010000052.1, read on the forward strand.
TATCACAGATTGATCTTGTCATCGAAGCCGTCGCCATGGTGCACACTGCGCTGTTCGAGAACGACACGCAGGTCGCTATAAAGATCGGTCGCACCCAGGGAAGGCTGGAACGGAAGTTCAGAAAACTGCTGAAAAAGAATGCCGCATCGCTGCGCGATACCTCGGATGCGGAGAACCTGCTCAGTATCTCCTTTACTGCCTACTCCATAGAACGCATGGGAGACAGCCTGCTCACGATCAGCGAAGCCATTATTTCAAGTAACCTCGGCATGGTGATGGACAGCGCCCGGTTCCAGGCGATGCAGGATATCAGCAAGATCACTGACAGCGCGAACACAGAGGAACTGCATATCCAGAATGTTGCCGAGACGCGCTCGGGCGCGGCGATATCGAGTATACAATTGCCTGACGGTGAGAGTGGCAGTTACCCCGCCATTTTCAAGCAGGGACATACCAAGAAGCTCAAGCAGGAGCGTAAAGGTGTCGAGAGCTGGCACGATGTGTTCCCGGGCCTGGCGCCGCAGATCCTCTCATGGAAAAAGAAAGGCAAGTCGGCTTCGCTGTTGATCGAGCACCTGTCAGGCAACACCTTTGAGCAGATTGTGCTGAACGAATCGACCGAAACACTCAATGACGTATTGCAGGAATTGAAAAATACGCTGCATAGCGTGTGGACTGAAACACTGGCTGACAAACCGGTATCTGCGGAATTCATGCGACAGCTCGACAAACGAATCAGCGACGTGTATGCGGTGCACCCGGAGTTTCACGACAGCTTGCAGGTCATATGCGGGCATAAAGTACCGTCTTTTGACAGCCTTGCAGAAAAAGCGGCCGAAGTCGAAAGCGGACTGCAGGCGCCGTTCTCTGTTTACATTCACGGTGATTTCAACATAGACAATCTCATCTATGATTCTGATAACAGGCAGATACGCTACGTGGACCTGCATCGTTCGCGCTACATGGATTACGTGCAGGATGTATCTGTGTTCATGGTGTCGAATTACCGCCTGCAGGTGCTTGACCCGGTGGTGCGTCAACGCATTGCCGCAGTGATATACAATTTCTATCGCATTGCTGCAGAGTTCGCAGCAAACAACAAAGACAGTACTTTCGAATTTCGCCTGGCCTTCGGTCTGGTTCGCTCACTGGCAACCTCCACCCGGTTCATACTCGACCGCGATCTCGCCCGCGGTATGTTCCTGCGTGCCCGCTACCTGCTGGAGCAGATCGTCAGCCTCGAGCCTGCAGCCTATGAAAACTACCGTGTTCCAGTAGAGGAGATATTTTGTGGTTAGCCCGCATTTCTCACCAGGCCGCTACGTAACTGGAGTAACCGTATGAATATAAAATCAGAAGATCGATTTCAATCAAATACAGTCTGTTTAGTGGGGCGCTATTTCGTTCCATGCGCATCTGTAGCGTCCCTGAGCACGCATCTTCCCTCAAACCATAGCTATGGCTATGCTTTTCAGTCCAGACGCGCACTCAGAAACACTACAGATGCACCTGAATCCGAAATCCTGGTGAGATATGCGGGCTGATCCAAGAATCGGTGTTGTCGGCCTGCCTGGCAAATGGTCAACGGAAACGCTGGCGGATGCTGTCGAAGCCAGCACAGGGATGCGGCTTGTTATCGATATGAGCGATGTTGCGCTTGATCTCGACGGGCGCAAACTTCTGTATGGTAAACATGATTTGTGTGAGCTCGATGCTATCATCGTGAAAAAAATCAGCCGTGAATACAGCCCCAACTCGATCGATCGTCTCGAACTGCTGCGCGTGGCCGAGGCAAAGGGTGTGCGCGTATTCAGCCCGGCACTCAGCATGCTGCGCCTGATTGACAGGCTGAGTTGTACCACAACAATGGCAAATGCCGGGATTCCCATGCCACCGACATCGATAACTGAAGATATCGGCCAGGCGGAAGAGGCAGTACGACAGTACGGCAGTGCTGTGTTCAAGCCGTTGTTTTCCACCAAGGCAAGGGGAATGATTGTTGTTGATGCAGCTGATCCGGAGATAGAGCGTATCGAGCAGATAAAGGATTTTCATCAGCACAATCCAATGATGTATATCCAGAAAAAAATGGAATTACCCGGCCAGGACCTCGGCCTGGTTTTTCTTGGCGGTGAATACCTGGGCGCCTATGCCAGGGTGTCGGAAGGCAGCTCATGGAATACCACGATACTTCATGGTGGCCGTTATGCAGCGGCAGAACCGGATGCCAGCTGGGTCGAAATTGCACAGCGTGCGCAGGGCCTGTTTAATATGGATTACACCACGGTGGACATGGCGGAAACTGAAGATGGACCTGTTGTGTTCGAGGTTTCCGCATTCGGCGGCTTTCGTGGTGCGAAAGAGGGTCTGGGTATAAACGTTGCGGAACGCTATGTTGACTACGTACTGAGCAAACTTGACTGATATGAATGACGATCTAAATAGCATAAAGCAGATGTTGACGGGCGATAACGAATTGCTGCCGTCATCGGTATGTCTGCAACTGATGGACTATCGGCTGGCTATACGCAGTAATTCAGAGCGCTTCCTGCAGTGCATGCAACGCTATTTTTCACACGTGCTGGCAGCGTCAGGCGATGACGTGCGTGCCGAAGTGATCGCAATAGAGCGTGACATCGTGAATACCAGTGTTGAATTTGTCGACTGGAAACGAGAGCCAGGTAAAACCGGCCGTAAAGATGCGATTTACGATTTTCCTGCTGGCCGGCTGGTGCGGAAAGTGCGCACGGGCATGCTGTTTCTGCAAAGCGATCGGGACCTGGTCGTGGCAGGGCCCTGTCTTGAATATGATAACCAGGTGATCAATTTCATCAATTCACAGTTCCTGAACTGGCTGCAGAATGATGGCTACCTGCTATGCCATGCGGCCGCACTGTCGCGTAACGGCCATGGCCTGGCGATAGCGGGTTTGTCGGGCGGTGGTAAATCAACGCTGATGCTAAACCTGATGGATGACGCGGCGACCGCTTTTGTAAGCAATGATCGGTTGCTGGTGCGCAGGCAGGGAGAAACGACACATGCGGTCGGAATTCCCAAGCTGCCACGCATCAACCCGGGCACCATTGTGCATAATCCGCGGCTGTTTCCGCTGATTGATGAAAACTCACGTGAACAACTGCTGCAACTGGATAAAAAGGAATTGTGGAAGCTGGAACAGAAATATGATGCCAATATCAATGAGCTTTACGGTCCCGGGCGGATCCAGCATGAAACAGGCCTGTACAGGTTCCTGGTATTGAACTGGCAGCATGACACAGACAAAGAGCTGCAGGTGAACAGGGTAGACCTGTCGCAGCGCTCGGATCTTTTGTCTGCAATCATGAAACCTTCAGGTCCTTTTTACATGGATACAGCAGGGGTTTTCAACAGTGATGATGCATTCCCGGAGGCTTCAAACTACCTGACCGAACTTGCAGATGTGGAAATTTATGAGGCCAGCGGCAAAATTGATTTCGAACGACTGGGAACAGTGTGTGTTAACGAACTGCTGGTTTGAATCTGAAGAAAATGACGGCAGGGCAAACGAGCAAGCGGGTATACAATGGCGCGTGAACTTTTGATTTTCAGACACGGCAAGGCGGTTGGTAATACAAACGGTGATGATTACTCCCGTCCGATCACCGACAGAGGCAAGCGCGGTTCACAGCGAATGGGCGCCTGGCTATGGCAGAAAAACATCAGGCCGGATTACATCGTCAGTTCACCGGCCGAGCGTGCCTATGTATCAGCGCAGAAACTTTGCAAGGCCATGGGCGACGATGCGACATCAATCGTGACTGACAGGCGCCTGTACAGGGGTGATCTCAATTCGTTGCTGAGCGTGCTTGCTGATTGCCCGAAGAACAGGCAAAGGGTCATGCTGGTCGGCCATAATCCCGCGCTCGCAGAACTGTTGTTATACCTGCTGGGCGGCAAGGCACCGCTGCCGGACGACGGCAGGCTGCTGCCCACGGCGGCGCTGGCGCGAGTGGTTATGCCGGGTAACTGGAAAAAACCCGGGTTTGGTTGCGCGCAGCTGAAATCATTGACCCGGCATGAGGATCTACCGAAAAAATTCCCCTTTCCTGCGCCCGACGGCAAGGAAAAAAGAGATCGGCCCGCCTACTATTACCGGCAATCTGCCGTGATACCGTACCGCATGCGCAAGAATCAACTGCAGGTCATGCTGGTCGGTTCGAGCAAGCGCAATCACTGGGTGGTGCCCAAGGGGATTCACGAGCCTGGTATGTCGGCACAGAAATCCGCAGAAATAGAAGCTTATGAAGAAGCAGGCATTCGCGGTACGGTGAGCAAATCCATGCTCGGCGAATACGAGTATCCCAAGTGGGGAGCAAGCTGCAGGGTTGAGGTCTATGCTATGAGTGTCGGAGAAATACTGCCTGACAGTGAATGGGAAGAAACACACCGTGGCAGGAAATGGCTGTCGACAGATGAAGCGGCCGGTCTGGTCAAGGAGCCGTCGCTGCGGCCGATGATCCAGTCCCTTGCCGGCTTTATTGAAAGGAAGAGTTAAACACATGGATAACCCGCGTTTCTCACCAGGCGGCGTAGTAACTGATGAGACATAGTCCATTGGAGTAAAGCTGAAATGATGAAAAATACCGTGTGTTATTCAAGCGTGCCTATCACGGTTCCTGCGTCTGCTCCCGTGATCCTGGTGAGAAATGCGGGCTAGAACCATCGCAGCCCTGATTCGCCATGGCGAATACCAGCAGCAGGCGGATACACCGAGTGCGCACCAGCCTTATGCACTTACCGCGCAGGCTAAAGCCGACGTGCACGACGAAGTTGACAGCTTTTCCGCTTTGCTCGATAAGCATGCATTGGAAATAGCGCACCGGGTCGATAGTTCGAACATGCTGCGGGCCTGGCAGACGGCGATGATCTATGTCGAAAAACTGTATCAGCATGAAATGCCAAGCAAACTGATTGACAGTTATGATGCGCTTGCAGAGCGCGGACTCGGTGCTGTTGCCAACATGACCATCCAGCAGATAGAAAAAGTCATTGTTGAGGATCCACGTTATCAAGAACCGCCGCAGAACTGGAAATCAGACAGCCATTACTGCCTGCCGTTTCAGGGTGCAGAGTCGCTGATGCAGGCAGGTGAGAGAGTGGCTGCACATCTGCAACAGCAAATGCATAAGCTGCGTGCTGAAGCCAGTGTGGATACGGTAAAACTGTTTATTGGACATGGCGCAGCGTTTCGTCACGCGGCTTTTCACCTGGGCATTCTTGAATTCGAACAACTGGCACAATTCAGTATGTTCCACGCGCGACCTGTACTGATCGAATATCTCGATGATGGCAGCTGGCGTCATATCGGTGGTGACTGGAAAATTCGTAACGCAGTAAACGGGCTGGATTGATCGTGAGTCATCTTCACAAGCTGGTGCCGGACTACCAGGGTATTGAACACACAGGTATTCAACTGCCTGTTGAAACCCAGAAGTGGCTTCATGGAAGGAAACGCTCGCTGCAGTCGAGAAGGCTGAACCATCAGCAAACTGCGCAACAGCTATCGGACCTGCTTGCAGAGCATGAATGGACCTGGCCGAGCAGAACAGTCTATTTTTTAAGTGATCTGCATGCCGATGTCGATGCGCTGACGGCTTCTTTGATTGCATCCGGCGGAGTTAAGGCAAGCGGGAAAAAACACCGTCATCTAAAGCTCACCAAGCAGGGAAAACAGGCGCAGTTTTTAATTGGCGGCGACTGCTTCGACAAGGGTCCGAGCAATCTTGCGTTGTTGAGAACACTGAACAGGCTGCATGATCGTGGTGCACGCATGCGTATACTCGCGGGCAATCATGATATCCGGGTCATGCTGGGCATGCGCAACGTCAACCGTAAAAATGATCCAGGATGCGAGCACTTCTTTATTCGCATGGGCGCAAAAGCGGTGCCCTTCCTCAAGGAAATAAATGACAACTATCTTGCAGGTGCGCACAGCCTGAAGGATGTGCCTGGAAAACGAAAATGTGAACAGCGTCTTTATCCGCCCGAGCAATGGTTTGACGAGTTTCCTTTACAGGTGGCAGATTTATTACCGCAGAAGATCATCGATAAGGAACTGCGGCGTGTTGTAGAGAAAAGAGAAGACTTCGAGGCGCAATGCGAGAACGTGGGACTTTCTACCCGAAGGGCCTATGCTGCTGCATTACAATGGCAGCGATTGTTTCTGCGCGATAAAGGCGAGTTCAGCTGGTTTTTCAGGCGCATGCGTCTTGCCATGAGCAATGGATCATTTCTGTTCGTGCATGCAGGGCTGGATAACAACATCGCGCACCTGATCAATCAGAAAGGTATTAAACGGGTCAACCGGGAATTCAACAAACAACTGCAGGGTAATCCCATGCGGTTTTATTATGGTCCGCTGGCCAACGCGATACGCACTAAATATCGCCCGGGTGACCGGCAGCTGACAAAAAAAGGCGCGCAGCAGGTCCATGAAAACGATATACATGTCATTATTCATGGGCACAAGGCGATGCGTAACGGGCAGCGTATCTCGGTTCGAAAGACCATCGTCAACTTTGAATGCGATGTCACACTGGATCGGCATTCGCGGCGCAGAGACGGTCTCGAGGGATCCGGCGCCGGTGTTACTATCATCAGGCCGGATAAAAAAATCATCGGTATCAGTACCGATCACCCTTATGTGAAAGTATTCGATCCGGGTGATTTGCTACAAAACGGAGCTTAATATGAAAAATGGCGACAACTCATTCTGTCACGAATCACTGCAGGACAGGGAAACGATCGCGGATATCCTGTCATCCCTGCAGCAGGGTCTGAGTAATGGCACATTGAAGTTCAGCGATGAAGACAACGAAATCACACTGAAGCCGTCAGGCCTGTTGAACCTTACCGTAAAGGCTTCAAGCGATAGCGACCACAACGTGCTTGACGTGCGTGTTTCCTGGACAAGTAAAAAGTCCAAAAAATTGAAAAAGGAACTCAGGATATCGGTGGACTGAATATCGCGTTTCTCCCCTGGTGCAAAACTCAGCAGGCGTATGTGGCAAGACCGATGCTGTATCAGCAAAAACATTCATCGTGTTGTATGGTTGCTGATGTGATATTAACTATTCCGAATAAACAGGGACAATAAAGCCATGTATTCCATCCGCGTCAATGTCGGCGAACAGAAGCTCTATCTGTTGAACGAGCAGGGTGTTGCTGAACGTGAATATCCTGTATCCACTTCAAAGTATGGCGTTGGCAATGAAAACGGCAGTGAGAAAACGCCACTCGGCCTGCACCGTATCAAAGACAAGATTGGCGGCTCGATGCCGATCAACATGGTCATGGTTGGCCGTGAACCCAAAGGTCTGCTGCAGGATTGCATTAACGAGGGTATGGAACTGCCAGATGATGTGATTACCAGCAGGATCCTGTGGCTGGAAGGCATGGAGCCGGGAAGAAACCAGGGCGGCTATGTAGACACGTACAACCGTTACATATACATTCATGGCACAAGTGAAGAAAACAAAATCGGTACACCGGCCTCGATTGGCTGTATACGAATGATGAATGAAGATGTTGTTGAACTGTATCGTCTGGTAGACACAGGAACAGAAGTATTAATAGAAGAATGAAATGACTGATTCAAAAAAAATAAATCCGCAGGAATACGGTTTCGCTACCCGTGCAGTTCGCGCCGGCCAGGAACGCACCAGCGAGGGTGAAAACAGCGAACCGATATTCCCTACATCCAGTTATGTATTCGCTTCGGCAGCGGAAGCAGCAGCGCGGTTCTCGGGTGAGCAGCCGGGCAATATATATTCCCGCTTCACCAATCCGACGGTGCGTACCTTTGAAGAACGGCTGGCCGCAATGGAAGGCGCCGAGTGTTGCGTTGCCACGGCCTCCGGCATGTCGGCTATTACGGCCACCTGTATTGGTCTGCTCAGGACAGGTGATCACATTGTTTCTTCGCGCAGTATATTTGGCACTACAACCGTGTTGTTCGAGAACTTCCTGGGCAAGCTCGGTATTGCAACCAGCTTTGTTGAACTATCAGACCTGGCTGCGTGGGAGCAGGCGATCAAGCCCGAAACTAAATTACTGTTTCTGGAGACGCCGTCAAACCCGTTGACTGAACTGGTCGATATTGCAGCGCTGGCCGAAATTGCACACAGGCATGGCTGCCTGCTGGTGGTTGATAACTGCTTCTGTACGCCGGCATTGCAACAGCCCATTGCACTCGGCGCCGATATCATTATTCATTCTGCAACCAAGTATATCGACGGCCAGGGACGCTGTATGGGTGGCGCTGTTTGTGGAACACATGATGTTGTCGGTGACGCAGTCTATAGTTTCCTGCGCACCGCAGGACCGACCATGAGTGCATTCAATGCATGGGTTTTTATCAAGGGGCTGGAGACGCTGAAACTGCGCATGCAGGCGCACAGCACAAATGCACTGGCCCTGGCGCAATGGCTGGAACAACAGGCGGCGGTTGAGCGTGTGTATTACCCGGGCCTGGAAAGCCATCCCCAGCATGCACTGGCAAAGCAGCAGCAAAGCGGTTTTGGCGGTATCGTTGCTTTTGAACTCAAGGGTGGCAAGGATGCGGGCTGGAACCTGATTGATGCCACGCGCATGATCTCGATCACGGCCAACCTGGGTGATACCAAAACCATGATCACGCATCCTGCGACAACCACGCACGGAAGATTGACACCGGAACAACGCCAGGATGCCGGTATCTCGGATAGCCTGATTCGTGTTGCCGTCGGACTCGAAGACATGGATGACATCAAGGCTGACCTTGCGCGTGGTATGTGAGTGATTTAGCTTCTGGGGATCCATAAAAAAACTTTTTTTTCACCGCAGAGGCGCAGAGGCGCAGAGTATGTTTGTGTATAACCTTATACCCAAAGACCTTGCTTGCATTGTTACTTGTTATCAATGTAATCAGATTTTAAATATTGTATTTTCCTCTGCGCCTCTGCGGTGAAAATTATCTATTAAATCCCAGGATTCCGCTTCGCTCCATCCAGGCTACGTCGCCACTATGTTATGACTGTTAATGACTGAACTCACTACAAGAGAACTGCTCGTCCACCTGTATGAAACGGCTGTTGACACAGTCGATGGTCGCCGCCTGGTTCAACGATGGTGCCGCGAAAACCCGTCTGCAACATTCACGGATTGCATCGCCATTGGCAAAGCCGCATCCGCGATGCTTCAGGGTGCGCTTGACAGCCGGCATACTATCAACAGCGCCCTGCTGATCACGACCAGGGAGAGCGTCACGCGGGAGCTGAAGCGTAATAAAAAGGTGAATATTGTCGAGTCCGCGCACCCGGTGCCCGGGCAGTCATCTCTCGATGCCGGCGATGCCTTGTTAAAATACCTGCGCGCTGTTCCTCAACAGTCACCATTACTGGTGCTACTATCAGGCGGCGCATCGAGCATGGTCGAGGTTCCGGTCGACGGCCTGTCGCTGTCGCAGCTGCAGCAAATCAACCGCTACCTGCTGGCGTCGGGCAAGGACATCCATCTGATGAATGCATGGCGCAAGCGGTTTTCGAAAATCAAGGGCGGCGGCTTGCTGCACTATGTAAAGCATCTTCAGTGTACGCAATTGATCATATCGGATGTGCAGGGTAACGATCCTGCAATTATAGGATCGGGTTTGCTGGTACAGTCGGAAGATGAAAACCATGATGTCGATGACTGGCTGCAGTCGCAGCTGCTCGAAGATATGCCGCACCCGGAAATAAACACGCAGGTAACGACACATGTTATCGGAACCAATGAAATGGCTACGCGGGCAGTCGTGGATGAAGCCCGGCATCATGGGCTCGATCACTACCTGCATGATGAATTCATCTGTGGTGATGCAATCGAGCAGGGCGGGGTCATCGGTGAATTCCTGCGTAGTGCACCGGCCGGAGTACACGTATGGGGCGGTGAAACTACGGTCGAGCTGCCGGAAAATCCCGGGCTGGGGGGAAGGAACCAGAGTATGGCCTTGTCTCTGGCGGCAACGATTGAAGGTGAAGATGATGTTTCAGTACTGGTGGCGGGGACGGACGGTATCGATGGTAATACACCCTGTGCCGGCGCCGTGGTCTCCGGCAACAGTATGCGGCAGATCAGGCAAATGGGCTTTGATACCGAAGCGGAACTCAGCAAGGCTAATGCGGGTATGGTGCTGATGGCTATTAATGAATTATTCAAACCCGGACCAACCAATACCAATGTGATGGATATTGTTATTGCCTACAAGAGGCACTAAGCCGGTATTTTGCATAAAGCTTCAACGCAAAGGCGCGAAGGCGCCAAGAGCGCAAAGAAAAACTATTAGGTAGGGTGGGCTCCGCCCACCGCGATACCTGTTGGTGGGCACACCCTGACTACACTGTCATCTCTCACATTCATCCGAGATGACATGATTCAATTTACACACCTGTAATAAGTCCTCCTTTGCGTTCTTAGCGTCTTTGCGTTAAAAGCAAATCTCCATATCGCCCTTGAATGCCAAACGAATGGCGTAATCTGTCAATCCTGACCGTGTGCGTGTGTTTATGATGTTCTGACACACACAAACGGGAGAATGGCATGTTTCGGGCAATCTCAGCCTTGTTATTCATTGTATTCATCTTGCCTTTTGCGGCTTTTATAGCGTCGGTGACCATGAAAGCGGCCGGTGTCAGCGGTCTGCTGGCTTATATTATCGG
>CALLCZ010000053.1 GCA_937998645.1 uncultured Gammaproteobacteria bacterium
GGAGTGGGCTTCACTGACCCGACGATCACCGCAGATTTCGCCGCGGTTTACGGCGACCTGCAACCCGGCCTGTCCGCCGAGCTGCGTTTCATTGCACAGATCGACAATGCGTTACCGATTGGTACCACGATCACCAATACCGGTAACGTCAGCTGGAACTCTCCTGCACAGACAGCCAGTGCCAGCGTATCTATCGATGTCGGCGGTACGCCCGGATTGGCCAACATCAACGGTACGCTGTGGCATGACGCCAACTTTAATAACGTGTTCGACAGCGGTGAGGTTCTGTTACAGGGCTGGAGCGTCGATGTCTATCGCGGTGCTCAGCAGCTCGGCACATTTACCACGGACAGTAACGGGGTCTACCGGTTCGACGGACTGTTACCGAATGATGTCGGTACTGACCGTTATGAGTTGCGTTTCCGTGCACCGGGGTCGGGGGCGAATACCGCGCCACTGGGTCTGGCGGATTCTCCCTTCCTGAATGACCTGCAACGCATCTACGACATCGTCGTCAGCTCGGGCAGCAATGTACAGAATCTGAACCTGCCGATTGATCCGAACGGCGTTGTCTACGACTCGATCCTGCGCGCTCCGGTTGCCGGTGCAAGCCTGACGCTGCTTAATGCCAGCAACGGAAACACACCGGTTCCGGCAGGCTGTTTTGTTGACGCTGCGCAACAAAACCAGGTAACGCTGGCGAGCGGTTATTACAAGTTCGATCTGAACTTCAGTGGCGCCGGCTGTAGTTCGGGTGACGCCTTTGTGGTTCAGGTGACACCACCGGCCAATGGTTATGTCGGTACTGTGTCGCAGATCATTCCGCCGACGCTGGCACTGAGCGATCCGGCATTCAGCGTACCGGCCTGTCCGGGCAGTAGCGATGACCGTCTGTCGACATCACCCGAGCATTGCGAAATCCAGGCTTCGGTATTCGCGCCGTCAACTTCGGTGGAACCGCGTACGGCTGGCACAGCCTATTACCTGAAGTTCACCCTGACTGACAGTGCCGATCCGTATACCCGGCAGATATTCAACAACCACATTCCGCTTGACCCCGAGCTGGATGAAGCGGTAGCGATATCCAAAACCTCTTCTTTGCTCAACGTAACCCGTGGCCAGCTGGTGCCGTACACGATCACAGTCAACAACTCGCTGGGTGTGCCGTTGCAGGATATGGATATCGTCGATACCTATCCGGCAGGCTTCAAGTACGTTGCCAATTCCGCACGCATCGACGGAGTGGCCAGTGAGCCGGTGATCAATGGCCTGCAGATGACCTGGCCGAACCAGACACTGAATGCAGGCGAAATCAGGGTCATCAAGATGCTGCTGGTGGTTGGTTCGGGTGTCGGCGAAGGTGAATACGTCAACCTGGTGCAGGCAATTAATAACCGCAACGGTGAACCTGTTTCCGGACAGGCCTCTGCGACGGTTCGTGTCATACCCGATGCGACCTTTGACTGTACCGACGTTATCGGCAAGGTCTTTGCTGACAACAACATGAACGGTTACCAGGATGATGGTGAGGGCGGCATCCCGAGCGCACGCGTGGTCACCGCGCGAGGTATCGAAGCGAAGTCCGACAAGCATGGCCGTTTCCATATCACCTGTGCTGTAGTGCCGAATGAAGACCGCGGTTCGAACTTTATTATCAAGCTCGATGAACGCAGCCTGCCCAGCGGCTACCGGGTAACTACAGAGAACCCGCGCGTCGAACGCGCGACCCGAGGCAAGATGCTGAAGTTCAACTTCGGCGCGGCGATACATCGCGTGGTTCGACTGGATATGGCCGATGCGGTGTTCGAGCCAGACTCGACCGATATCCGCCCACAGTGGTTATCACGCGTCAGCCTGTTGATGGAAAAACTGGTTGAAGCACCTTCCGTATTGCGCCTGGCGTACATGGCGGATGTTGAAGATGCGGATCTTGTTGAAGACCGACTGAAAGCAACGAAGAAGGAAATCCAGCGCCGCTGGTCTGATCTTGATTGCTGCTACACGCTGGAAATCGAAACCGAGATATTCTGGCGAAGGGGCAGACCCGCTGATGGCGAGGCATTCAAATGAAACTGAATCGCCTCATACTGATCGGTGTTTTACTGATCCCGTCGGCATATGCCGAGACGGGTGTCAATGATACGCCTGTTGGTCAAAGCGCATCACCGGCGTGGCAACTGAGCTCGCATCCAGTCGGTGAAAATACCGAAAGACAGCTTCCGCCGGACGAAATATTCACTTTATGGGTGCAGGACGAAACCTTCTTCAAACCGCACGAAGAAGACCGCATTGAAATGGAGAAAGTGCTCGATAAAAAATACGAGACGTTCAAGCTGGAAAATGCCGTGCCGTCGATTGGTTTTAATTCCGGTGAAGCGGATATCCCCCAGTCAGCCGTAACGAAACTTAGAACGGTGCTGGATGGCATGAAACACCGCGCCAATGTGCGTGTGCATTTCGTTGGCCATACCGATAGCGACAAACTCAGTCCGGAACTGCGCGCAAAATATGTCGATAACATCGGTTTATCGCGAGCGCGCGCGGAAATTGCTGCCGAGTTTTTTCAGCGCGCACTGGAGCTTCCGCCTGAATCCGTGACCTATGACGGGGTAGGGGACACCCAGCCGATTGCATCTGACAATACCGATGAAGGTAAACGTAAAAATCGCCGCGTGGAAGTGCAGGTCTGGTATGACGAAATTACCGAGACTGCAATTGATAAAGAAGTTGTCATCAAGGCTGAAGGTCTCAACCGCATCAAGGTTTGCCGGCAGGAAACCGTTTGTAAGTTACAGTACCGTTCAGGCAGTGCCAAGCGCGCCAGGCTGAAAAATCTGGTAGAGCCCTTGCGTCTGGAAGTCGGACAGTCCGAGATTCCAGCCGAGTTTATTCGACAGATCCAGGAAGTGCTGGGCAACCTGCGGGATGTCAACAATGTTGTTGTGCATTTTGTCGGGCATACTGATAACACGCCACTGACAGATGGCGCCGAACGTATTTATCGTGATCATCTGGGGCTGTCAAAAGCGCGCGCCCGCCGTATGGCACTTGGGGTACAGGAGAAACTGGGGCTACCTAACAGTGCCATCAGCTCAACAGGTAAAGGCGCCGTTTATTCGGTTGCTTCCAATGACACCGAAAAAGGCCGCGCACTGAATCGACGCGTAGAAGTTGAATTCTGGCACGATGATGCGTTCCAGCAATTTACTGCCGAGCCGCAGTCCTGTCCTGAATCCGAGTCGGCTGAAATCATTACGCTCGAATATGACCCGCCGACCGGCCCGATACGTGCGATTCGTTTCCAGGATGGAAACCCGGTGTTGCCGCCCGGGTATGCCCAGCGTCTGAAGAAGATCATGGATGAGATATCAGACAGGTCAAACGTGCGTATTGGCTTTACCGGTTACACCAACAATGAGCGCATGGACAGGCGTGCTGCCATGGTATACGGCGATGATATTGGTTTATCAACATCGCGAGCCCGTCGTGCCATGGAAATGGTGCAACAGGAACTTGGTTTGAGTGATCAACAGGTCGAGTACGAAGGTCTGGGTTATGTGCATTCCAAAAACGTTGCCAGTACCGGGTTTATACAGTTCGACAGTTCACGTGTAGAAGTCGCCATCCTGTATGACGAGCTTGCTGTTCTTGAAGAAAGCGAAGGCCTCGATATTACGCGAATCGATCGTGAAGCCGTTGCGCATAATCCGTATGAAATGAACCTGATGCGTATAACCATTGACGGCAAGCCTGAGTATGATCCGTTCAAGAATGTTACCGATATACAGCGTTGTACAGATGTTGCACTCGAAGATGCTGACATTCAGTTCCGTTTTAACAATCTTGAGATGAGCCCGCGTTTGAATGTGACCGCGTGGCCGAACAGGGTTCGCTATCGCGATAATCCTCAAACACCGTTAGCGGAAAACGCGATCAGCTTCCGTGTATACAATAATTACCCGAGCTTCATTCAACGCGCTGAAGTGCGTGTGTTCGAGCAGGACCAGGCAACAACGGACGAACCGATAGCGGTCGTAGCAGTTGATGACAACAACATGGCAAGCTGGTCTGCGGAGTTCGAATCATTTACCGCGCCGGTCATTAACCTGAAGTACCTGTTGCGCGTTTATGATGCTGATGGCAACTTTGATGAAACACGTGCACTGCCGATATGGCTGGTCGATGAGCTCGGCGAAGAGGAAATAAAGTCATTCGCAGACGATACTGCGCAGCTGGAACAGCTTGTCGGTTATGGTGAAAACCACCTGGCAGTCAACAACATCCCGCTGGCCGGCGGTACCGTGCTGGTCAATGGCAGCAAGATTCCCGATGGCCACAGTGTCTGGCTGGCAGGTCGGCGTATACCGGTCAGCGAGGACGGTACCTTTGTCGCCGAAGAGATATTCGAGAAGGGTTACCACTCGGTGGAAGTGGCCGTGCTCGACCCGGCCGGTAACGGTGAATTGTATTTACGCGAAATGCAGTTCAAGAAAAATGACTGGTTCTATGTCGGTATTGCAGATTTCACCATGGCGCAGGACAGCACCAGTGGGCCAGCTGAAATGGTGACGGGTGATACAAGCCATTATGACAATAGTCTGAACGTTGATGGACGACTGGCGTTTTACACCAATGGCGAGTTCGGTGATGACTGGGAACTCGTTTCCAGTGCGGATACACAAGAAGGACCTGTCGATGAACTGTTTACAAACTTTGTCGAAAAAGATCCAAAGGCCTTGTTCCGTCGCATCGATCCTGATCTTGCCTATCCAACATTTGCTGATGACTCCACCGTGTGGGAAAACGCACCAACGTCAGGCAAGTTCTACATGAAGTTGCGCAAGCAGGAAAACTTCGGTCTGTGGGGTAATTTTATTGTTGGTTACACGGATACCGATCTTGCTCATATCGACAGGGGGCTCTACGGTGCATTAGGGCATTACGAAAGCACTGAAGCAACCAGTTCCGGCGAAAAGAAAATAGTGATCGGTGGATTTGCTGCCGAGCCCGGAACCATTTCCGGTCGTGATGAATACCGCGGTACCGGCGGCTCGCTGTATTACCTTCGTCACCAGGACATACTGATGGGCTCGGACCGTTTGCGCATCGAAATACGCGACAAGGACTCGCGAGTCGTTGTCGGTGTGAAGAACCTGGTCCCGGCAATTGACTACGATATCGATTACATACAGGGCCGCATCGTTCTGAGTGAGCCATTGCCTGCAACTGCCAACGATGACCTGCTGGTGCGCGAGGAATCCTTGAGTGGCAATCCTGTCTACCTGGTGGCGCGTTACGAATACACGCCGGGCTTCGAAGAAATCAATGACGTGGCCATCGGTGGACGTGCACATTACTGGCTTAATGACCAGGTGAAACTGGGTGTTACCGTGAGCCAGCAGGATGAGGCCGATGTTCAGAATTCATTGAACGGCATCGACCTGACTTTGCGCAAGAATGCCGGTACCTGGTTGAAGGCCGAGTATGCCGGCAGCGAAGGCGATGGCAGTGGTGTACTGGATTCAAATGACGGTGGATTCACCTTTAATGAACTTGACCAGGGCTTAAACTCAGATACCAGTGCCGGCGCATATCGAATTGAAGGCAGTACCCAGCTGGAAGAAATCTTTAGGGGTTCTATAGGTACGGTGGGTGCCTATGTGCAGCACCGTGACGCAGGGTTTTCCGCTCCCGGACAGCTGACTGCAACCGATATTGACCAGTACGGCGGTACGCTGAACATGACGCTTACCGAGCGTACCCGTCTGAATGTGAAAGCGGACAGCCGCGACCAGAAAGACTCGCTCAAGGTGGCTGCGGTCGAAGCCGATGCGGATTATGTATTGACCGAGAAATGGCGCTTGAATGCAGGCGGCAGGTTCGACACCCGGGAAGATAATTCCGCCGACGTGCCGGTGACGCAGGAGCAGGGCGACCGTTTTGATCTGGCTTTGGAGGCAACCTACGATTCGAAACAGGACTGGCTGGCCTATGGCTTTACCCAGTTCACCGCGAACGCTACCGGCAACCGCGAGGACAACAATCGTATCGGGGCGGGTGGCCAAATCCGTGCTACCAAGAAACTGAATCTGCAAGGTGAACTTTCTTTTGGCGATTCAGGCCCGGGCGCGAAGCTTGGTACTGATTACCTGATTTCTGATCGCACCAGCGTGTACTGGAACTATGCAATGGTTAACGAGCGCACCGATAATGGCATTCGTTCACGCAGCGGTAACATGAGCACGGGCTTTCGTACCCGCTATTCAGATACGGCCAGTATTTATGGAGAGCAGCGTTATACCCACGGTGACGTACCTACCGGCCTGACGCATGCTATGGGCGTAGATCTGGCGCCGACTGAGCGCTGGACTTACGGCGCCAATATTGAAGTGGGCACATTAAAAGATGACAGCACGGGGGCGGAAACCGAACGCAAGGCGGCCGGTTTGACCATGGGTTATAACCATGCTGCCACCCTGGGTGCAGCTGCGATTGAATACAGGACAGATGACACTGAAGACTCCAGCGGTGCTATCAACAACCGAGTGACCTGGCTGTTCAAAAGTAATATTCAACACCAGCTCGATCCTTCGTGGCGCTTACTTGGCAAGCTTAATTTTTCCAACAGTGAAAGTTCACAGGGCGAGTTCTTTGACGGCAAGTATACCGAAGCAGTGCTGGGTTACGGCTATCGTCCTGTCACAAACGACCGCTGGAATTCGCTGTTCAAGTATACCTACTTCTTCAACATGCCAACGTCCGAACAGGTAACGACCCTGAATACACCGGTCGAATTTATTCAGAAGAGTCATATATTTTCGATCGATGCGATCTACGATTTATCACGGCGCTGGAGTCTCGGTGGTAAATATGCCCATCGTCTGGGCCAGGTCAGCCAGGACAGGGTCAACGTGGAGTATTTTGATAGTTCAGCCAACCTCTATGTTTTACGTGCTGACTGGCACTTTGTTCACCAGTGGGATGTGCTGGTCGAAGGTCGTTTGCTTGATTTGCCCGAAGCACAGGACAGGCGCAGTGGTATGTTGCTGGGCGTCTATCGTCACATCGGCAAGAACCTGAAGTTTGGTGTTGGTTATAACTTTACCGATTTTTCAGATGACCTGACTGATCTGGACTATGACAGCCAGGGCTTCTTTGCCAACCTGATCGGCAAGATCTAATCATGCGTTAACTGTGCAGATGCCACAGATATAAAGGATACAGGATTTTCTCTCGCAAAGGCGCCAAGTTCGCAAAGCTTATCAATGTTAAAACCGCGGAGGCGCGGAGGCGCAGAGGAAATGCGGTTAATTTTCCAGTATTTCTCTAAAGTTATTCGTTACAAAATTTAACAACTATATACCAAATAAGAAAGTTGTTCTCTGCGCCTCCGCGTCTCTGCGGTGGATAAATAATTATGACTTTCGTTTATTGCTGGTTGGTATTTTGTTGTTAATAAGCCTATAGCGTAATGATGCGAATCAGGTCCGTGCCGCCTGCCTGCTGGTGATGCCCGGCGGTGACGATCAGGGTGTCGCCGACATCAGCGTAGGCCAGTTGCTTAACTCCCGAAATGGCAAACTCGATGCGGGCCTCGTCAGTTGGCTCACCCTGGTAGAGCAGGGGTAACACTCCCCAGTTCATCGACAGCTTGCGTGTAACCAGCTGTGAAGATGTAATTGCCAGGATCGGGCAGTCCGGGCGGTATTTTGAAATCAGGCGCGAGGTGAAACCGGTTTCGGTCAGACAGATGATGGCGGCGGCCTTCAGGTTTTCGGCCATGCTGACGGATGCCTGGCCGATCGATTCGGTCACCACGTTAGCGGGGTGGGGCTTGATCTTCTGCAGATAGCCGTATTCCTTCAACGAGGCTTCGGCGCGCAAGGCAACGGTGGACAGGGTGCGTACGGCTTCCAGAGGATATTTTCCGACTGCAGTCTCTCCCGAGAGCATCACCGCCGAAGTGCCGTCGAGAATCGCATTGGCGACGTCGCTGGCTTCAGCGCGGGTTGGTTTCGGATTGTGTTCCATTGATGCCAGCATCTGGGTGGCGGTGATCACCGGCTTGCCGTTCCTGACCGTCGTGCGGATGATCTGCTTCTGAGTGCTGGGGACGTCGGCCAGGGGCAGTTCCACCCCAAGGTCACCACGCGCGACCATGATACCGTCAGCAGCCTCAACAATCTCTTCCAGGTTGGCCACGCCGGCCCTGTTTTCTATTTTGGCGATAATGGGAATGTTTACTTCACGTTCAGCGAGTATTTCACGCATCTTGTGTATGTCGTCAGCGCTCTGGATGAAGGAGGCTGCGATGTAGTCGACGTCATTTTCTGCGGCAAAGTTCAGTTCCTTGACGATATCATCGCGGTTTTCCGGGCTGACGGCACTCAGGGCCAGCTTGGTTTCGGGCAGGTTCACGCTCTTGGAATTACCCAGCCGTCCGCCGTGAATCACGCGGCAGTTGATCACGCCATCCGTTATCTGGGTGACTTCCAGTTCGATCGCGCCGTCATCGAGCAGGATCGGCGTTCCCTGACGGACTTCTTCGAACAGTTTCTGGTAGGTGATGGATACTCCAGTGGCATCGCCGGTGCGGTCTTCAGTGTGCAGGCTGAAGCTTGCGCCGGGTAAGAGATCGGCCGAATCACTCTGCAGCAGTCCGGTGCGGATTTCTATGCCGCGGGTATCGATCATGATCGCTATATTTTTTCCGAGCTGACTGGCTGCGACGCGCAGGCGCGTGATCTGGTCTTTATGTGCTTCGTGTGTGCCGTGCGAGAGATTCAGTCGCGCCACGTTCATTCCTGCCTCGATCATGGACTTGAGCATTTCCGGGGTGCCACAGGCGGGCCCGATGGTGGCAACGATCTTGGTTTTACGTACGTGTGCGGGTCTGGTTAGAGTGCTGTTCATAATTGATCTGTGTCTGTTACGCGATGCATGGAGTGTGCAACTGGATTATGCCGGGTATATTAACGCCTAGTAGACGAAATGACCTAAAAAAGTTAACGCAGGGATTAAATAATGGTGATTTCCGCGATGATGAAGCCGTATGCCTGGATGCGATCACCGAATTACGGATTTTGTGGCTAAGGATATGCTGTGGCATCTCCAAGCCGTCGGGTTCTAAACCTGAAGGTCGCAGGTCTGGATTCTACGCAAGCGACAAAATATATGTTCTATAAATCACCTGAATATCAATACTTGCTATGCTTCCAGCATTTTCTGCTGACGTTTGTTCGCAACACCCGTTCGCGACACAGTATTTCTCCTGTTTAATAACGATTCGAACGAGGATTTATCACCGCTACGTTCATAATCTATTTTCATTTTCTCAAGTAACAGATCCTCATCAATATCATCCACGGCGACAAGGCTGTTGAATAAAAGCACAAATAAACGCCGTAGTGATATGTTCCACGTGCTACCGGCTGTTTGATACAGGCAGTCAGTCAGTCGCATAAAGTTGTCAAATGGATTGTCTGATAAAATTAACGGCAAGGTGTTTTTAAATCTCCCGGAATTTGCAATCATATCCCAGTAACGCGCAAAGCGGTTGACGCGTTGCATCGTTTCGAAATCTATATCCCTGGTGCATAAGATATTGTAGGGTGGCTCCGGGTTGTATCGCAACTGATATTCCTGGTTATGACGATTTAATGGTGCGCCACGTAATCGTTTCAAGATGCCGAGTTGAATTTCGTGGGGTCTCAGGCCGACCAGTTGGTTAAAACTATTCGCGAAATTGGTTAAGGTATCTGAAGGTAAACCAAAAATCAGGTCTGCATGGATATAGGTGTGTGTGTTCTGTCTTAACCAGTGCAGATTTTCGCGGGTTTTTGCATTGTTTTGTTTCCTGCTGATCAGGGCCTGAATCTTTTCATCAAATGTTTGCACGCCGACTTCGAACTGCAAGGCATGTTCGGGAAACTTCTCAATGATTGCTTTTAACCGCTCCGGCAGGTTATCAGGCACGACTTCAAAATGAAGATATAAATCGTCGCTCATGCGCTGGAGAAAAAACTCCAGAATGGCAATGCTGCTGCTCACTTTCAAATTAAAAGTGCGATCGATGAATTTAAAATTCCGTGCACCGCGCCGATGCAGGTTGTCCATTTCATCAAGGAACCGGCTCAGCTCAAAAGGCTTCGATGTTTTATCGAGTGATGACAGGCAGAACTCGCATTTAAACGGACAGCCGCGAGAAGCCTCGACATAAATCAAACGGTTTTTTATGTCTTCATCGGTGTAGTACCGGTAGGGCATCTGTATCTGGTCAAGCGGTAATTCGATACTCTGAATTTCGCGCTGCAGAGGTCTGTCGCCGGATAGAATCAACCGGCATAAAACCCGGAAACTTTTTTCGGCTGCGCCCATAACAACATAGTCGGCAATATCAACAACCGCAGGCCTGTCGGGCAGGTGACTGACTTCAGGGCCGCCAAGCACAATTACAGTGTCTGGAGAGATCTGTTTTATCAGCTCAACGGTTTTTGCTATTTCGGTGACATTCCAGATATAAACACCGAAACCGATAATTTTCGGGCGATGTTTTAATAACTGTTCCGCGATATCGATGGGGCGTTGCTGGATACTGAACTCTTCTATATGCGCAGCCGAGCGAAGCTCACCCAGATTGGCATAAAGGTAGCGCAAACCAAATGCTGTATGCATATAACGTGCATTCAATGTGGTCAGTATGACCTGGTTCCTGGCTGTGCTGCTCATGGTCGAGCATTATAGCAGCGGCAAGTAAGGGCGTATGTTTGTCGTTGTCCAGGCTGCCGGGATGAATAACCCAAACATAGCGCTTGCCATGCGATATAATCCCGACTGTCTTTTACTAACTGCCAGCCAACTAAATGCAGCATTCATCCAGTACCTCAACAGTTGGCCTGAACCCGTAGCTGCACTATAAAGAAGCCACTTCGTAATGAATATTTCAAAGAAAATATTAGCCTTCTGGCTGGTTCTGGGCCCAGTGTTCGCGCTGATTATTTCTGTGGCCAGCTGGTATGTGTTTGACCGGGTCTCGCCGGGTAAGCTTCATGGTATCGATGTAATGATATCCATGTACCCGTTGGGACTGCTGATGTCCCTGTTAACCCCCTGGGGTTGGTTGATGTATGGCGGCTTTTTATTGATGAATGCAGAAAAACTGAAGTGGGGTATCTGGTGCACCGTGATCGGGGCAGTACTGCTCGGTGGTTTCTGGCCATTATGGGCGACCGATCTGGCTTGAGGATTGAGTCCGGGTGGTGGCGGTAACCAGGCAGGTATGAGGATGACCAGCCATAACATCGTTTTAACCGCAGAGGCGCGGAGACGTAGAGAAAATCTTGCTTTATTAAATTGATCTTAATCTGCAGGAGCCGCTTCAGCCGCGAATGTCGAGAATTTGCGACTAAAGTCGCTTCTACACGTAAACCTAAATCAATCTCTGCGCCTCCGCGCCTCTGTGGTAAAACAGGATTGTTTCATTCGGCATCCATGCATTATTCGTCATCTTGCCTGTTTATTCAGGGCCGCCAGTTGATCCGGTTTGAATATGCCCTGGTCGGTAATGATGGCTGTTACCAGCCCGGCGGGTGTTACATCGAATGCAGGATTCAGCGCTTCCGAGCCGGGTGAGCTGACGCGTATTTTTTCCAGTTTACCTTCAGCATCGGGTCCGGTTTGATACAGCACTTCATCCGGATGTCTTTGCTCTATCGGTATGTCGGTACCGGAGGCGCAGTCGAAATCAATGGTCGATACCGGTGCTGCAACATAAAAAGGAATGTCGTAATGTCTTGCAGCAATGGCTTTTTCCAGGGTGCCGATCTTGTTGGCCACATCGCCGTTGGCTGCGATCCGGTCTGAGCCGACGATCATCATATCCACCTTGCCCTGTGACATCAGGTGCGCACCGGCGTTATCTGCAATGATCGCGTGGGGCACGTTTTCATTTCTCAGTTCCCAGGCGGTGAGGCGGGCTCCCTGGCCCCGGGGCCTGGTCTCATCGGCATAAACAAAAACCTGCTTGCCGCTGCGGTGTGCTGCATAAACAGGTGACAGTGCAGATCCGTAATCAACGAATGCCAGCCAGCCTGCATTGCAATGTGTTTCAATATTGCTGCCGTCCGCGATCAAATCATTTCCCAGCTCACCGATTTTTTTACATGAGGCGGCATCTTCATCGGCAATCTGATGTGCTTCATTGACGGCCAGCTCAATTGAAAGCAGGCCAGCCTTGTACACACGCTCGACGGCATAGAACAGGTTTTGTGCCGTGGGACGCGTATTCTCGATTTGCTGTCGTGCAGTCTCGACGTAGCCGCGGTCATTCCCGTTTTCAAGGAATGCCTGTGCCATGGCGTAACCTGCAGTGGCGCCGATCGCACCTGCGCCCCTGACAACCATGCTTGATATCGCCATGCAGCTATCCCTGTAATTTGCTGCTCTGAATATCTTGAACTCGAACGGCAGCAGGTTCTGCTCTATCAGGCAAACAGTATCGCCTTCCAACCAGACTGTCTGATAATCCCTGCCTTCGACTTTCATAATCAAATGACCCTTTCGTTGCCGCCATCCACCGGTACCTGTGCACCGGTCGTTTTGGCAAAGGTTTTTCCAGCCATCGCGCATACCATGGCGGCGACATCTTTCGATGTCACCTGGGTTTGCAATACGTTATTGGACTTGTATTCATCGACGCTCATGCCATAACTTTGTGCTCGGCCCTGCAGTACTTCGTCGGTCCAGACACCGGTGTCGAACACCGCGTTCGGATGGATCGTATTCACGCGAATGTTGTCCTTGCCGAGTTCAAAGGCGGCAACCCGGGCAAGTTGGGTCAGACCTGCCTTGGCTGCTGAATAGGCGCTGGCGCCCGGGCCCGGTGCCGGTACGTTTTTTGAGGCGATGATGACCATGGCCGGATCGATGCCATGGCGCATCAAAGGTATGCAGTGCTTCATCAGGCGCTGGTGGCTGGTCAGGTTGACATCGATGCCCAGGCGCCAGGATTCATCGGCCATGTCTTCGATATTCTCATTGGCCGTAAACGTGCCGGCATTACTGACCAGTATATCGAGGCCGCCGAAGCGCCTGATGGTCTCGGCAACCGCATGTCTCAATGCAGTATTGCTGGTGACATCACAGATGATTTCCAGTATCTGCTTGCTGTTGAACATGCCCTGTATGTCGGCATCGATATCGAGTGCAGCCACTGCAGCACCCTCGGCAAGCAGTGCTTCGACGCAGGCCTTGCCGATTCCGCTGGCGGCGCCGGTAACCAGAGCGACTTTACCCTGCAGCTCGGGACGGGTCTGGCTCTTGTGCAACTTGGCCTGTTCCAGTTCCCAGTATTCCACTTCGAACAGGTCCTTTTCCGGCAAGGCTTGCCAGCCGCCGATCTGTTCCGCCCATTGGATGGCAGTGATGGTGTGGCGGCTGATGTCAGCAATAGCACCGGCTTCTTTCAGTGTCGCGCCGAATGCGATCAGGCCCTGGTTTTTCCACACTGCCCACCGGGGTGCGTGATCGAGACAGGTCTGCTGTGCATTTGCGTTGCGATCAAAATAAGCCTGGTAGTCTGCAGCGTAGTCCTCAACCGGGTCGGGGTTGCCATTATCATTGTCGCCGACGATCAACGGTACCTGCTTGGTGCGAATGATATGGTCGGGTGTTAACGGCCCCCGGCATGCAATTGCATCAACATTATCAAGGCAGGAAAATGCATGTGCTTCCGGGCTGTTATCCAGCAATGCATAAACAGCAGTGCCTCTTTTTTCGGCGACCTGTTTTCTTGTTTTTGCCAGCCGCTCTAGATCAACATCATTATTGTTGTCAGCGGGTGGCTTTATGTTTGCATGCTGTTCGATATAGTGCTCTGCAGCAGAAACAATATCGATCATGTTCTCGTAGCTGCGCCTGGCGTCATCGTGGAAAGTAAACACACCATGATTAAGCAATACCATGCCATCGCATTGCGACCAGTCGAATTCCCTCGTTATTTCGTAGATCTTTTTTGCCAGCATAAAACCCGGCATGACATAGGGTACTATAAGAATCCTGTCACCATACAAGTCCCTGATTTTGTCTTCACCGCCGGGTGTGTTGGTGATGGTAACGACGGCATCCGCATGGGTATGGTCAACATACCTGAACGGGATAACCGCATGCAGCACGGCTTCGACAGACGGGTTGGGCGCGTAGGGGTTCGTCATCGCCGCTCTTTGCATGCGCACCATGTCGGCATCACCGAGTTGATCGAAGCTTGCCATGTGCTGCAGGGTTTTTAATCTTACCGGTGCAAAGCCCTCGGCTTCGATGTCACCCAGGTCCCAGCCGCTGCCTTTGACATAAAGAATGTCTTCATCATCACCGAACAGGTTTTTTTCAGTGATCTTGACCGAGGTATTGCCGCCGCCGTGAAGCACCAGGTCTTCTTCCCCGCCCAGCAGCCGCGAGCTGTAGACGCGGAGCTGCAGCGCGTTGTCAGCATATTTGGCAGCGTCGGATTCTGACCAGCGGTTTTTCATTCGGTGCACCAGGTATGTGGAGAAGGCTGCAAATGATAAGCATAAAAGGCGGTACAGACAAATAACCGACTGCGGATGGCGAAATACAGTAGCGCAGCGAATAGCCATCTACAGAAAAGCTGTCTGACAGGATAAGAGGCATTGAAGAAGAGGCAAGAAGGGAACAGACCCATCGTCTGGTTCTACACGTTTTTTTCCTCACGCTCACTGCAGGATCAAGCTATATTGGCTCGGAGGTTTGATCGCAAGCAGTCCGTTTTATGCTATTGTCGCTGGAACAGTTCGGCTTCACGTACGAACCCGTGCGGCTTGAGCAGTCACTTTCCAGCTTGAAATGAAGTATAGATAATAGTCTATCTATACAAAAGAAATTATTCATTTGTATAAAAGTGTCTGTTTTTCTAAGATTCTCCAGCGAAGCTATGGCCGCCGCTCAATCGGGCGAACACCGGCAGCATCATGTGGTGCCGCATGCGAGAGATCTCTCTTTTCACGGGTCCGATGCTGATGCTTGGCGTAACTGAAGCAGCCAATAGCGCGTCAAATCGATAATGGATCAACTGAGCAACAGAAACAAGTGGCAGTCAGGGCATAAAACATACCATGGTTAAACTCAGGACCTATGTCTACATCGACTCCCTGCAGCCCCAGCTTGCTGAATATATGGCATCTGTTTCCCAGGGTTTCCCGCCGGTGCCCGGCGATGCCTGTCTATGGGTGGAAGTGGCTCCGGGTATGGCTGTGCACCGCGTCACCGACATCGCGTTGAAGGCGAGCCAGGTCAAGCTTACACAGCAGGTGGTGGAACGCGCATTCGGTTCCATGGTTGTCCACAGCCGCGATCAGAGTGATGTCATGCAGTCCGGACGGGTTTTGCTTTCCAGTATTGGTTCAGAAGCAAAAGATCGCGAGCGTTGCGTGATAGAATGGCAGGAAATCATTCGGGGCATGACCAACGACCACGCGGTACTGATCAATCGCCAGCACCGTGGTGGCTCCATGATGCTGCCGGGGGAGAGCATGTTCATTCTCGAGGTGCAGCCTGCCGGTTACATCGTCTATGCGGCTAACCAGGCGGAAAAAGCCGCTGACATAACGCTTATTGACGTGCGCGCGGTAGGTGCCCACGGGCGCCTGACGCTGTCGGGCCGAGAAGCCGATGTCGAAGAAGCCGCCGCTGCGGCGCTCGCCGCGGTGCAGAATCCCGCAGTGATCTGAGCATGCATCGTCAGGAACTGCTCAATCTGCTGCGACAGCACCGTACCCGGTTCATCGACGAGGCGGGTTATATCAGGCGTGCTATCGCCTTTGTCGAGGAGCACGAGGATATTTTTTATCGGGAATTATGGCCGGCACACGTGACCGGCTCGGCCTGGGTGGTAAGCCCGGACCGTGAAAGCGTATTGATGCTGCATCACCGCAAGCTGGACCAGTGGTTTCAGCCTGGCGGTCATGCTGATGGCGACAACGATGTACTGCGCGTTGCGCTGCGTGAGACAGCGGAAGAGACCGGACTCGATCCCGCACACATACGTCTGATAGACGATGTGGTGTTTGATGTCGATATCCACACGATTCTCGCTTCAGACGAGGCGCCGCGCCACGAGCATATTGATATCCGTTTTCTGGTGGAAATAGACGACAGCCTGCCGTTGCCCGGCAGTGACGAGGCGCACGATGTGCTCTGGGTTGATTTTCATTATATTTCGCGATTCAACAACAATCGCTCCACTTATCGCATGGTGGAAAAAACACGCGAGTTGCGCCGGGCGTGGGAAGCGCACCACCCGATGTAGCGTGGTATACAGGTGCGCGAAAAAAATCGGTTTTTACGGCATTGCCTGCTGGCAATGGCATGAAAACGCATATATAGATATTTATCTATGTGTTAACAAGTAAATATCAATTGGAGCTGCATATAGACATTGGCCTATGCTTCACGCAGCATTCATTTAGTCAATCAATGGTTAGACAACCAGCAAACGAAACAGGAGACGAATATGTCAACTAAATCCTACCAAGCGGGTGTTAAAGAATACCGCGATAAATACTGGACTCCGGATTACGCACCACTTGATACCGACCTGCTGGCCTGTTTCAAGGTCACCGGTCAGCCTGAAGTGCCACGCGAAGAGGTGGCTGCTGCAGTTGCTGCAGAAAGTTCAACCGGTACCTGGTCGACTGTATGGTCCGAGCTTCTTACCGACCTTGAATACTACAAGGGTCGCGCCTACCGCATCGAAGAAGTGCCGGGTGACACCGAGTCGTTCTACGCTTTCGTTGCGTACCCCATCGACCTGTTCGAAGAAGGTTCGGTTGTTAATGTACTGACTTCGCTAGTTGGTAACGTATTCGGCTTCAAGGCGCTGAAGCACCTGCGTCTGGAAGACATCCGTTTCCCGATTGCTTACATCAAGACCTGCGGTGGCCCGCCGGCCGGCATCCAGGTTGAACGTGACCGTCTGAACAAGTACGGCCGCCCGATGCTGGGTGCGACCATTAAACCGAAGCTGGGTCTGTCTGCCAAGAACTACGGTCGTGCCGTTTACGAATGTCTGCGCGGTGGTCTGGATATGACCAAGGACGACGAGAACGTGAACTCGCAGCCGTTCATGCGCTGGCGTGATCGCTTCGAGTTTGTTGGTGAAGCTATTCAGAAGGCTCAGCAGGAAACCGGTGAGCGTAAGGGTCACTACCTGAACGTTACCGCTGCCACACCCGAAGAGATGTACAAGCGTGCCGAGTTCGCCAAGGAAGTGGGTTCTCCGATCATGATGCACGACTTCCTAACCGGTGGCTTCACTGCCAATACCGGCCTGGCTAACTGGTGTCGTGAAAACGGCATGTTGCTGCATATCCACCGCGCCATGCACGCTGTAATCGACCGTCATCCGAAACACGGTATTCACTTCCGCGTACTCGCCAAGTGTCTGCGTCTGTCGGGTGGTGACCACCTCCACACCGGTACCGTTGTCGGTAAGCTGGAAGGTGACCGCAACTCTACACTCGGTTTCGTTGACCAGTTGCGTGAGTCTTTCGTACCGGAAGATCGCTCCCGCGGTGT
Organism: uncultured Gammaproteobacteria bacterium; assembly: GCA_937998645.1. Lineage (GTDB taxonomy): Bacteria > Pseudomonadota > Gammaproteobacteria > SZUA-229 > SZUA-229 > JABDQW01. The sequence goes on from CALLCZ010000053.1 coordinate 17,590, forward strand.
GTTCTTCGACCAGGACTGGGGTTCTTTGCCTGGTGTATTCGCTGTCGCATCCGGTGGTATCCACGTTTGGCACATGCCGGCACTGGTCACCATCTTCGGTGATGATTCCATGCTGCAGTTCGGTGGTGGTACCCAGGGTCACCCGTGGGGTAACGCTGCAGGTGCTGCTGCTAACCGTGTTGCTTGTGAGGCATCCGTCAAGGCTCGTAACGAAGGCCGTGAGATCGAGAAAGAATCTCGCGACATCCTTACCGAGGCTGCACGTACCAGTCCGGAACTGGCGATTGCGATGGAGACCTGGAAGGAAATCAAGTTCGAGTTCGAGACTGTTGACAAACTGGACGTGGGTTAATCCCCGTCCATCGGACAACACTGTAACGATTTAAATATTTTTACGAGGAATAAATTATGCCAACAGATATGGGTAACTTCGAGACCACCCAAACACTCGAAACCTTTGGTTTTCTGCCAAAAATGGACCAGAACGAAATTCAGGCCCAGGTGGCTTATATTCTTGCTAATGGCTGGTCACCTGCTATCGAGCATGAACATCCCAGCAGAGCCGTTGACACCTACTGGACTATGTGGAAACTGCCGTTTTTCGGTGAAACCGATCTGGGTCACGTAATGGCTGAACTGGAAGCCTGTCATCGCCAGTTTCCTGATCACCACGTACGCCTGACAGGCTACGATAACTACACCCAGTCTCAGGGTTCATGCTTCGTAGTCTTCGAAGGTCGTTCGTAACAGTAACGATCTGTATAACGCTCTGTTGCCCGCCGTTAACGGCGGGCGGTAGAAAACAGTGATTGAAACAACCATGATGCATGGGGTTAATGATGGCACATCAAAGTACACGTGAGATGGTTCTCGCAAGGCGAAAAGCGATGTCGACATCTGGCAAGGCCAGCTTGCCGGGCGGCGCTGCTCAGCCTTCAGCTAACACTCGACCCGCCAGGGCAACTGCTGCTTCGGCACCTTCCGTTAGTTCGCCAAGACCTGCGGCTCCTGTGATGAGAGCCTATAACACAGCGGCGATCGGTAATGTTTCGGTTGCGCGTCTCGCTTCACTCGACCGTCGTAAGGCGATGTCGAGCGGAGGCAAGAAAGCCATCCAGACGAAAGACCGAACACGTACTGCTGAAAGTGGTGGTAAAGCCGAGGCGTCCGCGCCTGTTGCGGCAGCCCCTGCGCCACGTGCCGGTGCTGCGACCGAAGAAAAGAAAGGTTGCGGCTGTGGTTGTGACGGCACACGCGCGGAATGCAAGACGCGCATAAATTCAACAACAGCAACCACAAAAACTGTGGCTGCCGCCAATGGTATGGCTGCGATTCAGAGAGCGAAGCAGGCAATCAATCGCTCGGTTGGGCGTGCCGCATCGCTGGCTCGCCGTGAAGCCACCTCGACGCGTGGCAAATCGGGCGTGGGCAAGAATGGCGTCAGCGCCGCGCAGACTGCGCGCGCCGGCAACCCGAACCTGAACAGTCGTGACCTGTCGAAGGCGTTGCGCGAACAGCGCAGCAAGAACGGAGCCGCAGGCCAGAAAAAATCTCGCCCCAGTGGACGTGTCCGTCCCGGTAAAGGGGGTGACGCCGGTGCCGCCCAGGATCAGCCCTGGACAGTCGGCGCCAGTGAAACCGTCCAGGGCCAGACTGTAACCGGTACCATGGTCGGACGCAGCACCAGCGTGACCGGCGACGAGCCGAGCACCTGTCGTGCGATT
>CALLCZ010000054.1 GCA_937998645.1 uncultured Gammaproteobacteria bacterium
ACCAGTCACTCTCCCCACTTCGGCTGCAGCTTATGCTCAACACCCAGCTGGTCAAGAATTTTAGCCACCACGAAATCTACCAGGTCTTCCACTGATTCAGGTTTGTTGTAAAAGCCCGGATTGGCATCGACGATAACTGCGTCCATGCGCGACAGTTTGAGCATGTTCTCCAGGTGAATATCCGAATACGGTGTTTCGCGCGGCACCAGCACCAGCTTCTTTCGCTCTTTCAGCATGACATCGGCTGCGCGTTCCAGCAGGTTATTACTCGCGCCATGTGCAATCGCAGACAGCGCACCCATGGAGCAGGGACACACGACCATGGCACTGACATCATTACTTCCACTGGCAACGGGTGCCGTCCACTCGTCTTCACCGAAGACCCGCAGTTGTTTTTCCCCGGCATTAAATTTTTTACTGAGCGCTTTCTGTATTTCACCGCTACGGCCCGGTAGCGAAATATCTGTTTCCATGCCAATGACGACATGCGCCGCCTTGCTGATCATCAGGTGAACACGGTGATCCGCGACGAGCAGGCTTTGCAGTAAGCGAAAGCCATATTGGGCGCCGGATGCCCCGGTCATGCCCAATGCGATTGTCTGCTTGCGCGAGTCGATTGCCGGCATATTCAGGCAGCCTGTTTTTCCAGTGCCTGCAGCAGCCTTGTATGAATTGATTCAAAGCCGCCATTGCTCATGATGACAACATGGTCTCCAGGCTGCGCCTGCCTGGCAACATCTTTGATAATTTCGGCCACATCATCGTACACCTCGGCTGTTACTGATGAGTGCCTTGCCAGGTCAGCGAGATTCCAGTCAATATTATCCGGCTGAAAAAGATAAATATTGTCAGCCTGTTGCAGCGAATCCAGCAATCGTTTCTTATGCACACCCATTCGCATCGTATTTGAGCGCGGTTCCAGCACGGCCAGTATGCGGCCGTCGCCTGAAACTTCTTTAACAGCTGACAATGTTTCGATGATCGCCGTCGGGTGATGGGCAAAATCATCGTACACGGTGATGCCGCCAATTTCCCCCAGCAACTCCAGACGTCGTTTAATCCCTTTGAACTGACCAAGCGCCTCGCAGGCCTGCTCCACCGGAACACCCGCATGTCGTGCAGCAGCGATTGCTGCGAGAGCATTCAACCTGTTATGTGCGCCATGCATGGTCCAGCTCACCTGTGCCACAACCTTGCCGTCGACACAGACATCAAACTGATTGCCGTCTTCCGTGCATGAGCCGATAGACCAGTATTCGCCGGCTGCAGAGAACTTCTCGATGGGTGACCAGCAGCCCATATCGATGACATCATCCAGGTTCGGGTCCGCGCCATTGACGATCAGCTTGCCTTCACCGGGAACTGTCCGCACCAGGTGGTGAAACTGTTTCTTGATATCACCCAGGTCATCGAAAATGTCCGCATGATCGAATTCAAGATTATTCAGCACACAGGTGCGTGGCTGATAATGCACAAACTTGGAACGCTTATCGAAGAAAGCTGTATCGTATTCATCGGCTTCGACCACGAAGAACGGGTAATCACCGTAACGGGCTGATAAACCGAAATTCGCCGGTACACCGCCAATCAGAAAGCCCGGGTTAAGGCCTGCGTATTCCAGGATCCATGCAACCATGCTCGAAGTTGTGGTTTTTCCGTGCGTGCCGGCTACAGCCAGAACCCAGTGATTGCTCAGCACGTTCTCCGACAGCCATTGCGGTCCCGAGGTATACGGTAAATTATTATTCAGCACGTATTCGACCATCGGGTTGCCGCGTGGCATCGCATTACCGATGACAACCTGGTCAACACTCTCGGTAATATCTTCCGGGTTATAGCCTTCACATAATCTAATACCAGCCAGTTCGAGCTGTGTGCTCATCGGTGGATAGACATTCTGGTCCGATCCACTGACTGTATGACCGGCCTGCCTTGCAAGCAGTGCAACGCCACCCATAAAAGTACCGCAAATTCCTAGTATATGTATATGCATAATTTTTTTAACTTCCCGGAAATATAATTTCAGCTGCTGCCATAGATAAAAACAGATAACCAAATGATAGTGCAAGCGCGCGCATCATGCTCATCTGCATTGCATGACGAAACACGTGCGCATACACAAGCACCTGCCAGCTGATTAACAACAGCATCAGCAAAGCAGCGATTTTAGCGCCTTGTTGCTGTGGCTGCATATTGTGTATCTGGATAAATAAAGGCCAGGCAAGCAAATGATACACAATGCCTATTCCCGCCAGTGCAGAAACCATTTGTACAAATCGTGCCCTGTACTTTAATAGCGACAGGCAGAAATAGCTGAAGGCAAGAAGCACAGCAACATCCAGCATCATATTAGCGACAGCCTGGCCGGAACTCATTGCTGTAGTGAGCACCAGCACACCGCTCGCCAGGTAAAGCAGGGTCAATATTGCAAACAATGACAATGAGTATGGCAGATGCTGCGGCCCCGCCTTGAGCAGTAAAATCGCCAGAATACGCAGCAACACGGGCATTACAGGTAACCTCGATCAGTATTGGTTGGCAATATTATTATTCCTTATGGCTTTATGCGACACACTGCATGGTACATAATACCGGTCAACATGACGACCGAAAGTATAACGATTACACGCCCTGATGACTGGCACCTGCACTTGCGCGATGGTGATGTACTCAATAGTGTAGCTCCATTTACCGCAAAGCAGTTTCAACGCGCGATTGTCATGCCCAACCTGAAACCCGCTGTGACCACTGTCAAGCAGGCTATTGACTACCTGGACCGTATACTCGCTGCAGTTGAAGGCAGCGATTTCGAACCGTTGATGACGCTTTACCTGACAGACAACACCTCGGCGCAAGAGATTATGGCGGCTCATAAAAGCTGTTTTATCAAGGGCGTGAAATTATACCCGGCCGGTGCGACCACCAACTCGGATGAAGGCGTGACAGATATCCGTAACTGCGATGCAGCACTGGAAGAGATGCAGCGTGCCGGCCTGCCTTTACTGGTTCACGGCGAAGTCACAGACAGCGATATTGACGTGTTCGACCGCGAGAAAGTCTTCATTGATCGGGTTTTGATACCGACGATGGGACGCTTTCCTGAACTTAAAATTGTATTCGAACACATCACCACTGCAGATGCTGTCGACTTTGTTCAGGATTCTGGTCCGAACATTGGCGCCACAGTCACGGTCCACCATTTAATGTACAACCGCAATGCCATGTTCGAGGGCGGAATTCGGCCACACAATTACTGTCTTCCTGTACTCAAGCGCGAAAGCCACCGGCAGGCGCTGTTACGCGCGGTAGCTTCGGGCAATGCAAAATTTTTTCTTGGTACCGATAGCGCACCTCATGCCAGAAACCTGAAAGAATCCAGCTGCGGTTGTGCCGGCATCTTCAGCGCTCATGCCGCTATCGAACTGTATACGGCAGTATTCGACCTGATTGGCGCGATAGACAAACTTGAAGCCTTTGCCAGTTTTTATGGCCCGGACTTTTATGGCCTGCCCAGAAACAGCGGCACCATTACCCTGGAAAAATCCGAACAAACCATACCTGAAAGCTACCCGATGGCGGATCAGTCTGTCGTTCCACTGATGGCCGGACAAACCATCCCATGGAAGATCAGGCCAGAACATGCCTGAAAAACCCGATAAAAACCTGATGTCGAAACGCTTCCGCGGATTCTTACCCGTGGTCGTCGACGTCGAAACCGGTGGCTTCAATGCAAAAAAAGACGCCCTGCTCGAAATCGGTGCGCTTACACTGAAGATTGATCAAGATGGCCACCTGGAGATCGATGATACCTTTGCCTGTCACGTAGAGCCTTTCCCGAATGCCAACATGGATCCAAAATCGCTCGAGGTAAACGGCATTGACCCTTTTCACCCATTTCGCATGGCAAAACAGGAAGACAAAGCAATTCGTGAATTTTTTAAATTCATCAGCACCGATATGAAAAAGAATGGATGCACGCGCGCCATCATGATCGGCCACAATACTATGATGGACCTGAATTTCATCAATGCGGCTGCAGAACGCAACAACATTACAAAAAATCCATTTCACCCTTTCAGTACCTTTGACACTGTAAGCCTGGCCGGGCTGGCTTATGGCCAGACAGTGCTGTCACGCGCCGTTGAAGCCGCAGGTATTGAATGGCACAGCGATAAAGCACACTCAGCGCTGTACGATGCCACCAAGACAGCTGAACTGTTCTGTAAAATCGTCAATCAATGGCGTGACTCGGTTGGAGCGGTATGGATCTAACCCTTCTTTATGCAATATGCGGGCCGAACAGTTAATTTCCCGCACTACAGCCCAAACAAACCATTTATTGTCTATATTTTGTAACTACATACTAATAAGAACAGCTTCTGACCTGGCCATGGATAGCAACGCAAGGATTCACCCATCCGGATGAGAAACAAAGACCTATCAATCATCATTGTAGACGATCTGCAATTCAGCAGAATCGTTGTCAAAACCGCGCTTAAAAAAGCCGGTTATGATGGTGTCCGCATGGCTGATAGTGCAACCCAGGCCCTTAACTTGCTGAATGAACAGCCCGCCGATGTGGTTCTTGCAGACTGGATGATGCCTGAAATGGATGGTCTTGAACTCACCGATCGCATTCGTCAGCGCGACGAGGAAGCCGGCACCTATACCGCGATTATCCTGTTTACAGCCAATGAGGGTGTCGATCTGCTGGTGACTGCATTTGAACATGGCGTCGACGATTATTTGCGCAAACCTCCCAATCCGCATGAACTGGCTGCACGAGTAAACGCCGCAGCTCGCATCGCTGTTATGCAGAACGACTTGCTGGAAACTTCAAGGCAGATGGAAGACACCATCAGGCACCTTGAAGAAGTTGCAATGATCGACCCCCTGACCGGCGCCGGTAACAAACGCTTCCTGATGTCACAACTAAAAGCAAATTTACTCGAAGCTTCATCGCGCAACGGTGGCGTTTGTCTTGCCATTCTCGAAATCAATCAACTCAGGCAAATTCGCGACCAGGACGGAATAGATATAGCAAATGAGATCCTGATCGGCATGCAGCGTCGTTTGCGCAGGTCTATCAGGCCTACAGATACTCTAACAAGACTTGATGGTGACCTTTTTGCTGTATTGATGACTTACACCAATTTTGACAACTATAAATCAGCATCAGTAGAAAGATTACGCGAAGGCATCAATCAGCGGCCATTCAAAACGTCGGTTGACGATAAAAAAATATCCGCATCAATTGGCGTTAAATATTATCGTGGCGATGAAGAAATTATTTCGCCCAATGAGATCACCAGGCAGGCAATGAACAAACTTGACGATGCTATAGACATGGGTAATGACAGCATTGCATTTTAAATAAAGTTGGCAGTCTTCAGTTAACAGTATTTAATTTAAAGTCCCAGGCCAATAAAAAGACCATCCGAATGGATGGTCTTTTTCTGAGAACTGCCTGCTGATAACTGAAAACCAATAACTATCCTGTTGCTTCATCAACCAGCTTCTTCAGTTCACCTTTCTCATGCATTTCCAGCATGATGTCGTGGCCACCGACCAGTTCACCTTTGACATACAACTGCGGGAAAGTTGGCCAGTCAGCATAGCGTGGCAGGTTCTGGAAAACCTCCATATCTGCGATCACGTTAAAATAGGCGAATTCCTTGCCACAGGACTTGAGCATTTCAGCGGCGCGGCTTGAAAAGCCACACTGCGGCAACTGCGGTGTGCCCTTCATGAAAATTATTACCGGATTATTCTTAACGTGTTCGTCAATTCGATCCATTACGTCTGCCATTTATGTTACCTGTTGCTTCGATTTTATATATATGAATTTTACTCTCTGACTAAACACCAATAAACCCACTTTGCTTCCGGTATCTAACAGGAATTTTTCACCACAGAGGACACAGAGACACACAGAGGTAAATACAGGTAATTTGTAGGAGCGGCTTTAGCCGCGAATTATCCATGTTCGCGACTAAAGTCGCTCCTACTGACCATAAATATAAACTCTGTGTACCTCTGTGCCCCCTGTGGCTCAATTCATATTATCAACGTTCTGCTGCAGCCACAGCTCCAGCGCTGCCAGGTGCCACAGCTTGCTGCCCTGCAGCCGGGTCAGATAGGACTCCGGTTCAGCCATCAGCTTTTCGACATAGGCTGGATTGTATAAACCACGGCTTTTCGCAGCATCACATAACAGAATCTGTTTCATGAAGTCGAGAAATTCACCGCGCACATATTTCAGTGACGGCATCGGGAAATAGCCTTTTTTGCG
>CALLCZ010000055.1 GCA_937998645.1 uncultured Gammaproteobacteria bacterium
GCCGAAGCGATAGCCGAATACGAGCGCTCACAGATTTTCATCAATACACCCTGGAAAGCCTTCATGGATGGCGACGATGGCGCGATCAGTGAAGCCGCAAGACGCGGCGCATTGCTGTTCATGCTGCCCACCAGGGTCAACGGCGCCAGTTGCATATCCTGCCATCGTGGCGACGCCTTCACCGACGAACAGTTTCATGTGCTTGGCATGCCCCAGATTGGCCGCGGAAAAGGTGATGGCGCCACAACAGGTACCGATGATTTCGGCCGTTTCCGGGTAACCGGCGATGATAACGACATGTATGCATTCCGCACACCTTCGCTGTTGAATGTGACCGAAACCGGCCCCTGGGGACATGCCGGCGCCTACACCACGCTGGAAGCCGTCATCAGGCACCACCTTGACCCCCAGGCCGCATTAAATAGTTATGATTACAATCAGCTGGAACCGTCAATTGTCAGCAGCGGCCAGACGGATGACTTGCAGGAAAACACTCAAAACGCTCTCAACAAGCTGGCAGAAAACCGGCTCGCCGGAATTCCGTCGATAGAGACTGTATCGCTAACGGATGAACAGGTGGGTTACCTGGTTGAATTCCTGAAAACGCTGACCGACCCTTGCGTTACAGACCGCGACTGTCTTGCGCCGTGGATTCCTGATTCCAGTGATATAGATCCCGATGGAGAGCGACTCATTGCAGTCGATGAAAACCTCACACCCCTGTAGGGATTCCGATAATTACACCAGTAACTGGTACTCTATGTTGAGAAATTGAGAGGACAGGAGCATGTACATGAAGCAGACCGTCGCAGTTTCAGTGGGGACAGCAGCAACCGGCCATACGGAGACGGTCAAGCTGGTAAGAACGAGCACTGCATCATATCGGCATGATGTAGTTCATCCATGCCTGCATTCGCAACATGACTTTTCGTATGATGTGAGAGACCTGTGAGGTTTCTGTATAAATAGCCGCCTCGCCGAATGCGCCTCCCGGTGTTCGCGCAATATCAACAGGATGCAAACCATATTCGGTAAACTCGTTTTCGTTGAGCTTTAATATGATAGCCAGTGGTTGCGGCACATCATTCGCTGTTGGTGCAAGTGGGACATTTCCGCTGGGATCCAGCTGCGCGGCAGGCGTTATCGGCGCTATTTTCTGGACACTAGCATTGAAAATTTTGCCGGGGAGAATCTTGAAAGTGACTTCAGCCGGCATGCCCTGCTGGATATGCCGCGCGAATCCCTGGTTCACACCCATAACCAGCGTGCTGCTGTCATTGCTTACATAGGATATCCAGCCTGCCTGGCTCGTGTTGGTTACGCGTTGTCCGACAGCTAGTGTTACACCCACGGCGTAGCCGTCACTCGGTGCCCGCACGACCGTTTTTTCCAGCCTGAACTGCGCATCGTCGATCTGGCTTTTCAACAAACCTACCTCCGCTTCGTACTGATCAACTGTGACATCAGGTGCGAAGTTGGATGATTTCAGGTCGATAGCGCGCCTGAGGTTTAGTTGGGCCAGTTCAAGTTTTGCCTTGAGCCCTGCAATCTCGTACTCAAAAGGTCTCGGGTCGATTCTGAACAGCACATCACCGGTTGCAACCGGCTTCAACGCTTCCACCGGCACCTCGATAACCTCACCTGAAACTTCCGGTGTGATTTTCACAACATCCTGGTACATATTGACTGCACCGGATGGCGCTCCCCACTGCATGGGTATGAACAGGACAATAAAAAGCAATAGCACCCAAACTATTGGTGAAAGCTTCCACCACAGGTTGAGCTTGATGATGCCGATCTTGATGAAGAGAAACAGGACAGCGACATAACATAGCGTGAGGAATACGATCATGCTTCAGTATCCTCGGTCGCCGGTTCGGATTTGACTGGAACGGAATCGGCACTCGGTTTCGTATATGCCCAGATAAATGCCAGTGGCAGCAGGATACCCATGGTTATTACGCCCCACCATCCGCAAACACTGATTGCTTCGGCCTGCGGATGATTACGGTCTCGCGCAATCTTTCCGGGTAATATGCCAAGCAGCACCCAAATACCGACAACTGCTACAGCCAGCACTATCAGGATCACGAGTGCAAAGATATCAAGTCCGGTCATTTTTCACGCATGAACCTACGCCGATTTGCCAAATATATTCGTTCTTTATTTGCCTTCGAGTTGCCTGTACATTTCGGGGCGCCAGTCCATGTCTTGAAGATTATACTTATTCATGTGCCTGTCGAGCATTTCATCCTGGGCTTTGAAGGCTGGCAGCCAACGTCCCTTCTCAATATTTTCGCTCATAGGATTAGGACGACCTTTTTCCGGCGGGGGTTGTTTGGCTGTACCAGGCACCGACCATGCCTCGTCAGTGGAAACTGCCATGCGCTCGGTGATTTTGTCCTTGGTAATATTCCATACCATCATGTCGGTTGCCAAAGACAGTGGCCCATCATACGTTTCCCGTATACCCTCGTATATTTCGTAGCGTGTACCTTCTTCATTAAAAAAATGGAAGGCGACTGCATGCCGGGGCTTGATAGTACTCATAATCTTGCCGAACGCCTGCGGTGAAGTATGAAACTCGCAACAGGCACGCCAGGCCAGCTGTGGAGCCTGATTATAAAAATCCACTAATTGTTGCGGGGCTTGAAAGCTTTCATGTATGGCAAGGTCAACACCTTTACCGTATTTTACGAACCACTTATTAGGCACGGTATCACCACTGAACAGAACCTTCATACCGGCATACTCGAACATGTAACTAACGGGACCATCGCCCGTATGAATCGCGGGATATGAACGGATGGTGACACCGTTTTCCTGATAGACAATCTGATCGGGTATTTTATAGTCGAACTCTGTTGTCTCGACCTGACCGGGAATAGGTGTGATTTTGTATTCACGCGTCACCTTGTCCCAATTGACGAATTTCAGGAAGTGCTCCATCGCGTACTTTGTACCCATCTCGGGTGTTGCGCCACTGGGACCCCATACGCGCAGTGCATTTGGACGACCGGCTGTCCAGCCACCGGCCCATAGACCCAGAATGTCTCCCATATGATCAGTATGCAGGTGCGATAGAAATACTTTGTCCAAATACTCGTATGGAATCATCAGGCTTGCGATATTTGCCATGGAGCCGGTGCCTATATCGAACAGGAATTTTTCGCCGTTCCCTGCCTCGATTAGAAAACAGGTAGCCGCCTGACTTCTGCGTGCAGCCGGTAAGCCAGTACCACAGGCGATCACACGGATCTCATCCTTGGCCAATGCTTCTGTGCCTGGATAATAGACATATCGATCCGGTGCTGTGCCTGTGGGTGACTTGACCGTACCGCCAGCCGCTTCTGCTGTTGGAAAAAGACCTGTACTCTCGTGTCCTTTGAAGGCATAGCTTGATATCACAAGTAAACAAGCTGCGCCAAGAAATACGACAGGATAAATTCTTGACTTCATTATCATTTCCCCATGATTTTGTTATCCGGTAGCATATGTAGAATATATGTTTGATTGCCATTTCCGTACATCATTGTATGGAAAACAATATTCCTTTTTCAGAAAAATATCAATGTCTATCAGCAAGTCAAAAAACAAGGGTTTGAAAGTAGGGCGTCGTATGAGTCGAGAAGAGTGGCTCGCCCACGCACTTGATGCCCTGGAGAAAGAAGGCGGTGGTGCACTCACCATCGATAAATTGTCCCGGCGGCTGGGCGTCAGCCGAGGGAGTTTTTACTGGCATTTTAAGGATCGGACAGATTTCATCCGCCAACTGGTTGATCACTGGTCAATGATATCGTTGTCGTCTGTTGATTCAGAGGTGGACTTGCCCGAGTTGGATGCAAAGCAGCGTTTGCTGTTGTTAATGGAAGCGATAGTAAATCGGCGATTGGCGCGTTACGACAATGTAATTCGCGCTTGGGCATCAAGAGACCCGTATGCTGAGAAAATGGTGAAGAAGATAGATGATTACCGCCTTAACCATGTGCGCTCGCTGTTTGCCGAGATCGGATTCAAGGGCGATGAGTTGAAGATGCGAACGCGTACGTTTGTTGTCTATTTTTCACTGGAGACGGCTCTGTTCTCCCGGATTTCACATAAAGAGCAGCTTAAGCATATCAAGACCATGCATGCTCTATTAACCAGGTTGGAATAGGAGGGGCCGTAGTATTGTAAGTATTGCTCAATATGTTTGAGATTAGAGTAAAAACTAGTTACCGTCTCCGTATGGCCGGTTGCTGCTGTCCCCACTGAAACTGCGACGGTCTGCTTCATGTAAGAGCGGACGTTGGTGTAAGAACAGACGTTCACGATATTCCTGACGATTTCTTTATTGCGTAAGGGGTCGACGACTTTCATATACAGCATTCACCGGGGGTTACGGAAATCGTCCCAATAACATACGTCCCTGTCGGTCAGTGGAGAGGTGGAAAATGGTTCCTGAAACAGATTGGCCCACGATGTACCGATCCTTCGGCGATAACTGAATATTACTATTCCTTAATAAATGAAAAAGATGTTATCCCCACAGTTCAACCGAACCGGCAATCGATGATGTTCGATGATGTGGCGACATCAGAAGTGTCGTGACGGAAGTCTAACCCCTCTGATAACACTCTGAGGCGGACCCCCTCTACACCGTGGGAAAATGGTGCCGGAAATAGGAATCGAACCTACGACCTTCTCATTACGAATGAGCTGCTCTACCAACTGAGCTATTCCGGCATTAATTTCACCAGTTTGCATTACTGGCACTCGGACTCCTGTCCTCGTTTAGCTTCAACAACTGCCTGCCCAACGTCCTGTTGGGCGTTCGTCGAGCTGCGAATGTCCAGTGGACATTCGGTCTCTCCTCACCCAACTGAGCTATTGATGAAATACATCCATGTATTTCACCCCTTCGGGGTCGCCTGCGCGGTCTAAATTCGCTCCCGGCGAATTACTGATGAAATACATCCATGTATTTCACCCCTTCGGGGTCGCCTGCGCGCTCAAATTCTCTTCCTGAGAATTTCATCCGGCATATTTTCAATAACCTGCACCGCGGGGTGCGCAGTATACCAAATCAGTGCTCGGCATCCAGTGCGTAAGGTGACGGATCAATTGAAGGCTTCTGCCCCAGCACCATTTCCGCCATCAACCTGACCGAGGCCGCACCCAGTACGACACCATTGCGGTAATGTCCGGCGTTGATATAGAGGCCGTCAATTTCAGGATGCATGCATATGTACGGTATGCCCTGCTCGGTACCCGGCCTCAGCCCTGCCCACTGGCGTTCAATTTCCATATCACCCAGGGCAGGGATAATTTCTAATGCCGCACGTCGCAGCTCAACGGTGGCCACATCGGTGACGGTTTTGTCAAAACCGGTCCGCTCCAGGGTGCTGCCGGCAAGTACGCGACCATCTTTCCTCGGGATGATGTAATGACCGGATGACAGCACCATTCGCCTGATCAGGCCCGGCTCGCCCCTGAACATGATCATCTGGCCTTTCACCGGCTCAACCGCAACATTCCTCTCGCCCTTGATAAAGCCTGAGCTCCAGGCACCGCTGGCGATGATCACTTTGTCTGCCGTGAATGTGTCACTGGCTGTATTTACACCCTTTATAACACCCGCTTCAATTACCAGCCCGTCCACGGGCGTGTGTTCAAGGTATTTGATGCCAACAGCGTCAAAACTGCCCTTCATTGCCTTGACCAGCTTCGGATTCCTGATCTGCATGATATCCGGCAGCCAGAGTCCAGTTTCAATCGCCGTGCTGACCTGGGGCTCGATCTCGTGAATATGCTGAGCGTCAGTGACCGTTTGTAATTCGACTGACCACTCCCTTGCCCAGTTTTCTGCCTGCTGTTGTTCTTCCAGACTGGTAAACAGCAATCCGCTGGTAATCAATTCACAATCCACGCCACTCTCATCCTGCAGCTGCTGTGCCAGCCCGGGATAGATTGTTTTACTGATTTCTGCCAGCTGGTTGACTGAGCGGCTGTAGCGCCAGGGGTACAGCGGAGAAATGATGCCGCCCCCTGCCCAGGATGACTCACCTCCCAGCGGGCCGCGCTCGATCACGAGTACATCGACTCCTGCATTATGCAGCTCACGTGCCGTGAGCATGCCGATGATGCCGCCGCCAATAACGATCACTTCAGACACAAAACTTCTCCGCTATTCAACGTGGAACCAATTTGCCGGGTGCCGCGCTGATAAAATTGACACTATACAACACACTAAACGTAACATAATCTCACATTATTACTCCTTCATTCGAAACAGTCGATATGCCCATAAAATTACTCTCAACTCAAATGTTTAACTTTCTGTTCGCACTGTTGCTCGTACTGCCATCAACACTGCTCGCGACAGACGAAGCTCCTACCCTGAAAGAAATTGTGGAAAAAAGCGATGTTGAAAAAGCTGCAGAAAAAATTGATACCAAACCAACGAAGGGCCCACTCGATGAGTACGGCCGCACTACACCAAGATCAAGCGTTATGGGCCTTGCCAATACACTTTCAAACTACGACTTTGAAACTGCAGTGCACTACATGGATCTGCGCAACCTGCCATTTACCCTGCACGAAGAGGACGGCCCCAATCTTGCACGCAAACTGTTGATCGTCGCTGAAAGAAGCATGGTAGTCGATTACGAAGCCATCAGTAATGACCCGGATGGGCACCTTGACGATGGCCTGCCGAGTTACCGCGACCGAGTTACCGCTGTCAAGACCAGCGAAGGTCTGGTCGATATCCTGATGCAAAAAGTTCCTCGTGGTGATGGCGTATTCATCTGGAAGCTGTCAAATGCGACTGTTGCCAAAATTCCCGCGCTCAATGAAGAACTCGGTTATGGGGCAATTGGTGACAGGCTGTCGCTAATATTCCCACATTATAAAGTCATGGGTTTTGAGTTATGGCAGTGGGGAATGGTGCTGGTGCTGCTAGTGGCAGGTTATTTATTCGCCTATGTTATTACATGGTTATTGTTCAAACTGGTAACGCTGCAAACTAAACAACGACTCGAACGTGCAGAAAGATTTATCAATGGCCCGTTACGAATCCTGATTACGGTGCTGTTCTTCCGCTCAACATTCGACCTGATTGCACCCAGCCTGGTAGCAAGAGCGGTGTTTGAGGCCCGCACTTTCCTGATCATTGCAGTCGTCTGGGCGCTGTTAGGCTTCGTCGATCTGATCTTGTACCGCATTGCCGAACGCATGAAAAAGCAGGGCCACGAAGATGCCGTTGTGTTACTCAGACCTGCCTCGACTGCAATCAAGCTCACACTGGTTTTCATCGGCATTGTTACCTGGCTGGATAATATCGGCTACGAGGTCACCACGCTGCTGGCCGGGCTTGGCGTCGGCGGTATTGCTGTTGCCTTTGCTGCACAACGGACCCTTGAAAACCTGATCGGCTCGATCACGATCTACTCATCACAGCCGGTCCATGTTGGCGATTTCTGTAAATTCGGTAACACGCTGGGCGTCGTTGAGGAGATCGGACTTCGAGCAACACAGCTTCGTACGTTAGAACGCTCAGTCGTACACATTCCCAACGCCAAGTTCTCAACGGATATCATTGAAAACCTGACTCAACGCGACAAGATTCTCTATCGCACGCGTTTGCGCCTGTCATTACAAACCACCGCCAGGCAGATGCAGGATGTGCTCGAAGGTATACGTGAACTGATAAACACGCATGAGATGATCGATGAAGAAGCATCCCGTGTGCGCTTTCTGGAGTTTGGTGAATACGCCCAGGAAATCGAACTCTACGTTTATATCAAGACACGTGATTTTATCGAGTACCTGGAGCAGCGAGAAGATATCAATCTGAAGATAGCAGCTATTATTGAATCATCCGGTACTCAACTGGTGGTTCCAACCAGGACAACATATCTTGAAGGCGCCACTTCGCCGACAAACAACTGATCCTGCACACGCATGTTTAAAATTTTATTCAGGACTACTACATACACCCTGATTTTTATCCTCGGTGGCCTTGCTGTATTCATACTGGGCGACCTGGTATACAGTTTTAAACACCCCGAGTTAAAACCCTGGCATACACTCAAGCTGGAACATGAATTCAAGGCCGACATGGAAGCTGCTTTTGACTGGAGCCGGTATCTGGAACAGGAGCAGAAGTTATTTGACGAGCTGGCAGGCTATAAACAAACCATTATCCAGCCGTCAATTCAGCTCAGAAGCTCTCGATATATCGATGGCGGCAACAGGTTCGAGCGCAGGCTGGCACACAACTGGAACAGAAGTTACAAGCTTGATGCCACCAAACCTGCAGGTGTTGCACTTGTTGTTCACGGCCTGTCAGATTCACCCTATTCTCTCAAAAGCATCGCGCAAACATTGAATCAAAACGATGTGATTGTTTATGGTCTGCGCCTGCCGGGCCATGGTACCTTACCGTCCAGTCTTGACGATGTTACCTGGCAGGACTGGCTTGCCGCAGTTCAAGTTGCTGACAACCATATTCAACAACAGCATGCCGGATTGCCCTATTATTTTGTCGGCTACTCAACCGGGGCTGCACTGGGTGTAAAAATAGCGCTCGACGCCATTAACCAGGGTAGAAATACGCCTGACCAGTTATTCCTGTTATCGCCTGCTCTTGGCGTCAGCCCGCTGGCCAGGTTTGCCAACCTGCAAAGAATACTCAGCCATCTCGAACTGTTTCAAAAGGCCCGATGGCTGGATATTCAGCCCGAATATGATCCCTATAAATATAATTCTTTCCCGAAAAATGCGGGCAGGCAGATATCACTTCTTGTCAGCCAGACCTATGCAGATATTGATATATTGAAAAAAACCGGCAAGATCGGGCAGCTTCCCCGCATCATCAGTTTTCAGTCGCTGGTCGATGCTACCGTCAGCACAATGGATCTTGTCGACAGGCTATATGCGGTAATTAACAATAAACAATCGGAGCTGGTGCTATTTGATGTCAACCAGATAAGTTATTACAAGGAACTGATGGTATATAACCCTGATGAAGTCATTGAAGCACTAAGCAAGCAGTCAATGAGCGATTTTCGTATGACCCTGATAACCAATCATAATGATTCAACGCCGGCTGTAACCGAGATCTCGTGGCCAGTTTCGTCTGAAAAGATTACTGAACGCGTGCTTGCCCTTGCCTGGCCAGAAGATATTTACTCACTATCCCACACATCATTACCCTTTCCTTCAAATGACCCCGTCTATGGCTATGATCTAAAGGACAACAATGGAAATGACGTGCTCACACTGGGTAATTTGAGTGTTCGAGGAGAACAGGGGGTGCTTACCATACCGGCTGGCAAGCTGTTAAGACTGAGGTCCAATCCGTTTTATTCGTATATTGAAAAACGTATAACCGACGCCGCAAACACGTCCATACCCACACAAAAAAAGCAGGGTGAGATCACGCCTCATTGATTATCTTATTTGCAGCTGGAACTTGCCTTGATGTTTGCAGGCGCATATTTGATATATTTTTCACAATAGCAGCGATGCTCTCCTTCGGCCCAGCTTTTCTCGCATACGGCAATCATCTTTGTCGCGATATCGGTCGACAGCTCTGCCTGTATAGCAGCGCTAGCGGCCAGAGCTTCCTGCTCCTTTCTTAATGCCTCTTCTTTAGCCAGGCGTGCCGCCTCTGCTTCTTTGCGTTTACGCTCTGCTTCAGCTTCAGCCTTGGTACGCTTCTCACGTATTTTATTTACCTCTGAATCCACTGACGCCCTGGCACTGTTCTTTGCCGCTACATCATCACAATCGTAGCTTATGGTTATAACTTCAGAAAATCCCTCTGGCGGACCTATCTTGCATTTCGGCTTTGGCTTTGGTTTTGGTGCAGCCACAATTGCAGCTGGTGCTACTGGTGCTGGTTCTGCCTTGGGCTGACTCGCCGCATGTTTTGCTTCATACTGCTTTTTGAATTCGTTAGTCACCCTATCAAAATCATCGATGCTGAACTTGACCAGGACTTTGGTTCGAAATGGCTTGAGCTCATATTCGATAATATTACCTTCGCCCAAAGCATCAATGGTTTCTTTTGTCAGACGCATTACATAGGAACCCTGTTCACCCAGGTTCTGGCACACCCCCTTCTTTACTGACAAACCCTGTTGCAGGAAACGATTGTGCTTTTCCTGGTTGTTCAGGCACCATTGAAAAATATCAGTACGTTTACCGTCGATCTTGACATCATAAACCGCAAATTCTTCAAACTGTCTCGCAGCATACTGCGAATCCTGACTTGAACCCGTCAGTCGCAAGCGCAAACGCAAGCCGTCATAAAACAGGTGGTACCAGGTGCCGTCAGCACCTTTCACCGATTTGGTCGCCGTCTGCTCTCCAAACTGCCATCTAACATCATGACCGGCAGTAACCATGATAGCTTTATCAAATGGATTAGGACTTATGGCGATTACCTGGCTGCTTGTAATCAACATGGCCAGGTAGATGAAAAAACGGAGTAAACTCATTGCCCCAAAGACACCCTGAATTCTGTAAGTTACTAATAAGATTCAAAATTTATCTTCAATTGAACAATTTATAGCACATAGTCAGAATATTTCCTGTTATATCATTCTTAACAATGAACATTTTATCCGCAGCAGAGCCCCACATCCTCTTGTTCAGCACCGCATTAAAGGCCAGATCGTGTAAAATTCCCCAGTTATGAATATTATTGTTAACGGCGAAAGCCAATCACTGGAATCAGATGCAAGCCTGGGACAATTACTGGTCATGCTGGGATTGGACGGCAAACGCATAGCTGTCGAAGTCAATCGCGACATCGTACCACGCAGCGATTACGACAGCTTCAAACTCAGTGAAAATGACACCATAGAAATCGTTAATGCTATTGGCGGCGGTTGAGGCAATCAACCAGAAACCCATTTAATATCAACCCCTTAAACTTAAATACATTATGGCTACAGCTGCAGAATCCGTTCCTTTTCAAACCGACAACCCGCTGATCATCGCCGGCACGAGCTACCAGTCTCGCCTGCTGGTCGGAACCGGCAAATATAAGGACAATGAAGAAACACGCCTGGCGATTGAAGCCAGTGGCGCGGAAATCATCACCGTTGCGATTCGTCGGACCAATATCGGACAGAACCCGGATGAGCCTAACCTGCTGGATGTGATACCTGTCGATAAATACACCCTGCTTCCCAATACGGCCGGCTGCTATACCGTTGAAGACGCAGTACGCACCTGCCGGCTGGCGCGTGAGCTGCTTGACGGTCACAAACTGGTCAAGCTGGAAGTACTTGGAGATGAAAAAACACTGTTCCCGGATGTGACGGCAACCCTGGAGGCGGCCGAGATCCTTGTCAAAGATGGTTTTGACGTCATGGTCTATACCAATGATGATCCACTGATCGCAAAACGGCTTGAAGAAATCGGCTGTGCCGCCGTTATGCCGCTGGCTGCGCCTATCGGTTCAGGCCTGGGCATTCGCAATCCCTATAACATCCTGACCATTATCGAAAACGCCAATGTGCCGATCCTGGTCGATGCTGGAGTGGGCACCGCTTCTGATGCTGCGATTGCGATGGAACTTGGCTGCGATGGCATTCTGATGAATACCGCGATTGCAGCGGCGAAAAATCCTGTACTCATGGCCTCGGCCATGAAAAAAGCCACCGAGGCGGGACGTGAGGCATTCCTCGCCGGTCGTATGCCTAAAAAACGCTTTGCCTCTGCATCATCACCCGTTGACGGACTGTTTTTCTAGCACAACTGTTGAATACGTCACATTCCGCAGTAAATGGCTGAATGCGCTTGACCGGGTTGAGTTAGTCATGGAAGCAAGGCATCGCACGATTAAAAGCTACGTATTGCGCCAGGGTCGATTAACCCGCGGACAACAGCAGGCACTGGAGAAGCTCTGGCCTGTTTACGGGATCGATTTCAAAGCGGAACTGCTCGATCTCGATACCCTGTTCAAAAGCTCTGCTCCCATAGTTCTTGAAGTCGGCTTCGGAAATGGCGATTCATTATTCCAGCAGGCCGTGTCCAACCCGAATAACAGCTATATTGGCATCGAAGTACATCGACCCGGTGTTGGTCATTTGTTACACCTTGCTGGTAATGCAGGCATCACCAATTTGCGTGTCATAAATCATGATGCAGTAGAAGTATTGCAGCTTCAGATACCTGACCAAAGCCTCGATTGCGTACAGTTATTTTTCCCCGACCC
Source organism: uncultured Gammaproteobacteria bacterium (assembly GCA_937998645.1). Lineage (GTDB taxonomy): Bacteria > Pseudomonadota > Gammaproteobacteria > SZUA-229 > SZUA-229 > JABDQW01. The sequence goes on from CALLCZ010000055.1 coordinate 12,215, forward strand.
CTGGCACAAGAAACGACACCACAAACGCCGTATTGTTAAAGCGGAATTCATACGACTGGTTTATCAAAAACTCAAGCCCGGCGGACTGTTTCATCTTGCAACTGACTGGCAGGACTATGCCGAGTACATGCTTGCGGAAATGGAACAGGCAGAAGGATTCAGCAACTTCGCCGGCAAAGGCAACTATGCGGAGAACACAGGGCGCCCGTCAACAAAGTTTGAACACCGCGGCCAACGACTGGGGCATGGTGTGTGGGATCTGGTATTTCGAAAAAACAGTGTTGTTTAAACGCAAAGACGCGGAGGCGCAAAGAACGCAGAGAGGGCTCGTGTGTTTTGCTATGTGGGATATTTCCGCAAATTAATGCCAATACACTCGGTTTACTCAAGCTTTAGGTATGTAGATCGGGATAAGGCATTGCCATGCCGGGCATGACTGCGAGCAGGCCTGTTACGATGGATTCGGATAAAACTTCAATTTATAAGCGAAGGTAGCTAAGTGGCAACTAAAACCACTAGTATCACCTTAGCGACCTTTGCGCCTCCGCGTCTTTGCGTTTAATAGAACACTTTTATATGTGCGACTATGCACTATTTTGCCGCTTCGGCCTCTGCCTCTTGCAATTCTATCGCCTCTTCATCACTCAATGGCTGCGGAACTTTCAAAGGGCAGGTGTCCGCATGATTATCACCCAGCTTCTCCCAGGCGTAATCGAAGGCATGCGTACGCAGGCGGAAGAAGCGCTCTTTTCCCATGGTCTCAACAAAGCCGGTACGCCGCAGAATATCCATGATCTGCTTCTTGGCGCGTGCAACCAGCAGCTCGATACCCGCTGCCTGTAGACGCTTGTCCAGCTCATGAAGCATTTCCTCGCCCGTCGCATCGATTTCATTGATGCCTTCTGCATCGATAATCACGAACTTGAGGTCAGGCTTTGATGCAACCCGATCAAGAATGGTGTCGTTAAAGTAACCGGTATTGGCAAAAAACAGCGGGCCGTCGAAACGGATTAACGAGATATTATCGCAAGTCGCCAGCTGCCTTACCTGTGCATCACGCAGGGTTCCATCCGGGTCACGGGACAGCACCGAGATACGCGGCCGCATGGTACGGAACAGGAACAGACCCAGCGACAGCAATACACCGGTAACGATACCGGTCTCCAGGTGCGGCGCCACAATCAGGGTCAGACCGAATGTGACAATGGCCACGATGCCGTCATGCGGCTGTACCCGCCACGCATAAATGATGGGCTCAATTTTGACCAGGTTGATCACGGCCATCATGATCACGGCCGCGAGGGTGGCCTGCGGCAGGTGATAAAGCAACGGTGTCAGGAACAGCAGGGTGGCGCCAACAGCCAGGCCAGTGACGACTGCAGAAAAACCGGTAATAGCACCGGCGTTGATGTTCACCGCGGAGCGCGAAAACGAACCGGATACCGCGTAGCCCTGGAACAGGCCTGAAACCATGTTGCTGAGACCCTGGCCAATCAGTTCCTGGTTCGGATCCAGGCGCTGACGCGTGCGTGCAGCCATCGCCTTGGCGATGGATATTGCTTCCATAAAGCCAATGATCGAAATGATCACGGCGGTTGTGATCAGCTGCACCAGGATATCCCAGCTCAAACCTGCCGGCACACCCGGCATGGTGACACCCGCCGGTACCACGCCGACGACTTTGCCGCCCTGTGATTCGTAACCCATAAAGTATGAAAGCAAGGTCGTGATAACAACTGCAATCAGGACATTAGGCAATTTGGGGGTGAATTTTTTCATCAGCGCCATAATGGCGATCGCCAGCAGACCCATAGCCAGCGTCAACATATGCGTTTCTGAAGTAGCAGCGACAACGACGCGCCAGATGGTGTCGTAATGATGTTCGCCTTTTTCTACGACAACACCGAAGATCTTGCTCAACTGTGACGTCGCGATAATGATGGCCGCGGCATTGGTAAAGCCAATAACAACCGGGTGCGAAAGGAAGTCAACCAGCACACCGAGGCGCAGCAGGCCCAGCATCAACTGGAATATACCCACCATCAACGCCAGTGCAATCGCATAGGCGACGTACATATCCGGTGTTAGCGCCAGTGGCTCCAGCGCGGCGGCGGTCATTAATGAAACCACGGCAACCGGGCCTGTCGCCAGTTGACGCGATGAGCCGAACAGGGCAGCTACGATACCGGGCAGGAAAGAAGCATACAGGCCATAGTACGGGGGCAGACCGGCAAGTGATGCATAAGCCATTGATTGAGGAACAAGCACCAGCGCAACGGTAATGCCTGCAATAATATCAGCCGTCAGTGTCGACGGGTCCTTGCATTTGCCAATCCAGGATAAAAACGGCAGCAGACGCCCCGGATTAGTCAACAATGCCTTGAAATCGTACATATCGAACCTGTTATTTTGGGGTATGGGCGATGAAACTGCCCTGAAAAAACGAGCGCGAACATTACCATAATCTAAAGTAGATTCCCATTCAGAAATGTAATGCCCGCCCCATACCCAGCCCTATCAGGGTGAGTGTGGTAGTATTCGCGCACTTTTTTCAGACTGGCAGCACCCCCTTGATCATGCTTCGAAGGTATTGAATGAGGCTGCACAAAAACACGAAAACAATTACAATAGCGCCTCTTTTGAAGCGGCGCTCTGACAAAACCGATATATAAGCTGCTAACTGCTTGAATCTTGAGGAGAATCCTATGTCTCACAAACACCCCATCGTTGCTGTCACCGGCTCATCTGGAGCAGGTACCTCAACCGTAAAACATGCTTTCGAGGCGATATTTATTCGCGAAAACATCACGCCTGTGATCATCGAAGGTGACAGTTTTCACCGTTATGACCGTGCCGAAATGAAGGAAGCCATGGCCCAGGCTGAAGCTGAAGGCAACAACAACTTCAGTCATTTCGGCCCTGAAGCCAACGTATTCGACAAGCTGGAAGAGCTGTTCAAGACTTACGGTGAAACCGGTGGTGGTCAAAAACGCCTCTACCTGCACAGTGAAGAAGAGGCGGAACCCTATGAAGGCCTGAACCCGGGTCAATTCACACCCTGGGAAGATATTCAACCAGGCTCAGACCTGATGTTCTATGAAGGTCTGCACGGCGGCGTAGCTACCGACGAGGTCGATGTTGCTGCACAGGTCGACCTGCTGGTCGGCGTGGTGCCCAGTGTAAACCTGGAGTGGATCCAGAAAATACATCGCGACAATGCCGAGCGAGGCTATACTGAAAAAGTGATCGTTGATACCATCCTGCGACGGATGCACGACTATGTGTATTACATTACATCGCAGTTCTCCCGTACCGATATCAACTTTCAGCGTATCGCAACGGTAGATACCTCGAACCCTTTTATTGCACGCGACATCCCCACACCGGATGAAAGCTTCATCGTGATCCGCTTCAAGGACCCTAAAAAGTTCAATACCGACTTCCCTTATCTGTTGAACATGATCCCTAACTCGTTCATGTCTCGCCGCAATACTATAGTTGTACCCGGCGGAAAAATGGGAATGGCAATGGAACTCATCCTGACACCGATCATTCATGACATGATCGAAAAATCGAAAAAATCACGCTAACAACAACTGCCATGCTGTAAACAATAAGGCCGGTGATTACCGGCCTTATTGTTTTTTATCGTGCTCGAATATTCAGGTTTCAGACTTGACCCAGGGCGATTCACTTAGCCAGAGCTTGAGTGCATCATCCGGCATGGGTTTGGCAATATGATAGCCCTGTCCGAAATCACAACCCATATCTGTCAATGAGTCCTGCATGCCCTGTTGCTCGATGCCCTCAGCAACTACATGAAGGTCAAGGTTATGCGCCAGGTCAATTGCGGCTTTTACAATGCTTTTATCCCGGGGATCATCCAGCATGTTCATCACGAAAGAACGGTCGATCTTGATCTCTCTGGCAGGCAGATTTTTCAAATAGGACAGGGATGAATAGCCTGTTCCAAAATCATCTATTGATATCCCGACACCGAATGTATCCAGTTTTTTCAGTATGTCCATACTCAGCGCCGGATTTTTCATCATAGCGCCTTCGGTGACTTCAAGCACAAGGCTGGAAGGCTCGACATTCCAGATTTTAACTGCGCTGGTAACAACATCGACAATATCATCGTTGGTCAATAGCGCTGCCGACAGGTTAACTGCAATCTTGAAATCACTATAGATCTCCTGAAACTCCAGGCACTTGCGTAAAGACATATTAAGCACCCATTTTGTAACCGGCATCAACAGGGGGCTCTGCTCCAGAATGTCGATAAAATACTGGGTGTTGACCAGGCCATACTTGGAACTGTGCCAGCGTATCAATGCTTCTGCACCATCAAGACGCTGCTTCGTTATGTCAATCTTGGGTTGAAAACACAAGCTGTATTCATCATGATCGTATGCATAATGCATTTCATTTTCCAGAACCAGCTTGGGTGGCAGGGTGCGGTCTATTTCAGGCTCATACAACCTGTATCTTTCATTATTCTTTTCCGCTTCCATCAATGCGATGGTTGAATTCTGAATAAGCCCTTCGTGTTTCATATGTTCAGTTGCAATTGAAACACCGACAACCAGGCCTGGATCGATAATTTGAGATTCCAGTTCTAGCGGCTTTTCACCTTCGTGAACAATCTTGTTAGCCGCCAGCAAGGCATGCGACACGTTGTTCAATGATGGCAATACCAAGCCAAATTCGCTGTCACCGGTACGTGCAAGAACATCATCTGGTCTCATGATTGAACTTAAACGTTCCTCCATACGCTGTAATAAGTCATCACCTGTTTGCAGGCCGTATGCCGTATTAATATCCTTCATGCGTTTCAGCTTGATTACAAGATAGGCGAGCACGCCCTTTTCATTTCGTGATTGCTCAAGCAGCTGATCGATCTGCTGCAGAAATTCTTTGCGCATATACATGTATGGAATATCCGTGAGTCTTCAGCTCAATATCACTAGAGATAAAACTCGGTAGGGTCAATGCCGTAAGAACCCGGATCAATTCCACGAAATATCGTTAAAGGGTTTTGATCATACTCTGAAGGCTGGTTAATCAAGTTGATAATCTGGTATTCAGGATAGGGTTTTTTATTTTTATCCAGTAACAGCATAATCTGCGGGCTCATACGTCGCGTTTTGTTTTGTGACATAACGATAGCGACTTCGCCGGAGTGCATTTCCACCAGGGAGCCAGTAGGATAAACACCCAGGCATTGCAGGAACTGTTCGACCAGCTCTTCCTGAAAGTATTTGTTACGCCAGTTATATATTTCCTGTAATGCAGTGTAGGGTGACACAGCGGACCCATACGGACGAACACTTGTTAACGCGTCATAGACGTCAACAATAGCAGCCATACGGCCATAGACCGGGGTCTGCGTACCCGCCAGCCCACTGGGATAACCGCTGCCATCAAAACGTTCATGGTGTGTGAGCGCAATATTGATTATATCGATGCCAATACCTTCTGATTTCTCCAGAATTTCAACACTGTGGCCAACGTGGCTTCTTACCAGCCTGAACTCATCCTCTGTCAGGGGCTCTGTTTTGTTCAGCACCTCTGGCGGGATTCTCATTTTGCCAATATCCATCAACAGCAAGCCCGTGGCCAATGTGTTCAGATCATCCTTGTACAGACCCATATGCCGACCAAAAGCAATAGCCAGCGCACAGTTATCAACAGAGTGCGCATAGGTATATGAATCCTTGTGGCGCATCTGCGTCAGCCACATCAACGCTTCCGGGTTGCGTATAACGCTTTCCAGTATTGGCTCAACAACACCCTTCACTTCCTCGGCGTTGATACTTTTGCCTGCCTTGACAGATTCCATCAGGGATACAACGCGATTTGACGCCTCATCAATTGCCATTCTGGCAACCGGCATTTCCTCGGTTGTAGTTGTGGTATCAACGTACTCAACCAGCTTGGTCTTATCTACAATACACTGCTCGATTTTGTCGTGGGACTTGAGCTTCTTTGCCTCATGGATATATTGATCGGCATCGATACCCTTATCCGTATCGATAAATACATGCTCACAGTATTTTTTCAGCAACAGGATTTCATCAGGATCTTTTATGATGAAACCCTGTATCAGAAACGGTGTATCAAGCCAGGGTCGGTCAAGACTGGATACGTACATTCCTTCCTTAAGATAAAGCGTACTGACTTTTTTCTCTGTTTGTGCTTCCACTAGAATTACTAAGCCCGTTTATTGATTATGTTTTCGTGGTGAAGCTACAGCTCACCCAAAATTTAGAGTAATGGCTCAAGTATAGACGAGGTCTGGGGTTTTGACGGAAATCACGACAGATTAGCTGGCCTGAAATCATGTAAAATCGAGACATGAATGACATTATCGACAGCCATTGCCATCTTGATTTTGAGGATTTCAGTTCTGACAGGAACGCGGTTATTGAACGTGCCCGCAGCAAAGGCATCAAACAAATCGTCATTCCCGGAGTAAAGTGCGATAACTGGCACTTTATACGTGAAATTTGTGACAACGACCCACAATTACATGCCTGTTACGGTTTACACCCCTACCTTGCCGGGGAGCACACTGATGATGACATCACACAATTAAAACACTGGCTCGATAATAACGATTGTGTTGCTGTTGGAGAATGCGGCCTCGACTATCGTAAAAACCAGGCTGACAAAAATTTACAATTGAAATTCTTTAATGCTCAGCTCGATATCGCACATACAATTGATAAACCTGTCGTCATTCACTCCGTCGGCGCAACCGAGGATGTTATTAACTCGATAAGGCACTATCCAGGCATGAGAGGCATGATACACAGCTACTCGGGCAGTTATGAGCAGGCAAAGAAATTAATAGACCTCGGCTTCTATATCAGTTTTGGCGGCGCTATTACCTATGACAATGCCAGAAAATTACGCGCAACGGCCAGTGATATTCCTTTAGGCTCGATCCTGCTGGAAACAGATGCACCCGACCAACCGGACGCAGACCATTTCAACCAACGCAACGAACCGGCCTACCTGACCAATGTGCTGAAGTGCTTAAGTGAACTGCGGGATGAACCGATAGAAGAAATTGCCGCGCAGACCACAAGGAATGCGCAAGAGTTGTTTGGGATATAACTCACCGCAGAGACGCGGAGGCGCAGAGGTATGTTGAGGTAATGTAGGAGCGGCTTTAGCCGCGAATAATGTCTCGTTCAAGTGGGCAGTTAATCGCTGCTGAAGCCGCTCCTACAAACAAAGGAAAATCCTCTGCGCCTCCGCGTCTCTGCGGTAAATAAATCTTTTCAACGGTTCCAGCGCGAGGGATCGCTGATCTCCTGCATCTGTCCTTCGATCCAGTCATGCGCCATTTTGGTCACTTCATCAGCGGTCTTGCCCTTTGTATCAATCACCGGGCCTATTCTGAGCGTGATGATGCCGGGCCATTTGAGAAAACTGTGCCGAGGCCAGAATTCGCCGGCATTGTGTGCAATCAGCACAACCGGGTGGCCGGTTTCTACAGCAAGAATCGAACCGCCCTGCTTGTAACGTTTTTTCTGGCCGGGATGTGTGCGGGTGCCTTCGGGGAAAACAACCACCCAGTAGCCATCATCCAGCATCGGTCCGCCCTGCTCGATCAATTGCGCCACCGCCCTGTGCCCGGCGGAGCGATCAATCGCGATCGGTTTCATCATTGCGAGTCCCCAGCCAAAAAACGGTACACGCAGCAATTCACGCTTCAACACCCAGCGCACCTGCGGCAAGATCTGCTGCAGTATCATCGTATCCCAGGTCGATTGATGCTTGCATAGCACCACCACGCCTTCATTCGGTATGTTTTCCGCACCTTCAACGGTGTGGCTTAATTTGCAAATGTGTTTAAGCAACCAGAGATTCAACAACGCCCATGAGCGCGCGAACCTGTAACGTGTATCAACGGGAAAAGGAAACGTGAACACAGTGAGCAGGCCAATTACGACCCCCGTCAACACCATCAGAACCCAGTAGATACTGGAACGTATATACAACCCGGCTTTTGAAGGTGTTTTTTCAGTCGACATAGACTAGTTATGGCCTTCAAGAATGGTATTAACAACATCAGCCAGATCTTCATAAACAGGTACGTTCATACTATTGTTTTCAGCGATCAAGCTGGCTGTATGCTCGCCTTTGCCTGTCTTAACAAGTACCGGCTTCGCACCCGCCACCTGTGCAGCCTTTACATCATTGATGTTATCCCCAACAAACAGAACATTTTCCAGGCTGCTCTGAAACCGATTGCCAATCTCGATCAACATGCCTGGTCTGGGTTTTCTGCAGTCACAGCCATCCTTGGGTCCATGCGGGCAGAAAAGCATGGCATCTATTCTGCCACCCAAGGGCGCCAGCATATCATTCATTTTTACGCTCATCGCCGCAAGTGTTTCCATGCTGAAATATCCCCTGGCTATACCCGACTGGTTTGAAGCTATGGCTACTGAATAACCTGCATGATTAAGCCGCGCAACCGCATCGAGGCTGCCCGGTATAGGAATCCATTCATCAGGGCTTTTGATGTAGTCATCCGAATCCTCGTTGATGACGCCATCTCTATCGAGAATTATCAGCTTCATTTTCAGCTTTGGTGCAGACGTGACAGATCAGCGGCACGCATGAATAATGTGCTCATCTTGTTCAACAATGCGATACGATTGTTACGCACATCAATGTTATCAGTCATGACCATCACATGGTCAAAAAAATCATCAACGGGTTTTCGCAAAGCAGACAGCTCGCGCAAAGCTGTTTCATAATCGCCCGAGTCAAACATCGGTTCGGTTTTACTTTTCAATTTCTCCAGCTCATTGTATAGAGTTTCTTCCTGTTGCAATTCAAACAAACCCGCATTCACAACCGAAGCATCTCCCAGCTCGGCTTTTTTAAGAATGTTTCCTACACGCTTGTTTGCAGCAGACAGGCTTTCTGCTTCGGGTAATGCACGAAACGCCGTCACCGCAATGATGCGTTTATCAAAATCCAGTGGCCGGGATGGTTTTAATGCCGACACAGCATCGAAAACATCGACGGGTATTTCACGGTCGTGATAATAAGCACGTAAGCGTTCCAGCATGAATTCAAAAACTTCATCTTTTGAGGAGTCCGCATCAACCTTGTCAGCGAAGAGTTCGGCAGATGTGCCGATCAGTTGTTGCAGATCAAGATCAAGCTCGCGTTCAATGATGGTGCGCAATATCCCGAGTGACGCTCGCCGTAATGCATAGGGATCTTTTTCACCCGTTGGTTTCTGGCCTATTGCAAATATGCCTACAAGCGTATCCAGTTTGTCACTGATCGCCAGTATCTGGCCCGTTGTTGTCGAGGGTGTGTCGTCCTTTGCTCCCCTTGGCATGTATTGTTCATCCAACGCTGTCGCAACATCATCAGCTTCTCCACCAACCTGCGCATAACGCTTACCCATAACACCTTGCAATGCCGCAAACTCACCGACCATGTCGGTCATCAGATCGCATTTACTTAATTCAACCGCACGGCGCACATTTACGACGTTCGCACCCAGTTGACCCGCTATCTCCTCTGCCAACACTGCAACCCGATTTGTTTTATCCCCGACTGATCCAAGTTTCTCCTGAAATATAACCTTGTCCAGCTGTTTTCTAAATGATTCAAGCGGCTGCTTCTGATCCTGTTCCCAGAAAAATTTCGCATCTGCCAGGCGGGGGCGTATAACGCGCTCATTACCTGCCTTAACTTTTTCCGGTGATTTACTATCGATATTGCTGATGGTTATGAAAAAATTCTTCAGCTCATTATTTTTATCAACCACAGGGAAGTACTTCTGATTGTCCTGCATGGTCTTTATCAGCGCTTCAGCGGGCACGCTCAGGTATTCCTTCTCAAACTCACCGGCCACCGCTACAGGCCATTCATTTAATGCCGTAACCTCTGCCAGCAGACCATCATCAACAACCGCGACACCGCCAAGTTTCTTTGCTGTTGTTATCACCTGGTCATGGATTGATTGCTTGCGCTCATCCAAATGCGCAATGACAAAGCCTTTGGATTTCAACTTGTCCGCATATTCACCGGCACTGGAAAGAGTGATTTCTTTATTAGCATGAAAACGATGTCCGCGTGTTTTCTTTGTACTGCTGACGCCGAGCACATCACCGGCAATGACATCTTTGCCATGCATCATTACAACCCAGTGCACAGGACGCACGAACTCTGCATCGTTATCGCCCCAGCGCATGCGTTTGGGTATCGGCAATTTTGCCAGCGACTGATTAACGATGCCCGTCACCAGTTCGGAAACAGGCTGGCCTTTTTCTGTTGCCTTGAATACCAGCCACGTACCTTTATCCGTCTCCTGCTGTTCCAGTTCTTCGACAGATACACCACATGATCTCGCGAAACCTTCTACCGCCTTAGTCGGTTTACCCTCGCCATCATAAGCAGCTTTCAGGCTCGGTCCCTTACGTTCAATATCACGATCAGGTTGCGCACTGGGAACATCATCGATCAACACCGCTAAACGACGCGGTGTTGCATAGGATTGAACATGACCAATCTTCAGCCCGGCGTCTGTCAAACCTTCAGCCACACCCCGGGCAAATGCATCGGACATCCGCTGTAATGCTTTCGGCGGCAGCTCTTCGGTACCGATTTCTATTAATAAGTCTTTATTTACAGTCATATATTCTTGCCACAGAGAACACAGTGTTCACAGAGAAATTCGTTTAATTCCATCAATCAATTTAAGTTGTCCAAAATTGATAAGCAAAGCCCGTCCCAACTTCATTGCATGCAGAAAAGAAAGCACTTGTGAAGTTGCGATATCAGGCAACTTCTTAAGCGATTTAACCTCAACTACAGTTTCTTCGTTTACTACAACATCAATCCTTTGACCCTGAATAATCATGTCTTTAAATCGAATATCCGTAATTACCTGTCTTTGAACTTTTAGCCCCGCCTTATTCATCTCGTAACATAAAGCGGTTTCATAAATATTTTCCAATAAACCCGGGCCTAAAATTTATGCACTTCAATTGCTGCGCCGATTATTTTTCCTGTGACATCATCCATGTCGGATATCTCCGTGTGCTCTGTGCCCTCTGTGGCTAATTAGTTTTTATTGGAAATCCTAATGCCTCGCGCGAATCGTAATAGGCCTGCGCCACAGCACGGGACAAAGTGCGTACACGCAAGATAAAACGTTGCCGCTCAGTCACTGAAATAGCATGACGCGCATCGAGCAGGTTAAAGGTGTGAGATGCTTTCAGTACCATTTCATAGGCCGGTAATGGCAATCCCAGTTCGATCAGGCGCTGGCTTTCTGCCTCACAGGTATCAAACCAATTAAATAATGAATCCGTATCCGCGTGTTCAAAGTTATAGGCCGACATCTCCACTTCATTCTGGTGGAACACATCGCCGTATGTGACATCACCCTGGGGCCCGCGTGTCCAGATCAGGTCAAAAACACTTTCGACTTCCTGCAGATACATGGCCAGCCGCTCCAGCCCATAGGTGATCTCGCCTGTCACGGGCCTGCACTCAAGACCGCCGACCTGCTGAAAGTACGTAAACTGGGTCACTTCCATGCCATTGAGCCAGACTTCCCAGCCCAGCCCCCAGGCACCCAGTGTTGGCGATTCCCAGTTGTCTTCGACAAAGCGAATATCGTGCTCGAGCGGATCAAAACCCATCTCCTTCAAAGACCCCAGGTACAGCTCCTGGATGTCCATCGGCGACGGTTTCAGCACCACCTGGAACTGGTAATAGTGCTGCAGGCGATTGGGATTCTCGCCATAGCGGCCATCCGTCGGGCGGCGGCTGGGCTGTACATAGGCGCTGCGCCAAGGCTCCGGCCCGATAGCGCGTAAAAATGTGGCGGGATGAAATGTACCTGCACCTACTTCCAGATCAAGCGGTTGCAGCACGGCGCAGCCCTGCTTCTGCCAGTAATCCTGCACAGCGAAAATCAAACCCTGGAATGTTGAAACGTCGTAACTCATTAATAAATCTGCCTAATACAAGACGCGCAAGTATAAACGCTGGCTGGTGTTTACGCTAGAAAAGCGCTATAAGTACAGTTGTGGCGCTTTCATAAACAAAGTGTCAGGATGTTTTTCAGCTACAGGAGTGGTCGCAATGGCACACAACCTGATATTGGAACAAACCGAGGTCGCCCAGTGGCATTCGCTCATCAAGGAAGCCGAGGAGCAATGCAATTGCCATCTGGATGAATCCATGGAAAGTTACCTGGTGTTCACCCTGATGCGCTTCATGAAAGACCAGGACCTGGCCACCCAGGCAATGGCACTGGAATATCTGAGCACCCACGGCCTGCCAAAATCCATGCGTATAGAACAGTTGCGCGACATCGGCGACCAGTGCCTGCTGCTCTCGGGTTTGTATCCACAACGTGCCGAAAAACGCCTTGTCAGGGTCAGCTACTACGTCAATATGGGACGCTCTGCGTATCATCACATCAGCAACAATGTACAGAAATCCGTTGCCGAGCTTTATCTTCAGCTGGCAGAAGCCTTTGTTACTCTGATGGACCTGCTGCAAACCATACGAGAATTCAGCTCACCGGCATTACAACCCATCCAGAACCTGGAGTTGTGGAGTGATACAGGGAGCGAGAGGGCATTTGATCGCCTCTCAGCTAACGCTGTCCCGTTACACGAGTCATTGATCGACACCCAAATTCGACAATAACCGGGTTTTGACTGTTTGAATATTATCCACACTTTTTCCACAGCCTGATTTACTCTGTTGTCATTAGTTCTGTTTTTCTAAGTCATTGATTTCGTGTAATTAAGCATTTGGTTTCGCCTTGCTGGCGAGTTACTTTTCTTTGCATGCCCAAAGAAAAGTAACCAAAAGAAAAGGCACCCCCGGCCGGCTTGCCCTTCGGGTTCCCTCGGCATTCGACTTTGCCTACGGGCCGCCTTGACTCGCCGTCCGGGCTCGACAAGGCTAAATCGGGCGTCCATGCCCGATTTGCCCTACCAAAGCCGAATACCTCGGCAAGCCTAAAGGGGGCCCCTTGTCACCAGATGCTGCAGAATGCCCCCCTTAAGCTCGCCGAAGCCGGCTTCGCTGGTAGGGTCGATTGGCCAAGGACGGCCAATCGAGTCGCGTCGAGCCCGGATGGCGAGTCGCGACGACTCGTTGGCAGCGAAGATGGCTGAGGGAATGCGAAGCACGAGCGCCTGGGGGCGTGTTTCTTTGGTTACTTTCTTTGCACGAGCAAAGAAAGTAACTCGCCCAGCAAGGCGAAACCAAATGCTTAATTAAACAAAATCAACAACTTAGAAAGACAGTACTGATGGCTGCAAAGCAGAATCAAAGGAACAAATACAAAACCACATCGTCCATCACATTGATATAATACCCAGTTCATCTTTAAAAACAGACACTTGTACAATGACCACACCTCGAAAAGCCGTTGCACTGATCTCCGGGGGGCTTGATTCACTGCTGGCTGCCAG
>CALLCZ010000056.1 GCA_937998645.1 uncultured Gammaproteobacteria bacterium
AGAAGTACATGCGCTTTTATGGCCGTGATGCCTAAGCGCAACTCTACTAACAGAAAGGTGAGAAGGGTGGCTAAACAGTTGCCCGTTTTATTGGCGTGGGTAAATAATAAATCTTACCCTCTTTAATATGCCACCCTTCTATATAAAGTATAGCACTACAGCATAACCAGCGGACAAGTAAGTGGTCTGCAAATTGAAGTTCCTGAATTTGTAAACAGCAAGTCCTGGCCGCATGCAGGCTGTCGGTTGTGTTTGAGCAAATTCTTGGCCTGGGTGTCTGTTGCCGACCCATAGCCGACCTTTTGCGTATTCTAATATTGCTCACCAATATGACCAATATTATTGGATAGACGGTGTTTGTGCGTGAAAATCTACACTAGAACAGCAGTTGGCATGCAGGCTCTATTAATTGACAAGAGTCAATCACCTACAAATCAATCACTGTTATTCTTTGGTATTGCTCTTTGGATATGATGGTAATTTATTGTGAACCCAGCAATGCGTGAACTGCTGTTTATTTTTACTGCAATTTTAACTTTAGCACTGCAAGGGTGTGAAACTGTTAATAAAGCGGTGTATGGATCATTTATTCCTCCAGATTATTACGAGAAAGAAAAGCCCAACCAATACCAACTAAACAGATCTCACTATCAACCTCTAGCGGTATATACAACTGACAAACTGCCTGAGCTTGAAGCCTATCTTAATGAAGACCCAGAATATATCTCAGGAAAGTGTCTATTAGGGTCAGCTATTTTTACATTTGGTCTTCTCGCTCCATTGTGTGTAGCTACGGTGCCCCTGGATTTGCATACGTCAAAAAGAACGAAACAACAGAGAGCTGAGCTCGAAATTGATGCGCAATCATTTGTAGCCAGGTTAGAGAAATTGGCAGACCAGAAATTATTACGCTCTTATGCAATGGAATATTTAAATCAAAATAGGTTTGATGCAAAAGAAATAGATATCGAAATAACATCATCACCGAACACGAACATCGTCGATGATTTGCATAAGCAAGGCCATCCTGTTGCTCTCGAGCTGTCATTGATACTAATGCAATATACTCAGATAGAAGAAAAATTTTGCCTAAAGTTAGAAGCAAACGCACGTACTATACGAACGTCTGATAATGTGCAAATCGCAACTCAACAGGCATTCGGTGGCAAATGTATGCATATGGACGAATGGCTAAAAGAAGATGCTTTGGAACAGTCTGTAACGGATATATACGCAACAGCAATAGAATACTTATTGAATCAGGTTATCTTTGTCTATGAGGATTGGAGTGACAATACAATTGGTCTTAACGTTCTTAACCCAAAGCCCATACTCGCAGGACAAGACGATGAATATAAAGAAAAAGAAAGGGAGCTAAATGAATGGATAGAATGGTGTAATGAAGATGAATTGAATTGTGAAGAGGAATATTTAAGCCACTATGTAGGTTTTGATAAACCCAAAACTTATGGGGCATTGCAACCGGTCGTAAGAAGCGGCCCTAGTATTTATGGATTAGTATTTACCGATGTAGATATACATCCTACTTTCGTCTGGGCAGAGGTAAATTTGCCAACTGCGACAGATATAGAGTATGAGATAAAAATATATAATGGTAAGGTTTTTATGAAAGGTACGATCGAGCGTCTTACGGGCACTTACCCAAATTACCAGATTGTTGTACCAGATAGAGAAATACTTCATAGAGAAAATATTAAAACCGCATCTTATGCGGTTGAAGAGGAACTCGAACCATGCGGATGGTACTTTTGGACGGTACGAGCAAAATTTAACAACCAGGGTAATTACAGAATTACTGAATGGTCAAAATATAAAGACAAGTATCGTACTAAGCATCTTTACCCTATTAGAACACCTGCATCGGCAGATAATCCAGTATGCTGGGATAAGCCAGTTAACTGGGGAGCATTTGATCCTAGTAACTGAAGATCTGAATAAAATATGCGTAAAAGAGAAAATAAAGGCAATTGTTAGCTATTCAGCAATTTAGAAGGATTCCTGTTGGGGCAGATAGCATGTATTTGATTGAATGTCTGCAAATGGCCGAACTCAGCTGCACGAAGCCTCGCTGAGAGGTGCGTTCTGATTCAGCCCGACCGACTCCTGCTTGTCGGATAGCGGTCTGTTAAAAACCTCGTATATTAGCTGTCGCTGAAATACCGGGATCGACCCGAAGCAGATATTTAGACGGAATGAGATTTTTGCTATGACATATAACAACGATATTGTTTCGTTGGGATTGATTATCAGATAAAGGCCTCCAGCTTGATCAGAAATGTTAAATGCGGATCGCCCCCTTTGGATGCAACTTGCCATCAATATGTGTTTCAGTTAACAATTGACTGAAATATAACAATCAGTTTTATACAGATAAATATTCCGGGAAACAAGGGTGGATAATATTTTCAAATTTGCTGACGAATTTGGGCCATTAAAAGTAATACACGTTTATGAGCCCTCGGTGAATCTCAAAGCTGTGCTTGTAGTTGATAACGTCGCCAAGGGACCTTCCATTGGTGGTGTTCGTATGGCTGCAGATGTCAGCACTGAAGAATGTATGCGTCTGGCACGCGCCATGACATTTAAAAATGCGGCCGCTGGACTGGCATATGGTGGTGGCAAGGCCGTACTCTACGGCGATCCGAAAATGCCGAAAACCGAGAAAGAACAGCTGATACGTGCTCTTGCCAATGCCCTGCGTAACGAGGACACCTATATCTTTGCGCCCGACATGGGCACTGATGAAGAATGCATGGCATGGGTACGGGATGAAATCGGTCGTGTAGTTGGTCTGCCGCGTGAAATAGGCGGTATCCCACTGGATGAAATCGGTGCCACCGGATTTGGCTTGAGTCATGTGGTAGATGTCGCACTGAACTACTGTGATTTTGAGCTGGAAGGTGCCCGGCTGGTGCTACAGGGCTTTGG
This sequence comes from uncultured Gammaproteobacteria bacterium, assembly GCA_937998645.1. Taxonomy (GTDB): domain Bacteria; phylum Pseudomonadota; class Gammaproteobacteria; order SZUA-229; family SZUA-229; genus JABDQW01. Next base: position 2,950 of record CALLCZ010000056.1, read on the forward strand.
TGCAGTCGGTAAACATACTGCCCGTTTTCTCACGCAGAAAGGTGCTGTACTGGTAGCTGTGGCGGATTCGCATGGCGCCATTCACAATCCGGAAGGTCTGGATGTAGACCAGTTAATTGCACTCAAGAATGAAGGCAAGTGTGTTACCGATTATCTAGATGCAAAAAAACTGGCGCGGGATGATGTGATCGATGTGGAGTGCGATATCTGGATTCCGGCTGCACGCCCCGATGTAGTCCATGAAGACAATGTCAACCGACTCAATACCAGGCTGGTGGTTGAGGCTGCGAATATTCCCTTTACCCATGGCGCAGAAAAAATACTGCATGACAAAGGCGTGCTATGCATACCAGACTTTATTGCCAATGCCGGTGGTGTAATCTGTGCCGCCATGGAGTACGAAGGTGCCAGCCAGGCTGCAGCTCTGGCTACTATCGAGGAAAAATTACGACGTAATACCGGGCAGGTACTGGAAGCCGTTAAACATAAACAGATATTGCCACGCCAGGCGGCCATGGACATGGCATTGCAACGCGTTAAAAAGGCAATGAGTTTTCGGCGCTTTTCATTATTTTCATGCGGGCCGGATTTTATATAGTATGTCTGATATGACCTGCTTACCCGGTGAAAATAGTTCTGATGAGAGCAGGAAGGTGTAGCGATGTACCGGATACGTTTTCATGGTCGCGGTGGTCAGGGAATGAAAACTGCCAGCCGTATTCTGGGTACTGCTTTTTTTCTGGAAGGCTACGAAGTGCAGGATGCCCCTCGTTATGGCGCTGAACGCCGTGGTGCGCCCATTTTCGCCTATGTTCGCGCTGATAATCAGCTGATAAATGAACGTGGAGTCATAACGAGGCCTGACCTGGTTATTGTTGCCGATGACAGCCTGGTGCCTGTCCCGGCTGCCGGCGTACTTACGGGTGTGGATGAACACACGGTGTTATTGATCAACAGCGATGAAAGCACGGAAACCTGGAAGCACCGATTGAATCTTTCGTGCAGGGTGTTCACTTTGCCTGCAGAAGCAGAAGAACGTGCTGAATTGCGTTTTATCGGCGCTACCTGTACCGGTGCAGCAGCGCGCTTACTGGGCAAGATCTCACGAGATGCGTTACAACAAGCGATAAAACAGGAACTGTCTGAACTGGGCGATGCTGTAATCGAAAAGAATCTCGCCAGGGCACTGGATGCTTTTGATTGCATGCAGGAACATGAAGGCTGCATTCAAACAGGGACAGAAGCCAACGCCACTGATTACAGTAAACCGGCGTGGATAGATTTTCCGTTTGAAGATGCCCGCGTATCAGCTCCAGACATTCATGCATCAGCGAACAGCGTTGAGGTCAGAACAGGTTTGTGGCGCACACTGCGCCCGGTGATTGATTATGAGCGTTGCAACAAGTGCTGGTGGGTATGCAGCACCTTTTGCCCTGATGGCGCCATCAAGGTGAGCGGCCAAACCCCAGAAATCGATTACAACCACTGCAAAGGCTGCATGGTATGTGTTGCCCAGTGCCCGCCACATGCAATTGAAGCAGTAGCGGAACAACTTGCCCGGCAACAGGATGCTGAAGAGGAGGTGTCACCATGACGCGCAAGCTGTTAACCGGTAATGGTGCTGCAGCTTTGGGCGCGCGACTGGCAGCAACAGACTATATCCCGGCATTCCCCATTACCCCCCAAACCGAAATCATAGAGACTATTTCCGGCTGGATTGATCAGGGTGAAATGGATGCGCGCATGGTCACGATGGAATCCGAGCATTCTATGGTGACCGCTGCAGCCGCTGCCGCAGCCAGCGGTATCAGGGTTTTTAGTGCCACATCAAGCCAGGGGCTACTCTATGGCATGGAAATGCTATACACCGTGAGCGGCTGGCGTGCACCCTTCGTGCTGGTGAATGTTTCCCGCGGTCTGGCCTCGCCGATCACACTGGAGCCGGACCATAATGACATCATGTCTGCAAGGGACAGTGGCTTTTTGCAGATTCATTGCTCCACCTGCCAGGAAGTACTCGATAGTACCTTGATGGCTTTTCGACTGGCGGAAGATGAACGCATACGCCTGCCAGTGATCGTTAATATGGATGGATTTTATCTGTCCTTTACCCGCGAGCCGGTAGAAGTACCGGACCCGAAAACAGCACAGAATTTCGTCGGAGACTACGATCCCGAAAATATCCGCTTTCGTGCCAGTTCTCCGGTAAGCCAGGCAGTCGCTGTGCTGGGCGGTGTGCCATATTCCTACTTCCGTTATGAAACTCACCTGGCGGCACAGAATGGGCTTGATGTTTACGATGAGTTATCCAGAGAATTCGCTAACCAGTTTGGTCGTGAGTATTCGGCGATAGAAGCCTACCGGTGCGATGATGCCGATATCGTTTTCGTCATGCTGGGTTCCTTTGCCACCAAGGCGCGCGCAGCAGTAGACCAGTTGCGTAAGGCAGGGAATAAGGTCGGATTGTTGCGCCCACGCTTGCTGCGACCGTTTCCGGCAGAAATGTTCCGCATGTTACTGGCAGGCAAGTCCGGTGTTGCAGTGATCGACCAGAATATCTCCATGGGTATGGGCGGTGTACTGCATTCTGAACTCGCGGGTGCGCTTTACGGCCACCCGCATGCGCCACCACAGTTACTGAGCTTTATCGGCGGATTGGGTGGCCGCGACATCAGCCTGGAAGAGTTTTTCGAAATAGCCGATGTCACACGTAATGCCGTGGCACAGAAACACACCCCACCACCTCGACTGCTGTATACAGAACAGGAACTGCGACAAATGCGAAAGTTGCAGGCTGTCGCCAGTGTCGAGCGGGATGAGCTGAATAACAGCGGAGGCGCGAAAAATGGCTGAGCAACCGGTAAGCATTTATCGCAGTATGAAAGACCTGCCATCCACCCATTTGCTGGGCACTGGCACACCGATGTGTGCCGGCTGCGGAGGTCTGGAAGCGCTCAACCAGTTGTATGACATCATTGGCGACAAATCAGTGTTTGTTAATGCCGCCGGTTGCATGACCCTGTTATCGGTTTACCCATTCACACCGTTTCGTGGTTCCTGGTTGTACACCGCGATGGCTTCAGCACCGGCCGGTGCCCAGGGTGTTCGCGATGCGCTGGATATCCTTATACAGAAACAACGCATGAATATCGATGAGGATATGCAGGTGGTAGTACTTACCGGTGACGGCTCGGCCTATGGCATGGGATTGTCAGCAACTTCAGGTGCGATAGAACGCAACCTCGATTTTCTTTACATCTGCTATGACAACGAAGGCTATGGCAACACCGGCCAGCAGTTCTCTGCCGCTACACCGCATGGTGCGAAAACGGCTACCAGTACAGGATCACGGGGCTACCCCGGATTTAAAAAAGACCTGTTTGCCATCTGGGCAGCACATAATCCTGCTTATGTTGCCACGGTTGCAGGCGCCGAACCGGTTGATCTGGCGCGCAAGATAGAAAAGGCAATGAGCATGAAAGGCCCGCGTATGCTGATCGCCCTGTCACCCTGTCCAACAGGCTGGGATTACGATCCGCAAGAAACAGTAACTGTCGGCAAGCTTGCAGTGAAAACCGGCATCTGGCCATTAAAAGAATATGTCGATGGACGTGTTATACACACAAAAATCCCCAGAGAGCGCAAACCCGTTGAAGAATACCTGAAACTACAGGGGCGTTATAAACACTTGTTTGAACCTGTTAGAAATGACGAACTGATTGCCGAAATCCAGAACAAGGTTGATGATTACTGGGGCAGGGTTGGCAAATAGTATCTGGGATTGAAACAAGCATACTGTCCCCGGAATTCAGCCAGGATTAAAATCTTATGAAAAGCCTAAGCCCCAGTTTTATGCAGAACGAAGAAATAATCGTTGATGAGGTGATAGCGCGGCTGGGTAATACCATCAATCTTGCAACGCCTCTGGCTCTCGGAAAGGCGAACCACGTTATCAATGCTTTTTACAGGCGGGCCAAAGCAGACCCTTCCATCAATCTCAACATTATGACAGCACTTACCCTTGAGTGCCCCAAGGGTAAGAGTCTCCTTGAAAAACGTTTTCTGGAACCCTTTGTAGAGAGAGTTTTCGGAGACTATCCTGATCTGGATTTTGAACTGGATCGCGTCAAAAAAAACCTGCCGGCAAATATACGGGTATTCGAGTTCTATTATCCGCCGGGTAAATTTCTTCAGAATCCACAAGCCCAGCAAGATTATATCAGTAGTAATTATACGCACGTTGCACGGGATCTAATGGACAGGGGGGCGAATGTTATCGCCCAGCTAATCGCTCCCGGCGAGACAAAAGATGCATCAACGTTCAGTTTGAGTGCAAATCCTGATATCGCGCTAGATTTGATCAATATGATGCAGCAGCGTGGGGAACGGGAAGGAGTACCTTTTGCGATTGTCGGCCAGGTAAATCCAAACCTGCCCTATATGTACGGTGATGCTGAAGTCGAAGCCAGCAACTTCCATTATGTTCTGGATAATCCGGAGTATTACTACCGGATCTTTGGTGCTCCCAAGCTCTCTACACCTGAACGGGAACACATGGTTGGCCTGTACCTGTCCACGCTTATCAGGGATGAGGGTGAGTTGCAGATCGGTATTGGCGCCATGGGCGACGCTTTTATCAACGCTTTGATTTTCAGGCAAAAAGACAACCAGAATTATCTGCAGGTTTTGCAGTCACTGGAGCTGGAAGAAAAATTTGGTGAAATTATAAATAAAGTAGGTGGCACCGGTATTCTTGAAAAAGGCCTGTTCGGTGCCAGTGAAATGGTGATGGACGGATTCCTGCATCTATACGAGGCTGGCATCCTGAAGCGGTTGGTCTATGACGACCTGCCAATACAGCGCTTGCTCAACGAGGAACTGATTGGTCATGAGGTGACACCTGCGACCCTTGACTTACTGCTGCAGCGCAAGGCTGTACATATGTATCTGTCACGGGACGATTTTGACTATCTGGTCAAGTTTGGGGTTTTTCAGGATGGACTCCTCTACGAGGATGGTGTCATTGTGACTTCACAGGGACTGAGGATCAGGGCCGATTTCACCCGGGAAGAAAACAAGCAACAGATACTGGAACACTGTCTGGGAGACTATCTCAAAGGGGCAGCAGTCGTACATGGCGGGTTTTTCCTGGGTCCACAAGATTTCTACCAAAAATTGAAAGCACTGCCCGAGCAGGAAAGAAGGCTGTTTAATATGCGCAGTGTCCGCCGCATCAACCATCTCTATGGCCATGAAGAGATTGACCGCCTGCAACGCAAAAATGCCCGTTTCATCAATACCTGCATGAAAGTCACTCTCTCCGGTCACGTTGTCTCAGACGGTCTGGAAGATGGTCGTGTGGTCAGCGGCGTAGGTGGCCAGTACAATTTCGTGGCTATGGCCCACGAGCTGCCTGATGGTCGCTCCCTTATAAACCTGCGCTCCACTCGTGAAAAGGGAACCAAAGTCCTTTCAAATATCGTATGGAACTATGGACATACCACTATTCCACGCCACCTGCGTGATATCGTGGTGACTGAATACGGCATCGCTGACCTGCGTGGCAAGACCGATTCCGAGATCATCGAAGAGCTATTGAAGATTACTGACTCCCGCTTCCAGGCGAAACTTATGCAGCAGGCGAAAAAAGCCGGCAAGTTGAGAAGCGACTATCAGATACCTGAGAAATTCCGCAATAACTATCCGGAAGTAATAACACAAAAGATCGCGGCATTCAGGCGTAAGGGATTTTTCCCGCCATTCCCGTTTGGTACCGATTTTACCGAACAGGAGCAGGTCGTCGGGAAGGCATTAAAATCCCTGAAGCGTAAATCTCATTCCAAAAGGCTTATGCTCAGGATGCTTATCAAGGCATTATTCACTCTGACGATACCGGAAGTGCAGAAACCTTATCTTGAAAGAATGGGGCTTTGGCAGGCAAAGGGTCTGGAGGAGAGGATTTTCCGCAACCTCCTGGCAAACGAACTGAAAAATGTCGTAAAAACTGAGTGAAATAATGATCTCATGATGTCGATAGCTGATTCTGAATAAATATCTAATGGATATCCCTGAACCAGGGCCGTTAACCCCACAGAAAAGTACTGTATTCTCGAGAGCCATCGGTCGATTTATGCTGTCAGCAATTCGCTGGCAGATCAAAGGCAATGTGCATAACGCACCAAAATTTGTGATGGTTCTGGCACCCCATACATCATTGTGGGACTTTTATGTGGGTCTGGCAGGCAAGCTGGCAGTTGGGCTTCATTCATCCTGGTTAGTATCCGCAGCCTATACCTGGTGGCCGTTGGGTGTCTTTTTACGTCGATTGGGAGGTATACCTATTTACCGGAATGGATCACACAATCTTGTATCTCAGCTTGTTGAATCCTTTAATGAAAACGACAGGATGATGGTTACACTTTTCCCGGAGGGAACACGAAAAAAAGTAGGGAAGTGGAAAACCGGGTTCTGGTACATCGCCTCACAGGCTGGTATCCCCATCCAGTTGGTAAGCATTGACTACGAAAAAAGGATTGCGGAATGCGGGCCTGTCATTGAGCCATCAAACAACATTGAAGCTGATATGAAAAAAATCCAGGAATATTATAAGGGGGTGCAGGCTAAACACCCCGATAAATTTGGTGGTGAGTACTTGTAAATGCTATTTATTAATTAATTGCATGCTCTTGTACAAATAATGTGAGCCATGCGGCAGCTGACGACCCATAAGAGACGTTCACGATATGTCGAAATATCTAACGCATTACTGTATCAATACCTATATTCTGTAGGCTATTCTTTACACGTTAAAAAACAATGAAATACTAATACTTTGTTATCTAATTGATAATCACACGCTTTCTTGTTGCGGTATGGTTCTTGCTTTGAATCTCTACTTAAAGCAATCTTTCGTCGCAATGACGAATAAATGAACATAAAAAGGAAAGGGAAAATGAAAATCAAATCAATTTTATTAGTAGT
>CALLCZ010000057.1 GCA_937998645.1 uncultured Gammaproteobacteria bacterium
GTATCGCCCGAGCCCCACATCCGCTCATACTTTTCAACAACTTCTCGCACTTCCTCGGGGTATCCGACAATATCCATCTGCTGCATGCCTTCCCTGAAAAATGCGCGGGCGTCCTGTGGCAGGTTTTCAACCAGTACAGCAAAGGCCTCGTCCATCAACGCGGGATCATGGCTTCGAGTTGCGACAATGCCATAATTAAGATTGAGAATGCGCCATGGGCGCATCGGATTGGTTTGTTCCAGGTCCTTACGAATCTCGTCCGATGCTGCATCGATAATCTCGCGAATAACCCGCACCAGTTCTGCAATCTGCAGGGTGTCGTGCAACTCATTGGCCCAGGCCGCGAGCGAATTAACCCCCAGCTCCAGTTTATTGATGTGTCCGCCCTGCCTCGCAACCCACAATGATATGGGTATAGCCAGGCGTACGAGGTCCCGCTCCTGGCGCCCGCTGGAAGTCTCCACGCGATCCACAATGGCTTCCAGCAAACCCAGCGCAAAATCGCCGATCTCGGTGATTTCGTCAACAGACAATACGGCCTCGCCCTGCTTGACTGCGGCATCCGCATCGGCACGTTCCATTACATCAATCGCCTGTTCCATTCCTGCCAGCAATTGCTCGGGTGTTTCTTCGGTCGTGCTGTCGCCTGCGGCCTGGGCGGTAATCTCACCGATATGATCTGCAATTGCAGCATGCAGCAGAGTTCTGAATGTCTTGGCGTTAAATGAATAATCCATGTCGTGTGATTCACTCGATTGTCGCATCAATGTATGCAGCAATGTAACATACACGGTTTATGACTAGAAACAGTTGAGTATGAGTATGCGCCTGTTACATACCATGATACGCGTTGGCAACCTGGAAAAATCCATTAATTTCTATACCGATATTCTGGGGATGGAATTGTTGCGACAAAAAGACTACCCGGATGGCAAATTCACCCTTGCATTTGTTGGCTACGGCAATGAACAGGACCATTCTGTTATCGAGTTGACCTACAACTGGGATACCGATGCCTACGATTTAGGCAGTGGTTTTGGCCACCTCGCCATCGAGGTTGACGATGTTCACGCTGCGGCCGAGAAAATCCGCGCCCAGGGTGGGAGAATTATTCGCGAACCCGGCCCCATGAATGCCGGCACAACCATTATCGCCTTCGTAGAAGACCCTGACGGCTATCAAATTGAATTGCTGGCGCCTAAATGACGCCCGAGCTGATCGAGTCACCTGCCGCACTGGCTGCCTTATGTGATGAGCTGAAAACCCAGGACTGCATTGCAGTCGATACTGAATTCGCCCGTGAAAGGACCTATTTCCCTCATATCGGTTTGATACAGATCGCAGGCAATGGTCAAATAGCCTGCATTGATCCGCTGGCATTCGATGTAAAGCCGCAGTTATCAGAGCTTTTATCCAGCAATTCGATAACCAAGGTTTTTCATGCCTGCCCTCAGGATCTTGAAGTCCTGGAACTTACTCTCGGTGAAAAAACCTGCCCCCTTTTCGATACCCAGGTCGCTACAGCGCTGATGAATGATGACCATCAGATCAGTTATGCCCGGCTGGTGGAAAAGGAACTCAATATACAATTGCCCAAATCCCAGACCCGTACAGACTGGTTAAAGCGCCCGTTGACAGAGGCGCAACTCGAATATGCCGCCGATGATGTGCGTTACCTGCTGTCATTATACAAACAACAGCTGGGAGAGCTGGCAGCACTCGGGCGCTCACAATGGATGCGCGAAGAATGTGAGCGCCTATGTTCAGCAACACTGAATAACCAGGATGGCCTGTCTAACTGCTGGACACGCGTTAAAGGAAAGGAGCGCCTGCGCGGTATTGAGCTTGCCGTATTGCAGGATGTCGCCGTGTGGCGTGAACAACAGGCGATAGCGAAAGATCGGACGCGCCGCAGAATCCTGCCGGATGACCATGTTGTCCAGATCGCTGTCAAACGGCCAAAAAATATCAGTGAACTGACCCGGATTGGCCGCATGCAAAAATTATTCGGCATGTCCGAGATGGAGTCACTGTCTGAAACCATCTGCTCCGCCAGCAGCAAGCCTGAATCCGAATGGCCAACACTCAAGCGCAGACAACTGACACTGGACCAGTCTGCAGCGCTTTCCGCCGTGCTTGATGCACTGGGTAAAAAGGCTTCCGAACTAGGGATTTCACAGGGCATACTGTGCAATCGCAAAGACGCTGAAAAGCTTATTCTGGGAAAACGCGATTTGCAGGTATTGAGAGGATGGAGGCTAGACTGCATCGGCAACAGGCTGCTGGAGCTGGTACCAGCCGGTCAATAAATACTCACTTATGGTCGAAAAACAAGAATATTCATACTATTGTAGTCCTTATGCTGCTATTGAGAATGTACCTTATCACCTCAATAGTGTTACCCTATAATTGTTATAACGAATACTTATGAGGAGATTTCGTATGCGTGGGTCACCCTGTTTGCGAGGAAAAATGAACCAGTTTATTAAAAGCCTGTTCATACTTGTATTGCTCGGCTTCGGTGTTAATGCTGCCGCTGAAAATTCGAGGGTTTTCGGTGATTATGTCGTCCATTACAACGCTTTTAGAAGCGACACCCTCTCTCCCGAAATTGCCAAGGCATATGAGCTGACACGTCGCAATAACCGCATCATTATCAACATTACGGTATTGAAGAAAGTCATGGGAACAACCGGCAAACCTGTTGCTGCAACCGTTGCAGGCAATGCCAGCAACCTGACCGGACAGTTGAAAAATCTCGAATTCCGTGAAATCAGGGAAGATACTGCGATCTATTACATTGCCGAGTTGAAAGTCAGCGATGGTGAATTCCTGAAATTCAAACTCAACATCACGCCTGAAGGTGAAGAAGGCCCGGCACGCCTGCAATTCAGCAAACGCTTTTTTACCTACTGATACAGCCAGCCCTGATTCAATGAATGGTGGAGTCCGGCCCGGAACCCGGTCCGGACTCCACTGCGTTTGATGGACCGATTTTGCTCTCTACCACCTGGTGCCCGAGCAACACGATATAACCAAACTGACGGTTTTCGCTATCCTGGCTGTATTCGAAGCTGTATAAACGGCATATCTGAACCCCACCTTGAGGATGCCTTCGCAACCACACTCGTTGCCTGGACACAGTCGCATCCAGCAGTTGAACACCCGTGGACTGGCAGATGCGTCGGCAGCTACGCATGGCTATCTCGTTGGTGCGCGTGGTATCCCACCAGTAGGCGATTATTGCCAGCAGCAGGCTAATGAGCAGAATTTCCTGCATATTTCCATTCTCATTCGATTATGTCAGATACCATCGTCAGGCAATTTCCTATAAAATCAGTCCTTTTTAGCCAGACCAAAATGCTCGCAAACAACAAACCCGAAAACATTAAAGAAGCAGCCTCAATGAACCGTCAAAGTTCCTACACCTATGATGAATTAATAAAATGCGGGCACGGTGAGATTTTTGGACCCGGCAATGCACAATTGCCGCTGCCAAACATGCTCATGCTTGATCGTATCACAAACATTGCTGACAATACCGGTGAGTACAACAAGGGCGAAATCCAGGCTGAACTGGACATAAAACCCGGGCTGTGGTTTTTTGACTGCCATTTTGATGGTGATCCGGTAATGCCGGGATGCCTGGGGCTGGATGCGATGTGGCAGCTTGTTGGCTTTTATCTGGGTTGGCTTGGCTATCCCGGCCGTGGACGTGCACTCGGCGTAGGTGAAGTAAAATTTACCGGTCAGGTATTACCGTCCGCCGAAACAGTCCGCTACCAGATTAATGTCAGAAGGGTCATTGCCAGAGATCTGGTACTGGGTATCGCGGATGGTGAGTTATCCGTTGATGGCCGGGTTATTTACACTGCAAAAAACCTGCGTGTAGGATTATTTACTTCTACCGATAATTTCTAGAGATTGTTATGAAACGTGTTGTTGTTACTGGTTATGGCATTGTTTCCTGTCTTGGGAATGACAGAAATGCCGTACTCGATTCACTTAAACAGGGCCGCTCCGGTATTAAATTCCAGCAGGAATATGTCGACATGGGCATGCGTAGCCATGTTGCCGGCAGTATTGATATCGATCTCGACGCCCACATCGACCGCAAGGTCAAGCGCTTTATGGGCAACTCGGCTGCCTATGCCTATATTTCCATGCAACAGGCTATCGAACATGCGGGACTGTCAGATGACATGGTGTCTAACACAGGCACTGGTATCATCATGGGCTCTGGTGGAGGTTCGTCTTCAAACCAGGTGGAAGCCGCCGATATTCTGCGCAACAAGGGTCTGCGCCGCGTTGGCCCCTACATGGTGCCAAGAACCATGAGCAGCACGGTATCCGCCTGCCTGGCAACACCCTTCCATATCAAGGGTGTGAACTACTCGATCAGTTCCGCATGCGCTACCAGCACCCACTGTGTCGGCAATGCCTATGAACTGATCCAGATGGGCAAGCAAGACATTATCTTTGCCGGCGGCGGCGAAGAAGAGCACTGGTCACTGAGCATGATGTTCGATGCCATGGGTGCATTGTCAACCAGAAACAACGAAGCCCCGGAAAAAGCATCACGACCCTACGATGCTGACCGCGATGGCTTTGTCATCGCCGGTGGCGGTGGCACCATGGTTGTTGAAGAGCTTGAACATGCACTGAACCGCGGCGCTAACATTATTGCTGAAATCGTTGGTTATGGAGCCACATCGGATGGTGTAGATATGGTTGCCCCTTCAGGCGAAGGCGCTGTTCGCTGCATGCAAATGGCAACCGAGCATCTGCAACAACCGCTCGACTATATCAATACTCATGGCACCAGCACACCTGTTGGTGATACCAGGGAACTGGAGGCAATTCGTGAGACTTTTGGCGACAAGGTTCCGCCAATCAGTTCGAGTAAATCGCTGGCAGGACATTCGCTGGGCGCATCAGGTGTGCAGGAAGCGATTTACAGCCTGCTGATGGTTGAAAACAATTTCATCCAGGCTTCAGCGAATATCGACAACCTGGACGAAGCGGCTAAAGATATGCCCATCGTTACCGAAAGAAAAGACAATGTTGAACTGAACGCTGTGATGTCGAACAACTTTGGCTTTGGCGGCACAAATGCCTGCCTGGTACTGCAGAAATACAACAGCTAAACCCCGCAACAGCCCCTGCTCACCACGGCAGATGCAGCTGCTTTAGACCGCAAAATCCCGTTGCAGGTGCTACACTCTGGAGTAGTACGCGCACTATTGCGAAGAGGGAGTTATGTATAAAAAAATAATTATTCTAGCCGGACTGATGATTCCTGCCATGGCAATGGCCGACCGCCCTGCAATGTCAGATCGTTATGACGAAGCAGACCAGGCGCAATCAACGGCGATTGAACAGCCAGAGCAAACAGTCGTTGTGGTAGAAGAAGCCGGCGCTGAAGATGTCATTGTAGAAGAAGTTGTGGTTGAACAGGTCCGCGGTGATGTACTCGAAATGCAACCAGGTGACACCATAGTAATCAGTCCACTTGATTTTCCAAGGCGTGGCATGTCGATGGACAAGGTTCAGAATGAACTGGGTCGTCCCGCGGAAATCTCACCAACTGTAGGCGAACCACCCATCACCAGCTGGGCATACCCTGACCGTGTTGTATTTTTTGAATATTCCAGAGTTATTCACGTGGTAGAAAAACGCTGAACTCAATCGCGTTTTCTGTAAACGACACCCCCCTCCAGAAGCTTGAATCACGCCTGCTCGAAAAAGCAGGCGTTTCTTTATATGTTAAACGCGAGGACCTCGCTGATAGCTATATTGGCGGCAACAAGTGGCGAAAACTCAGGTACAACCTGATACAGGCCGGAAAACAGGACCATAACACCCTGCTCACTTTCGGCGGCGCCTGGTCAAATCATATCTATGCCACGGCTGCCGCAGGGAAACGCTTCGGCTTCAAAACGATCGGCATTATCAGGGGTGAATCACATGACAGACTGAATCCCACCCTGGAATTTGCACGTTCCTGCGGCATGCAGCTCGAGTATGTGAACCGTGAAACATATCGCAACAAAACCTCGACCTGCTTCATAAATAAATTACATCAACGCTATGGTGATTTTTATTTACTACCGGAAGGTGGCAGCAACCAACTGGCTTTGAAAGGCTGCGCCGAAATAGTTACTGATATTGATATTTCCTTTGATACCATTACTGTCGCGTGTGGAACCGGCGCAACTCTTGCCGGTATAACAACTGCATTGAACACAGACCAACACGCCATTGGTTTTGCCGTAATAAAAGGCGCAAGCTTTCTCAACAGCGATGTTACAAAAATGCTGACTGAATGCGGTCACTCTTCTGTACATAACTGGCACATAGAAAATGCCTATCATTTTGGCGGTTACGCCAGGACATCAGCAGAACTGTTTGCTTTTATAAAACAATTCAAATCAGATTTTGGTATTGAACTCGATGCAGTATATACAGGAAAAATGTTCTTCGGATTGTTTGACCTGATCAGCAAAGGCGCATTCGAAACAGGCACGCGCATCATCGCTGTGCATACAGGTGGCGTACAAGGTAATGCCGGGTTCCCGGAATTGATATTTGATTAGCCGCAGAGGTCACAGATCACATCCGTGTGATCGGCACGAGATACCCCTGCCAGACAGTTAGATTACTTTTTCCATTTCCTCGCCCTCATATACATTAATGCACAACACCATTATTGCGTGGTATATTCGATATAAAAGCGCATCATATTAATGATTTCGATCTAAACTCTAGATATGTTTACCCCTCGTATCTCACTTGACCAGTGGCGTAGCCTTATTGCCGTGGTAGAAACCGGAGGCTACGCACAGGCTGCA
>CALLCZ010000058.1 GCA_937998645.1 uncultured Gammaproteobacteria bacterium
TTCTCACCAGGCCGCTGCGCAACCCGAGTAACCGCATGATTAGAAAACCCGAAGCTCGATTTCAATCAAATACAGCCTGTCTGGTGGGATGCTATTTCGTTCCATGCACATCTGTAGCGTCTCTGCGCACTCGTCTTCCATAGCTATTGCTATGCTTTTCAGTTCAGACGCGCACTCAGAAACACTACAGATGCACCTGAATCCGAAATCCTGGTGAGAAAGGCGGGCTAACCCGGCTATTGTGTATCCCTGTTTACGAAAGGTTAAACTACTGTTCTGGGGCGGTAGCTCAGCTGGGAGAGCATCGCGTTCGCAATGCGAAAGTCGGGAGTTCGATCCTCCTCCGCTCCACCAGATATTGTGTGCAGGACGAGGTGTTTCAGATGAGCAAGGTTTCTGTTCAATGCCGTGGAGATCGAACCTACGAGTTTTCGCCGGCTCAAACTGCTCTTGTTGTAATCGATTTGCAGAAAGAATTCTTTGTCGAGGGCCTGGGCGAATGCTTCGATGAAATGCGCGCGATTTTGCCACGGGTGAAGAGGCTGATCGCAATGGCGCGAGAGCTTAATTGCAAAGTGATACATACGCGTGAATCCTATAAAGCCGATCTGAGTGACGTCGATGCTTACCGGCAGTCTCTCGACTACGTGGGGAAACCCGGACCGCTCGGCCGCTTTTGTATTCTTGGTGAACCCGGGCATGAGTTTGTTGAAGAAGGCCAGCCACTGCCTGACGAAACGGTTATCGACAAGGCGAGTTTTGGTGCTTTCTACAATACCGGCCTTGGCGATCTGCTTCGACAAGATGGCATTGATCACCTGATTCTGTGCGGTGTTACAACCCAGGCCTGTGTGCACTCTACGCTGCGTGAGGCCGTCGATAGAGGCTACTGGTGCCTGACTGTCGCTGACTGCTGCGCTGCTCTGGAAGCCGGTATGCACGATGCTGCACTGGATCTTATCGCCGGAGAAGGTCATCTTTTTGGCTGGGTCGCTGAGCTGGAGGATGTTGCATCCGGAGTGGCGTCTTTGCAGGCATCAAACGCAAACCAGGATTAATAAACCTGTTACCGGGATTATGCTCTATCGTGGCTAGAACAGGGTATAAATGAACGGCGCGACCGCCGATCCCTGCGTGAACACCAGCAGCAGGCCGAGCAGAAGCAGTATCACGATGATAGGAGCGAGCCAGAATTTCTTGCGCTCCTTCATAAACATCCATAGATCTTTCAACAGTTCCAGCATCAGAACGGTTTCTCCAGGTGGTCGTGTGCGCGCTCTTCACTCTGCACGCGGTAGCTGTCCAGGGTTTTGTCTATCTTTCTCGACATGGGGTCTTTTCCCAGCAGTTTCATCAATATAGCAACGAAAAGGAACACAGTATAAAACATCAGTCCGAGAATGATCCGGGTATTGATCCAGCCCAGTGCATGGCCGATCCGCAGCCAGGCGGAATGGACCGGGACAAGCGATGCGGGTGCCGCGGCAGCCGCCAGCATAAATACGCCGGCAGCGATCCACGGCCATAGCGGGTAATCGTGTTCGAACAGCCAGGGTAGCAGCAGGCCGAACAGGGTCACGATGATCGCTCCCATGGTGATGCCGAATTTTCTCATTTCAGTGCTGTTCATTGCGTGCCCATACTAAATCTTTTATGAAATTGAAGTTCACTCTCGCAGAGGCGCCAAGAACGCAAAGGATGGATCGGTGTTTTTTGTGAGAAACCCATCTGTATTTTCTCTGCGCACCCTGCGCCGCTGCGAGAGCATAAGTTGTTAAATCTCCAGCACAGGCTTAATCAATACCAGCAGCAACTGTCTGATCAAGTCTGACCTGCTACTGTCAAGTCTACTGCTTGATAACATTCTCAATCCAGTTCGAATTCATTCATCCACGAAGTGTCTTCTTGCGTTTGCGGCTGGTCGGCTTTTGATACCAGTATATTTTCCATCACAAGATAGTCCATTTCGGTGCGCATGAAACAGCGGTAGGCATCTTGCGGTGAAGCGACCAGTGGCTCGCCGCGCACATTGAATGAGGTGTTGATAACAAGAGGGCAGCCGGTGCGAGCTTCGAAGCGGGCGATCAGTTCATGAAACCTGGGATTCGTATCCGCGTGCACGGTCTGTACGCGCGCCGAGTAATCGACGTGCGTGACAGCGGGAATTTCAGATCGGGGTACATCGAGTTTTTCCAGGCCGGAGCGGTTTTCCTCCGTAACTGACAGGGCATTTCGCTTGCTCGGGTTAACCGGCGCGACGATCAGCATGTACGGGCTTTTTCGATCCAGCTCGAACCATTCCGATACCCTGTCGGCCAGCACGGCAGGGGCGAACGGCCGAAAAGATTCACGGTACTTGATCTTCAGGTTCATTGCGGACTGCATGTTCGGACTTCTCGGGTCACCGATGATGGAGCGGGCGCCCAGTGCCCTGGGGCCAAACTCCATGCGGCCGCTGAACCAGCCGATGATCTTCTCATCATCGAGCAGGGCGGCGATCTCCGGCAGCAGTTCTGCATCATCGAGTCGTGTATAGGGAGCCCCGATGGCATCGAGGTAGTCGGTGATTTCCTCGTTACTGTAACGGGGGCCGAGACAGGCACCCTGCATGCTGTCATCGTTTCCGTTGACGCGGCGTGGCCTGTCGAGGTAATGGTGCCAGGTAATCAGCGCCGCGCCCAGTGCACCACCGGCATCACCGGCGGCGGGTTGAACCCATATGTCCCGGAACGGGCTTTCTTTCAGTAAGCGCCCGTTGGATACGCAGTTGAGCGCGACGCCGCCGGCCAGGCACAGGTATTCGGCCCCCAGTTCGTCGTGAACCGTGTTCGCCAGTCGCAGCACGACTTCCTCGGTCACCACCTGTATCGAACGGGCAATATCCATTTCCTTCTGCGTCAACCCGGATTCCGGCTTGCGCGGCGGTGCGCCAAACAGCTGGTGCAGGCGTTTGCCGGTCATGCTCAGGCCGGTTGCGTAGTTGAAGTAAGCCATATTCAATCTGAAAGTGCCATCGGCTTTCAGGTCGATCAGCTTGTCAAGGATCAGGTCGACATAGCGAGGTTCGCCGTAGGGGGCGAGGCCCATCAATTTATATTCACCGGAGTTGACCCTGAAACCCGTGTAATAAGTAAAGGCCGAATAGAGCAGGCCGAGACTGTGTGGGAAATCGATCTCCCATTGCGGTGTCAGGCGGTTGTCCTCGCCCAGCCAGACCGAGGTCGTGGCCCATTCTCCGACACCGTCCAGGCACAATACCGCGGCCTTGCTGAACGGAGAAGGAAAGAAAGCGGAAGCAGCGTGTGCTTCGTGATGTTCCGAGAACAGCAGGGTTTGAATTTTGCTCTCCGGTACATTACTCAGTGCAGCAAGCTCTCGCCTCAGGGTCGTTTTCAGAAACAGTTTTTCCTTGAGCCAGATCGGCATCGCGACGACAAAAGAGCGGAAGCCTTTGGGGGCATAAGCCAGGTAGGTTTCCAGCAGCCGCTCGAATTTGAGCAGTGGCTTGTCGTAGAAAACGATATGGTCGACGTTATCCAGCTTGAGTCCTGCTTCGTCAAGGCAATATTTGATGGCACTGCCAGGGAAGCGGGCATCGTGCTTTTTGCGGGAAAAACGTTCCTCCTGGGCGGCGGCAACGATGCGGCCGTCGACCAGCAGTACGGCAGCACTGTCGTGATAATAGGCAGATATTCCCAGGATGCTGGTTGACATGGAACGGTTACCGGTTACAGCTGATGGTCATGATCGGGCATTCATTCTACCTGTACCCGTGATCATCAGGCTTACATATCCCCTGAGCGCAGCTGGTTGGCATCGGCGCTGCCGTAACCGGTCTGCAGTCGCTGCAGGTTTTCCCTGGCGGCATCATAGCCGGGCTGCAAACGCAGTGCTTCTGAAATATGGTGCCTGGCCTGCTCCAGGTCACCGCGACTGAGCATGATACTGCCGATTGCATTGTGTGCCTCGTAGTTCGCCGGATTGATGCGCAGGGTCTCGCGGCCATGAATCAGTGCCTCGTCGTGGCGCTTCTGCTCGATCAGGTAGAGCGTATAGCTCAGCCTCGTGAAAGCGCTGTCTGGCTTCAGCTCCAGTGCAGTGTTGAAGTATGTCTGTGCCTTTTCGGATTCCCCCTGCACGGCGAGCGCCTTCGCCATGCAGACATACGGGAAATGATTCCCCGGAGCAGACTCCATCTCGGCCTTGCAATATGCGATGGCCTCGTCGGTTTTTCCCTGTTCCAGCCGGATCATGCCAAGTTTTGAATTCAGCCCGGGAAAATCTGCGGACAGCGTCTGTAACTTCTTCAGGTAGTTGAATGCGTCGTCGGGTTTGCCGAGTGAGTAGGACGAACTCGCCAGTCTCATGTATATATCCTCTGCCGGGCCCAGAATTTCCAGCGCGCGCAGCAGCAGCGCATGGCTTTCCTCGAACTTGCCGGCCCATTCGAACACGGCGCCGAGATTCAGCAGGGTTACGCCTTCGTCATTCTCATCGATGCCCGCGAGGACTTCCTGAGTGATCGACTCGATCCGGGTGTTGTCCCAGGAAGCATCGGGTTTGGCGGTCCCCTGTTCGACCAGGTGATCGAACAACGCCATGCCCAGTTTTCGGTAACCTTCGACGTTGGTATGCACGTGATCAGTAAAATATTCGCTGCCGAAGATGGTGTGGCCGTACTCGTCCAGGTAGGCATTCCCCAGGATGGCGGGAAAATCGATCAGCGGTGTACCCTCGAGCGTGGCCACATCTTCAACGGTCTGCTGCATCGAGGCCAGGATGCGCAGAGGTGCGACATCTTCCTCTACGGCGCGCCTGAAAGCGGTTTCCGCTTCGTCATAGCGAAGCTGCTCGAACAGGACCTGGCCTGTCCTGAAGTGCAATTCGGCATAGCGGTCGTCTATCGCGAGCGCAGCACGATATTTCACCATCGCCTCATCCAGCCTGCCGACCTGTTGCAGAGTACGCGCATCGTTGTACAGAACCTGCCACTGCATTAATTCATCCAGTTCAAGGTCATTCCTGTGCTCGCTTTTGAACGGCGATATGTCGCGGATGTTAATCACCGGCTTGACGAACACGATACCGGCATCGACGCTATCGGCAATTTTAGCAATCCGCCGCAGATTCAAGCGGTAGTGCATGATGACCTGCTGTTTCAGTGTCTCGTCGCGATAGTAGCTTTCCGGTCCCAGGGAGTGATTCAGAAGCTCATCCACTTCACCGTCGAGTTCATCGCGTTTGAGGGAGATGTTGTCCGTACCTGGCCGGATTGCATCCATAGCCAGCTTCATCGCGGTATAGATGCGGGTGCCGCTCATGGTTGCGTCCAGGTTGATCATCCAGGCCGGCAATTCCTGCAGCGTTCCATAGGAGCGCTGCTCGAGAAATTCATTCTGGCCTGAATACACGATGAACAGGTCAGGCTGGTAGTCCTTGAGCTCATTCATCATGTGCGCGACGCGATAGCTCGCATAACTGATGCCGCCGGCGTTGATCACCTCCCATTTACGCGATGGGTCTGCAGCCTGCAGGTAAGTGCGAAGCCAGCCGCAGAAAGACAACGGGTCCTGGTAAGGCCGACCGAAGGTGGTAGAGCCGCCCATACAGAATATTCGATAGGTATTTTCATCTTTCTGCTGCGGAAACGACTGGAAGTTAAACAGCGAAAGCTTGTTTTCAGGCGTGATGTACATGTCCGAACCATCCTTGCGTCTGGCCTTGATGAACTGCGGGATGCCGTCGGCGAATCCCACCAGCGGGTCTTCGGACAGCAGCAGCGGGCGCACACCCGCCAGCGCGAGCACCAGCTCGGCCGTAGCAAAGAAGCCTGCAACGATAATCAAGGTGAAAAGGAGGTTTTTAAAAAACATACACAAACAACAAGTATGTAGAGAAGACAAATAAATATTAATACTAATCGACCAGTATCATCAACTGTCAAAGCATAACAGGGGCCGGGGACAAATTAGAAGTATCTGGAGTCGCCAGTGAGGGGAAGGGATTTAACGGAACAGTCTGTATTACACGGTCCAGTTGTTGCTGATATTGGTGGTGTTGATGTTCCGGATCCAGGCTATGTTTATACTGATGCCGAAAACTTCCCATTTGCACCGGAATGAGTTAAAAGAACGCATCGGCTCATAAGTTGAGAAATCAATTGATACGATAGCGGTATTAGGGGAAAGCTGGTTTTAATAAGATAAATATATAGCGGGAATCCATTTAAAGACCAATTGGGGGATAACAAAAATGAATAACACAAATTTATACAACAGGATAGGCTGCATGAAACTGGAAGATTTAGAAAGTTTTATTGCAAAACATGGCTGGAATTGCCAGCACTGCGGCAACCATGAATTTGAAATAGAAGAATATGCGGATACCGGCTGGTGTGCGGTATCGGCAACACCGTATGTTACATACAAGAAAAAGAAGGAGCGCTATTCCGAGTGTGGATCCGGCTTTCCCTCATACACGATACTGTGCTCGAAGTGCTTTGCTACCACCCGGTACGACGCCGCCAGGATTGCAGATGCGATAGAAACGAAATCAAACGACTGGCCTGCGCCAAAGATCGTAGAAGCTTCATAGTTTGCTGATTATCTAATATGCCAGGTGCCGAAGACGGTTTCCCGACTCCGGCACCTGGTGTTTGTGTGATCGGTATGGTGCGCTGGTCGCGACCCGATCTGACTGTTAGTGTTGGATTGATTCGAAAGCCGGCTGTGATTCTCTGACAGTGCAGCCAGGAATGGCTGTATGGAAATGGCTACAGATATTTACTCTCGCAGAGGCGCAGAGAACGCAGAGATGATGCATGTCTGCAAACACAGTACGTTTTATTCATCTTCATTTGCGCTCCCTGAACCTCAGCGAGAAAACAGGATTATAAACCTCATGAATCATCGACGACGATTGGTTCATTATGGCTTTCACGCTAACCCATCTACTCAGTAAGCAAGATAAGTTAATTGATCAGCTTTCAAGGATTAGAATAAATCCTGTAGTTACTACGCCCGATACAGCTGTCAATAACCATTTCAATGCCGCGAAAGTTCTCTTGCTTAACTTTTCTACCGGTTTAAATAACATTTCATTTTCCTCGTACGTTATTTGGAGTTAACAGGCTCTATTTCAGTTATGCGGATACAGCGATTGGCTGATTCGCGTCACTGGTCGCAAATGTTTCGAGCTTCTCGAAAAATGTTTTATGGTCGATATAGTGGGCGCCATCGCATGAGAACGTCATGCCTATAAGGCCGTTAATGCGATTGATCGAGCCATTGCGCAAATATATCGTCTGATCTGTCGTGCGCAGGCGCCTGAACTCTGTAAGAATTGACAGAGTGTCCTCTGAATCAATTACCGGTTGCATATGGTCAATCCTGCAGTCACGAAACTGGTCGAGGAACTCCGGTGCCAGCACTTCCTCTTTCACGTATACACGGTATCTGTAGGCATCATCAACAAACCAGCAGGTCAACTGGCTGGATGAATAATGCACCTTGACGTGAAATGCACCTTTTCGTGTTAGCAGTTCATTTACGATCTCATGTATACGATCGATTTCACTGTCGAACAGGCTGTCAATGCGGGACTGCTGAAACAGGAAGTTCCTGACTGACGGGTCGCCTTTGATTTGTAACCATCTATCTGGCATTGTATTGCCTCCTCATTTATCGTTGTGATATGTACGTGCTTGAGCCGGGTCGTGTTTCGGTTTGTCTGGAGACACAAAAGCTCTAAAGCTCGGTTCATAACATCCCGGTGTTGAAAAGATCAGCTCAATTCTGCACGTAGCGTACTGCTAACTCGTGTTGAGCAAGATCCGCGCCCAGGTAACTGGCTGACTGCTGCAGAAACCTGATTTTCACCTGGCGGTCGAACACTGCGCCTGGGTTATGCTGAGTGACTAAACCTTTATCCATGTCCTGGGGCATTTGCTGGTCGCATGGTGTCGATAAATAGTTATTAATCATTGTTCAATCCTCTCTGGTTGTGCAAACCGCTGTGATTTTTTCACTGGCGGTTAATATGACACTTCGAGTCATGTATAATTCCCGACTAATTTAGTCAGGAATTAAAGTATATGAAATTATTGCATAAATGATAATAGATATTTATGATAAAGATCATAGGTAATCTTCTATGATGAATAGCGAAATCAGCCAACTCGCCCGTCGCATCAGTCTGCGTCAGCTGCAGGTGTTCGAGGCTGTGGCCCGTTTTACTCAGCTACACGCGGGCAGCCGAGGAGCTGTACCTGTCACAACCCACCGTCTCGATGCAGATCAAGAAACTTGAATCAGATATCGGGTTGCCGCTGACGGAGCAAATCGGTAAAAAGATCTCGCTCACAGAGGCAGGAACTGCGTTTTACCTGGTCTCGCGCGATATTCTCGACAGGATGATCCACAACATGGATGATCTCTACCTGATAGGCAAACCCCCGGAGTCCAGCGAACTCGAGTTTCAGTCATATCTCGCCAACCCGATGGTTGTGGTTGCACCTGTTGACCATAAGCTTGCTAACAGGAAAAGCAATCCCGCTGTCAGATATTGCGGACGAACACTTCATCATGCGTGAGCGCGGGTCCGGAACACGCATCGCGGTCGAGCAGAGGTTTGCCGATGCCGGTCTCGAACTCAAGATCGGAATGGAGCTCGGCAACAACGAATCTATCAAGCAGGGGATAACCGGTGGTCTTGGAATAGCTGTTTTGTCACTGCATACGCTCACCAGCGGTGACATGAACGAACTCACCGTGCTCGATGTACAGGGTTTCCCGATTTCCTGGCAGTGGTACGTTGGACACCCGCGAGGCAAGCGTCTGTCTATAATAGCCAGAACGTTTATCGATTTCATGTACGAGGAAGGGCCATTACTGTTACCAGAGAACGTCCTTGATTGAACGGTATATACCGGGATTGAGGGGGCGAGTAAAACGGGGCAGATTTATTTTCAGCTTCTGATGCGCTAAGGTGAGCTTTGAGCATAGCTGAATCACGTCAGACCCTTTCATCCAGTTCTGATTATTCTTTCGAAAACCTTCTTTTCCCCGACTTTTGAATGAGCGTCAGTTTTAAACATCAAATATTTCAGCAGTGCGCACTGGCTGATCGCGGTCAGCTGCTGAAATTGTTGCACCGAACCCGGGATAAAAAACAGGCTCAGCAGGCCAGGCAAAAATTATCCAGTGCGATCGAGCAATCGATTCAAACAGTCGAACAGCGCATCAAAAACAGGCCGGTTGTTTCATTAAACCGCGAATTACCTTTTTATGACAAACGTGATGATCTCAAACAGGTTATCAGTGACAACCAGGTTGTTATTGTCTGTGGCGAGACCGGATCCGGTAAAACCACGCAGCTGCCTCAAATCTGTATCGATCTGGGGCTGGCGGATAAAGGCAAGATTGGTCATACCCAGCCGAGGCGGCTGGCAGCACGTGCCGTCACCAGCCGGATCGCTGAAGAACTGAATACACGCCCCGGTGAAGTCGTGGGTTACAAGATTCGCTTTAGCGATACCACGAATCCTCACGGTTATGTCAAGCTGATGACGGACGGTATTTTACTGGCTGAAATACAGAATGACCGCTGGTTGAATGAATACCAGACGCTGATCATCGATGAGGCGCACGAGCGCAGCCTGAATATTGACCTGTTGCTGGGTTACATCAAAACCCTGCTGCCCAGGCGGCCTGATTTAAAACTGATCATCACCTCCGCAACCATCGACCCCGAACGCTTCTCGCGGTATTTTGATGATGCACCCATGGTGATGGTATCGGGTCGAACCTACCCGGTGGAGGTGCGCTATCGGCCGGTTACTGATGAAGAGCAAAAAGACAGGGATCGTACTGAGGCGGTGATGGACGCCCTCGATGAGTTATTCAAGATCAGTCCGCAGGACACCCTGGTCTTTTTTGCCGGGGAGAGGCAGATCAGGGAAGCGGCAGAAAAGATCACCCGGCGATTCCATCAGTATGATGTGCTGCCATTGTACGCACGCCTGAGTAATGAACAACAACAGCGCATTTTCAAACAGGGCCGGCAGCGCAAGATCATTCTTTCCACCAACGTGGCGGAAACTTCGTTAACCGTGCCGGGTATTCATTATGTGATCGACACCGGGCTGGCGAGAATTTCACGCTATTCATGGCGTGCCAAGGTGCAGCGTTTGCCTGTAGAGAAAATATCCAGGGCATCCGCCAGCCAGCGCTCGGGTCGGTGCGGTCGTATCGCGGCGGGCATCTGCGTTCGTCTGTATGACGAAGAGGATTTTGATAATCGAGCCGAATTTACCGAGCCGGAAATTTTACGCACCAATCTGGCTTCGGTGATTCTGCAAATGGACAGCCTGCGCGTGGGTCATATACGCGATTTTGATTTCATTGAACCACCAGACGCCCGCCTGATCAGTGACGGCTACCGGCTGTTGCACGAACTGAAAGCCGTAAATCCCGACGACACCGTTACCCGCCTGGGAAAAATGATCAGCCGCTTCCCGGTTGATCCACGGCTGGCGCGCATGTTGATACAGGCCAGCGATTTTGGCTGCCTGAATGAAATAATGATTATCGTGTCGGTGTTGTCGGTTCAGGACCCGCGCGACCAGTCCGTGGAAAATCGCCAGGCGGCCAATGAAAGGTTTAAACAGTGGCAGGATGAAAAATCGGATTTTACAGGCTGGCTCAACCTCTGGCGTGAAATCAATACGCAGAAAAAGGAGTTGAGCCGTAACCAGTTTGCAAAGTGGTGCAAGAAACAATACCTGTCCTGGTTAAGGGTGCGTGAATGGCAGGATATCTATCAGCAAATACGTCAGCAGGCCCGGGAGCTCAAGCTGAATTTTAATTCCAGTGAAGCTGATATGGACCTGGTTCATCGGGCGATTCTCTCGGGCATTCCCAGTCATATCGCTTATCTCGACCAGGACGGCCTTTACAAGACGACGCGTGGTCGTGAAACAGCCATATTCCCTGCATCAGCCCTGGCCAGAAAAACGCCGAAATGGATCATGGCTTTCTCATTGATCGATACCGGTCGTTTGTATGCTCATGTGGTGTCGGTAATGAATCCACAATGGGCCATGAACGACCTGCAGCACCTGCACCAGTACGAATACTATGAACCGCACTGGCAGCAAAAGCAGGGCAGGGTTGCGGCCTATAGAAACACACGGCTCTATGGTCTGTTAATCGAGGGCGGTAAAAGGGTTAATTACGCCAGTATTAATCAAAAAGAATCGCGCGAAATATTTATTCGCGAGGCCCTGGTCGAAGGCCGTTACCAGACGCATGTGGATTTTATCAAGGCAAATCGTAAATTAATCGATTTTTACCGGGGGCAGGAGGAACGCGAGCGGCGGCGTGATCTTTTGATTGGAGAAGACCAGATATATGACTTTTATGATCAACGCCTGCCTGCATCGATTGTCGATGCTGTCAGTTTTGAGGCCTGGGTAAAAAGCCTCGATGCCGGCACTATTAAAAACCTCACACTTTTTGAGCAGGATGTGCTGGCGACGGAGCATGAAAAGGACACGTCTACCTATCCGGAAACATTAAATATAAGAAACCAGGTATTGCGTTTGAAATATATATTCGATCCTGCCGACGAGGCAGATGGTGTGACTGTATTTATACCGCTCGCCGTACTCAACCAGTTTGAGGATTCGGATTTCGATTTCCTGGTGCCCGGGTTGTTGAAAGACAAGGTACAGGCATTGATCAAGTGCCTGCCCAAGCAGTTGCGAAAAAACTTTATTCCTGTTCCCGAATTTGCCCTGGCTTGCGCCGAGGCGTTAAAGCCGGGTGAATCCCTGTTTGGCCAGTTATCTGAACAGTTGCAGCGAATGACCGGCGTCAAGGTTGCAATAGACGAATGGCGTCCGGACAGGATCGATAAACATTTTCTTATGCGCTATTGCCTGCAGGAAGATGGCGTTGCGGTTGCCAGCTCCCGGTCACTAGAACAACTTAAAGGTGAGTACTCTGCACTGGCTAACCAGCGATTTGAACAACAGGTGCAACATGCAGGCTCGATCAGTCGGGAAGGTATTACTTCATGGGACTTTGGGCGACTGCCTGAACAGGTGGAGTTGAAGCAAAACGGCAGTGTTATCACCGCATTTCCCGCACTGGTGGATTATCAGGACTCTGTTGCAATCGAAATGTTTGAAACCCGGCAGGATGCCATGTTCTATCATGCAGGCGGTATCGCACGCCTTATTGCATTCGAAATCAGGGACAGTATCAGGTATCTGCGCAAGAACCTGCCTGATATCGAGCAGTCGGCGCTGATGTACGTCGATTTCGGCAGCAGGCAGGAATTGATTGAAGACATAATCATGGCCAGTATTTTTGATTGTTTTCTAATTGATAAACTGCCCGAACAGGAAAGTGAATTCAATGCAGTAATCAATGATAATAAAGCTGAGTTTATTTCCACGGCTAACAGGACAGCTGAGCTGGTTCATAAAATACTCAAGCTGTATCGAGAAGTGCGACAGCGTCTGCAAAATTCAAATATGACACAGGAGCATCTGGATGATTGCCAGGAGCAGTGCGAGTACCTGGTTTATGAGGGCTTTGTACATGACATCCCGCCACGGTACCTGATACGGCTGCCGGTTTACTTTCAGGCCATGTTGAAACGGCTCGATAAAACAGAGCAGCACCCGAGGCAGGCAGACCGGGCATTGCCGATAATCAGGGAACTGTGGCAACAATACCTGGAACTGGAAGAAAGGGCAGAGGGGGCGACAGAGAAGTTACAGCAACTTCGCTGGATGATCGAGGAGTTCCGCATCAGCAGTTTTGCGCAGCCGATGAAAACCCGGGGGTCCGTGTCGGAAAATAAAATACGTAAATTAATTGATGAAGTTCGCTAGCTCATCCCCAGACATGCAAATGAAATATTTCCTGTTCATATTTATCAGTGTTTTCGCGTTCCTGGATTGTAATGCGGCTGAAATTGACAGCATAACCCCGAGAAAGCTCAAACTTGATAACAGCGTTGGTCATATTAACGAAATTATGAATCAACGCATCGAGGAGGGAGTCAGGAAAGCCAATGCGCAACAGGATTATATTGAAGATTTAGATGACATTGAGGATATGGACGAAGATGCATTTTGTGATGAGGAAGCACTCTACACCGAGCTCAGAAAAGCAATCTTTCAATCCTTTACAGCATCCTGGGGTCTCAAGGGCCACGACCTGGACGAGCAATTACGCGGTTTACTCGCCAGGCAAAGTTACTCATTATTATTAAATGATTCTGTTTATCGTGACATTGATTACATCGAGGGCTTCTCCCTGAACCTCAAGGAGTTGAGCGATGTCGTCAATATCAATGGTCATCTTGTGGGGCTGGATAAAATAGGCCATTTTTTTGCAGAGGGCTGGCAGTATTTTGACTTGATCAGTTATGATGAGAAAACGATTGAAGAGGCCATTGAGTGGGGAAGGCAGAAAGAGACCGGAATGTTTGGTTATACCACGACAGGCATCTTTTCCTATGCAGATCTGGTCGCCAACCTGAATGGCTGGCGTTTCTGGAACAAGGTATTACTCAAGCAGGACGACCCCTTAAAAGGTGTCATCGCCAGTTTCTTTAACAGGCCATACGTAACATGTGACATTCAGATTCTCGATTCAATCAGGCACAGGAAAATAATCAGGGCATGGGAATACAATACCCGGTTTGATTTGTCCGAATACATCGACGGTGCCTGGGATGAGGCTAATAACTGTAACAGTTACGCAGATCCGATAATTGAAGAAAAAGTTACATCAAGGATAAACAGCGTTGATCCTGACTTTGTTTGTCCTCTAAATCCTGATGACTGTCTGGATGCGCAGGATAAATATCGCCACTATGCAAAATATGTTTTGCATCCCTATTGCCTGATTGCGGATTAATGAAGTCTGAACAAAATCTTTCGGATACATAAGACCATGAAAAAACAGATCCTTTTAGTGAGAATCAGTTATTGGGCTGCAGCACTTGCAGATTTCAGTATCGCAATCCTGGTGTTAATCCCGGAAAGAATGGGACTAACCGAAATTGAATATCCAATGGGTCTCGTATCGGCCATTGCATTTTCATGGGGGGTATTATTATTAATAGCCGACAGAAAGCCATTAGAGAGAAGATGGATATTAATTCCAACAATTCTTGTTGTTACATTACTAACCATCGTAAGAACCATATTTGGAATAAATGAAACTATTGAGTTCAGTATCGGTTTATTTCTTTTCGGTGTTGTCCTGATAGTGCTCATGGCTTACAGCTATTATTGCGCAAATAAACTTGTTTCAACTAAGAAGCAGGATTAATAGTGAGCAGGCCGCTTTACGGCAAGAAGGCCATGAGAAAAATGGGAAAGATAATAACTGTTTTAATGCTAGAGTTTATTGCGCTCCCCCACGGGTTTGTGCGGAGATACAAGTTCCAGAGAGGAAATGATGGATACACTAGTAACTACTGAATGGCTGAGCCGGCACCTCGATGACCAGGACCTGGTGGTGCTCGACTGCACCGTTTGTACAATACCGGAAGATGACGGCAGTTACCGGAACGTAAGCGGCCTTGCAGATTATAATAAAGGCCACATTCCAGGTGCCGGGTTTGCTGATCTCAAGGGCGACCTTGTCGATGGCAGCAGCACGATCGAGTTCGCCGTACCGACACCAGAGCAGTTCTGTTCTGCAATGGGTGCGCTGGGTGTCGGCGATGATTCCCGGGTAGTGCTTTACGACGCTAACTATTCGGCGTGGGCCGCCCGGGTCTGGTGGATGCTGCGCTGGGTAGGGTTCGACCGGGCGGCGCTGCTTGATGGTGGATTAAAAGTCTGGACCGCTGAGAGCAGGCCGCTTTCTACAGAGCCAGCCACCCGGGCTGCGAGACATCTAACACCCGCTCCACGACCGCAACTGATCGCTGACCGGGACGAGGTGCTCGCCAGCATCGACGACGGCGCCGTTAGTCTTATCGATACAATGCCTGAGGAGTATTACAGTGGTGAAAAATCCCTGTACGCACGACCCGGGCATATCCCCGGGGCCTCGAACGCCAACGCACTCAATCTGTTCGACGAATCGGGCCGCTACCGCCCGGACGAGGAACTGGCAGACTTGATCGACGGCGACCGTAACGTTCGCTCCATCACATACTGTGGTGGCGGGATCATGGCGTCTTCCAGCGCTTTCGTTATGACTCGACTCGGCTTTACCGATGTCGCGGTTTACACCGCCTCACTCCAGGAGTGGGCTGCCGACCCCGCCAACCCGATGGTTGTCGACATGTCCTGAGGCTGAAAACAGTTAAAGCAAAAAAGAGGGACAGGCGTGATCAAGTTTTAATCACTGCTATCTCTTAAATCAACAATAATTCAGGAGGATGACATGAGTGACCATATCTATAAACACATAGAATTAACAGGCAGTTCTGATGTTGGATCAGACCAGGCCATTAGGAATGCGATAGCAAAAGCCGGCAAAACAGTAAAACATATGGACTGGTTCGAAGTTGTTGCTACGCGCGGCTATATCGACGATGGCGCTATCAAGCACTGGCAGGTAACGATCAAGATTGGTTTCAGGCTGGACGATTAAATAATCGGTTCAGAGAATAATGGCTTCAAATATGAGGGTTTATTGTTCTCAGATCCGGTTAATGTATACGTAACCGGTAACTTTTGTTCGAGAGATTAATATGAGCAGTAATGATAAAGAAGTAACAGCAGACACCACCGCAGTCTGGAAAAATCATGTGTCCGTCCCTGATACACCGCAAGGCTTTACCGTCAGAACGACCTATCCAACCAATCCGGATGGTGCAGAAGTCATGCTGGAGCGATGGGAGGCCGGCTCAGAAGAGCCGCCGCACTCACATCCGGGTGACGATATGACTGTTGTCGTTGAAGGTAAAATGTCGATCCAGTTCTACACGAAATCATCTGACGGCCTTGTTCCTGATGGCCAGGAAATATACCTGAATAAAGGTGACACGGGGTATATAAAGGCCGGTCGTATCCACGATGCCAAATACATCGAGGACTGTAAGCTGGTATACGTTCATGACAAAGCCTTTGGCTTTAGCGCTGAAGATAATTAAAAAATCGAATTAAAGGGGGCGGAGTGATTTGCCTGTGATCACTCCGCCCCTCTTTGATTTTCAAACACAATACAACAGACCGCAGAATTAAGATTTGATGGCAAGTTTTTCGGATCAAATAGCCGAACATCCAGAACCAGTACCATTCCTGGAGGCTTTTCTATACTGGCTGAAACTGGGATTTATCAGTTTTGGTGGGCCGGCAGGCCAGATAAGTATGATGCATCAGGAACTGGTCGAGAAGCGGAGATGGATATCTGAACATCGCTTCTTGCATGCTCTGAATTACACAATGGTTCTGCCGGGGCCTGAAGCCCAGCAATTAGCAACCTATATCGGCTGGTTGATGCATGGTGCATGGGGTGGGATTGCTGCAGGTGTTCTGTTCGTTTTGCCATCGTTATTTATTCTGATTGCACTGACATGGATCTATCTGGCTTTTGGAAATGTCCCTGCGGTAGAAGGTATCTTGTATGGGATTAAGCCGGCAGTAACGGCAATCGTTATTTTTGCAGCCTACCGGATTGGCTCGAGGGCTTTAAAAAATAATGTGCTTCGAGCCATGGCAGTCCTGGCTTTCCTGGCGATTTTTGCCTTCAATGTTCCATTTCCCTATATCGTGTTGATGGCTGGAATAATTGGTTACGCTGGCTCACATATTGCGCCCGAAAAATTCAGGGCTGGTGGTCATCATTCAGAGTCAGGAAAATCTTTTGGTCCTGCGCTGATTGATGATGACACACCTGTTCCGGAACACGCAAAATTCAACTGGCTTAGATTGATTTTGTTTGCCTTTGCAGGTTTTTCCATCTGGTGCATCGTGATGGTTATGCTGTTTATGACATATGGTTGGGAAGGCACACTGACTCAAATGGGCTGGTTCTTTACCAAAGCGGCTCTTGTTACTTTCGGTGGTGCTTATGCGGTATTGCCCTATGTCTATCAGGGTGGTGTGGAAAATTATTTATGGTTGAGTGGCACACAGATGATTGATGGTCTTGCGTTGGGTGAAACAACCCCGGGTCCATTGATTATGGTTGTTGCATTTGTCGGTTTTGTAGGGGGGTGGACAAAGGAAATATTTGGCCCTGAGATGCTGCCTTTGGCTGGTGCAGCAGGCGCTGGTATTGCAACTCTTTTTACCTTCCTGCCATCCTTCCTTTTTATCTTGCTCGGTGGGCCGGCAATCGAAGCAACAAGGCATGATGTCAAGTTTACAGCACCCTTAACGGGTATTACTGCTGCTGTGGTTGGCGTGGTTCTCAATCTGGCGGTGTTTTTTGCATACCATGTGCTTTGGCCTCAGGGTTTTGAAGCAACATTTGAATGGCTCTCTCTTATAATCGGTACGGCTGCTTTCATTGCCCTTTTTCGATACAAGGTCGGTATTGTTCAGCTTATTGCAGCATGTGCTGTTGTTGGTTTGGGCTTGTCCCTGTTCTGATAATATTTGGGTAAAAAGTGATGTCATTAAAATCACTCTGGCGCCTTTGAATGTTTTGATCACGTATCTTTTTAATTGACTTTCTCAGTAATATGTATACACTTGCGAGCAGCTAGAAAGAAAGTCTATTGTTTATCAGCTCCACTTCGCCGTTTTATTCGTAATTCTCCGTCCTGCAGTTTTTAAGTACCAGCCATTTGTTTCCGCTATTCAAGCCAATTGTTGGCAAACTTTAATCAAACAACAGGATATTATTATGTCTAATACAATCAATGGAACCGTGAAATGGTTCAACGAATCTAAAGGTTTCGGTTTTATCGAGCAGCAGTCCGGACCGGATGTATTTGCTCATTTCAGCGCAATTGCCAGCTCTGGATTCAAAACCCTGTCTGAAGGTCAGCGAGTAGAATTCACTGTCACGCAGGGCCCGAAAGGTCCCCAGGCAGAGAATATTGTTGCTGTCTAACGCAACAATATTTATTTAATCTGCAGCTATTACAATCATTATTGTTAGCAAATCAAAAGGGCAGGGCTATACAGTCTTGCCCTTTTTTACATCCCGGGTTGAACCCGGCATGCACCAGTCAGTACTAAACACATATGCAGATAGATCTGATAGCGACAGGGAATGTAGTGTTGTCGAGTCGATTCCTGTTGTATTCAATAGATTGACCACCTGGTACATATAATGACAAAAGCTGCAGCATATGTGAAACACATGTATTCACAATTTGAAGGAAGGGCCGCTGTTACAGTCGGTGTGAATAGCAGTTCAGAGAGCATACACCCATTTGTATACGAAAATAAAAGCCGGATACCAATTGGTCTTATTGCGATGTCCATCGATCATGTTTCAGGTTCGGCTGCAGTCGATGTTTATCACATCAGTGCTTTCAAACCCGGCAATGGTCAGGGATCTGAAATTATGAAATTTTTATGTAATGCGGCCGATGAGTTTGAAGTTCGTTTATGTATACAGGCAGAAGCTCAATTCAGTGGCAGGCGAACACTGGTGGGAGCTGATCTCGTTAGCTGGTATCGAAAATTTGGATTCAACGGAAATGGCGCCATGTGCAGGGAGCCCAAAGCTTCGTAATTCCTGATGAACAGGATCAGATTCGATAGCTTTTATCAGTATCATTGACTTCAGCTTCAGTCGTCTATATCTGACCTGGCTTATTGATCAATCTGCTTTATTAGCCAGTGACCTAATGCGAATTATGTTTACTGCGGCATGGAAAAGGCGTATTTTGTCAATTCACAGGGTATTTCACTTAATCCGGGCCAGAGATAATCTCCAGCTCCTGTAAGAGGTCGTAGATGTTAAGGATGCTGCAGATGATGAAGAGAAAAGATTATGTGGAATCATTGCGCAGTGAATTAAAAAAAATACGCAAGAAGCTTCATGATTCTACTCAAGATGGTTTTATGTGTTCGATAGGTGGAAACAGCCAGGCATCCAGTTTGCCGAAACACTATGAAGGTATGGAGCATGTTGTCAGAGAAGCAGTCAAGAATCTGGAAATGGGGAGAGCAACTTGTGAGATTGAAGAATCTTTGCTTTTAAACGAGGCTCGCTTCAAAAAAATTATCCAGTCAAAAGCCGTGGATAAATCCGACTGGAAATCTTATGCCAGGGGTGGGTTGGAAGGCGTGGTAATTGTGAGAGCGTTAATGACCTAAAAGGCCGCCGCGCTGTGATGGCCTGAGGAATCTGTCAGGACAGGTAACCAGCATTTCAAGTATCAGACGTCATTGTTCTCTGATGCTGCTTTCTACTCATCGAAATTCAATCCGGCAATAATCTTATTCAGGCGCCCCTGTTCACCCGTATCTTCCAGTGCGTCGCCCATTTGAGCTGCGGCCTTCGCTTCGGCGTGAATGCGGGCAATATATTCTTCTTTACATGTGCTGACAGCACGCTTAAGTCCTTCAAGCGCTTTTACTATCTCTTCGGGCTTGCGGACCCAGGTTTCAATGAATAAGCCGTTATTCGGTTCAATTTTTACCGGGTAATCTCCCTTTGCGACCAGGTGGTTAAAGTCTTCGCACCACTTTTTCGGGGCCTTGTGGGTGAGTTTGAAATACAGGTTGATATAGGGCTCCTTGAGTATGCGTGGTGGGCGCATTTCATCGATGCTGCTAATCCTGATATCGCTTATGCCTTCCATAATCAGACCTCGTCATTATACCGGGTGGTGAATCACAATCGCCCAGCAAATGTCATGTTCATCAAAGTTATTGAATAAGGGCAGGCAGTTAATGGTAAATACACACGAGAACATACCGGGTGAAGTGATTATAGGGGACAGAATCCTTTAATGGTCCGTTCGCGTAATTAAATAGATTTAATTATTTGCCGGATTTTCAAAATTAAAATGTGGCAAATGAATAATTGTTCATATTAGAGTAAATTATTCTCTGATCTGGAGTATTAACTCATTTCACTTTTAAATTTAACGTATGTCTGAATCCCGTTTTAAATTCGATAAGGCAATCTGGAAAACAGTTTCCGGTATAAAGCATGGTCGAGTTATGAGCTACGGTCAGGTTGCACGCTTAGCCGGTTATCCACGTCATGCAAGAATGGTGAGTAAAGCCATGAGTCGATCAACTGGGTCGCTGCCCTGGTATCGTGTTGTAAAGTCTGACCGCACACTGGCTTTTGAGGTTGGTAGTGAGGCATATAGTAAACAGAAAGAATTGCTGGAGAAAGAGGGTGTGCGATTTATCGCTGGAAAAGTCGTGCCACTTGATGTGGATGAGGCTGTAGACCTTGATAAATTACTCTGGGGCCCGCTGGAATAAAAAGGGGGGTGCCCGGGTCTGGGGCTTAAGTTATGATTCGTTCAGTTTCAGCAGCGTCTGTTAGATGCTAACTCTGCTTATCTAACATATACGATGATTGCCACAAAATGGAAAATGGAACCTGCCAGGACAAATAAATGCCATATACCATGAGAATGTCTTAACAGCTGTTTGTGGGCTAAAACATAAAAAATAATGCCGATCGTGTAAGCCAGTCCACCCGCCGTTAATAAATATATACCCGTTTCTGGTAGCGATGTGTACAGCGCATCGAAATCAAGCACAATCAGCCACCCCATGATCAGGTATATGACGATTTGAAGTGCCTCAATGCGGTTCTTCAGGGTCAGTTCCAGCGTGATGCCAATGATTGCCAGTCCCCATACGGAAGCCAGAATCCATAATCCGTTACTTTCAATCAGTGACACCAGCATGAACGGGGTATACGTGCCGGCGATCAGCAGGTAAATCGAAATATGATCGAGCTGCTGGAATACTCTTTTTAGAAACGGGCTTTTAAAGCTGTGATACAGGGTCGACATGCTGTAAAGCATGACCAATGTCAGGCCAAAGGTGAGAAATCCAACAAAAAGCAAGATATCTTTTTGCTGGATAGCAACCGTGATCAGCGCGCCCAGTCCCATGATTGCCAGCACGGCACCAACAAGGTGTGTGATGCTGTTAAACTTTTCTGAATAGTACATGTTTTAATAAAGTGGGCGGATCTCTTTACTGAGTTTAATATAGTGGCGAGTCAGCTCCAACTATCAAATGGCTCAATATCAACTGAATATTAATAGGCCTGTATGCTTAATCATTGATTGGCATGGCCTATTGCTGCTATGCTAAAAATCATAAGATATTATGAAAAAATCATACTTAACTGGGAGTAAAGAATAATGAGCGAATTCCAACATGCTGAAGATGTCGGCGCACCTGATCCCGAACTGAACACCTCGCCTATTGCTGAAGAAAACGACGAAGAAACTGATGTTTTACGCCAGGAAGAACCGGGTGAGCCGGTTTGTTACTTCAATAATAAAAGCTTTAAAACTGGCGCCTATGTAAAAAGCGGGGCATCAATATTGAAGTGTGACTATGGCATCTGGATACCGGCAGGCCCTGCGGACCCGGATAATCCTTAATTTAAATAGCTCGCACAAGGCAATAATATAGCGGAGTGTGTGGAGGTGAGTATTGATCCATACATATGGTTAAAAAATACTCCCTCCGCCAGGCTTATGACCTAAGCCCACGGTTCGAAATCCTCATCCGGGTATTCAAGCTCGATTAACATGTCGCTGCCCGGTTGGCCAACACAGCACAAACCTTTGCCGGCCTCCAGGTCCTCATCCAATAATGCAAACGGCTGGCCGTCGGGGTATTCGACACGGCCTTCAATGAGCCGGTAAATACAGGCGCCGCAGACGCCATTATCGCAGCCATATGGCAAGGTCACACCCTGGCGTTTGGCAGCATTCAGAATGCTTTCACCCGGTTCTACGCAAAAGCATTCACCGCTGTTTCGGACAGTTATATTGTAAGGCATCATAAAAGGGGTAGTGGCTGATGAGGATTATTGACACCGACGACCCGGTTAATACCATTACCACGGTGTAATATTGTCCATCGTGCGTCCCATGCGGCGTGTGTCATATGACATGCCGCTAACACTATGGCTCATCATGCTCACATCTCGTGACATCTGTAATACATGTGTATCAATGTTTGCGACGTCATCTGACATGGTGTCGAGGCTTGTTTCCATGTCATTGATATGTTCAGACATAAAAAGCACCGATGAACTCATGGTTTGCATGTAGCCTGTCATCTCGTCCATATTAGTGGAGACTATTTTCATCGCGTGGTCCATGTTGTACATAATGCCGCCTGCGCTGGTGCCAATTACAATAATTCCGATCGCTACCACATACATCGCAATTCTGACCATTGCACCACGCCGCTGCAGTATTTGCTGGTTCGTTTCAATCTGCTGCTGCAATAACTGATTAGATTTATCGCGTAATTCAAGACCCTTGTTGAGCGTATGGATGAGTTCCATCATTTCGTCAACAGTGACGTATTGCGATTTCGCTTTACTATCAGATTTCGGTTTCGTTTCGGTCTTTTTCCCGGTTTTTATATCGGTTGATTTTTGATCCTTTGCTTCTGACATTGTTAAGCCCTCCGAAAGAATGATTTATCTGATAGTAAAACATAATAGGGCAGGGAGACAGTAAGCTGGTCAAGAAAACGGGAGGGTGGAAAATCAGGCCCCCATTTACGGTAACAGCTAGAAATTATATTAAAGCAAACAAAAGGATATGCGTGCAGGTGCAGACCGGGAATCTGAATTACGTAAGATGCAAATAGTTCTCATTTTTTGCTGATCCGAATTATGGTAGTGTACAGAGAGAACGCGTTACCAGTTAATTACTGAAATCCCGGTGGACGGGGAGATATGATCGAGAATATGCCCGACAACATACCTGAAAAGCGGCATACCGGTTTGTACGAACGGTACAAGAGACTTTCTAAAGGTAAAAAAGCTATCCTGATCGTTCTCCTGATCTGGCTTGCCCAGGCTTTACCCAAATGGACCGCTGCCATCACCGCCGATGGCGAGCTTTCAGCGAAAATAATGAAAGTATTCGTGACGCCTCGTTCACTGCATTAGAATATCCGGAATGGCACTCCCTTATGAATACGTGGTAAGTACATGAAGAGAATAACTTGTCTGTTTGCAGCGTCGTTTATGATTATCGCGACCGCGGTTGCCGAGGAGGCTGATACACGCACCGTAATCCAGCTCTCACCCCAGCATCGTGCACTGGTGCTTGGTGAGATGCGGCAATTTCTTTCCGGATTGCAGCAGATGACGGATGCCCTGTCGCGCGACGACATGGAAACGGTTGCCCGTGAGGCGCGAATTCTGGGCACTTCAATGTCGCATCACATGCCCGCGGACCTCAAGCAGGCCTTACCCCAGGGGTTCCGCAAAATGGGTCATGCGGTACACAGCAGCTTCGATCAGATCGCACTGGACGCAGAATCGCTGGGCGATAGCCAGCATACCCTGTCACAACTGGGCGAGACATTAACACGCTGCGTCTCATGTCACAGTGCCTATCAAATTCACGAAATCAAAAACTAGCCTGCATTATCAATCACTTAATAGTCTTTCTTAAAACCAGAAATCATTCCCGTCATTCCGGACAGCGTTTTTTGCTGATCCGGAATCCATGTTATTCAACGGATTACTCGTTACCGGGTCAGGCCCGGCATGACGGACTTTAGTTAACAGGACAGCAGTAAGTGATCTTATTCAATCATGTCAACCAAATATGCCCCAGTGCGTTATTTGTATTGAGAGGGCTTTAATAAATAGAGGAGATAAAGACATGAAAAAATTAACTTACACAACTGCAATTTTTGTGGCGATGGCAGCGACGTCTGTGTTTGCTCATCACCCTTCTTTGGATATGAACCCAAACTATGAAAGAATCGACGATCAACTGGAGGCGGTAGAATCACCTCATCTCGACATGGACCTGGGTGATATGGGCGCTACCACTGAGACTGGTGCGAGCGACATGTCAACCGCCAGCCAGAGTCAAGCAGGCTTTGATCCAACCCAGGCTCAACCTGGAGGTGCATTCGATGCTGATCCACCAACGGATGCAGCCGCTGCCGCAGGCACCATTGACCTGATGGAAAACCTTGCCCAGTAGCCATAGTCTGGAGATCTGATTAAAAAGGAAAGGATAAACCCCTAAACGGAGGCAGCAGAGTGTTGCCTCCGTGCTGGTTTTCCAGTTCAATTCCGGGTCTGTTGGATTAAAGCAATGGTCACCCGCCAAAATGACATCATTTCAAACCAGTACGCTCCGAATGCATGCACGATCCTGTTCGGGCTGTCTGCATGTGTTCAGGCCGATATTAATCATTGTTCTGTTTATGCTGTTTTCGGCAGCTGCGCTGGCATCTGCAAAAGACGATTACAACGATGGTGTCGAGTTCTTCAAGAAAGGGGACTATCACTTGGCCATTGCCAGCTTCAAATCGGCAGAGAAGAAAGGCATGGTATCAGCGGCTCTCTATTACAATCTTGGCAGCGCCTATTTCAAGACAGAACAATATGACGCTTCTAAAAAATATTTCACCCGCGTCAAACAGTATCCGGATCAGCGCGCCCTGGCTGAGTTCAACCTGGGCATGATAGCGATGGAGCAGAACAATAATGAGGATGCGCTGGCCCATTTTAAATATGCGGAAGCGAACAGCAAGGATAAAAAGATTGTCGATGCATCAAAACAGACCATTGCCGATCTGACGGGTACACCCAAACGTTGGAGTGCTTTTGTTCTGGGCAATATCGGCTATGACGACAATATCAGTGTTACGCCGGATAACCTGGCATTGGGAGTCGATGATACCTTCTATAACATATATGCATCGGCAGATTTTGTTATCCACGGCAAGAAACAGAGCGGGTGGCTGCTGGATGCCGCATTTTTCACGGTGGACTATAGCGATGAAGATGATTTCGATCAGGATTTCTACACCTTCGGGCTAAGAAACGAACATCAATTCTCCAGCTGGAATACAATAACACAGCTCAAATACGGCAATAGCACTTTCGGTGGAGATGATCTTCAGAGTTTTTATAAGCTGGATGTTCTGGGTGCAAGGCCATTGCCCGGAAATGCAAAAATCATCCTGCAATACAGGTTTGATGACTTTACCAGTAAAAATCCCATTTATGATTATCTCGAGGGCTGGCGCCAGCGGGCTCAAATCAGGTATTCCCGCAATACAACAAACAGCAACCAGCAAATCTATTATGAGGGCGAGCTGAATAACCGTGGTGAACTGGTAGCAGAGTCATACAGCTATGAATACTCACCAACCCGTCATACGCTCGGCGGCAAGTACACGCATAAATTCAGTGGCAACTGGTACTTGACTGGTGATCTGGCGTACCGTGTCAGCGATTTTCCAGCATCAGACACGCTTGACCGCGATGATAACCGGTGGACGTTGAAAGTTTTGCTCGATTACCGTATTGACCCCACCCTGGCATTGAAAAGCAATGTTACATATATTCAAAATGACTCAACTGTCGATATATATACTTACGACAAAACAGTCATTACTCTGGGTGTGAGTAAATTGTTCTGAAGTATCCTGCCGAAGTAAGGCGAGCGATGGATTTGTTGAATATTTATTTCATCTAAACCATTTCTTTTTTCCGTTTTCTCGTTGTTTATACTAACCTTGATAGATTTTACGAAGCAAAATAAAGGTTGACGATATGGGCTGGGAAGGCTGGTATTCTATTGCTGTTACCACCCTGTGTTTCGCCACTCTGGCACTGACACGCTATTCACCTGACATTGTCATGGTCGGTGGACTTACACTGCTGCTGCTGGCTGGCGTTCTCTCACCTGAGCAGGCGCTGTCGGGTCTCGCAAACGAGGGTATGGTGACTGTAGGCGTGCTCTACGTTGTTGTTGCCGGCTTGCGTGACACAGGCGGTATCGGTTGGATCGTCCACTCGGTACTGGGTCGTCCACGATCGCTTCAACATGCACAGGTTCGGCTGATGGTCCCGGTGGCCGCGATGAGCGCGTTTTTAAACAATACGCCTGTGGTGGCAATGTTCATCCCCGCCATCAGTGACTGGGCCAAACGTAACAGTTTGGCTGTTTCGAAGCTGATGATTCCGCTGAGTTATGCCAGTATAGCCGGAGGCACATGTACTCTTATCGGCAGCAGCACCAACCTTGTCGTTAACGGTCTGTTGATCAAGGAAACCGGTTCTGATGGTCTGACTATGCTGGAGCTCGCCTGGGTCGGTGTCCCGGTGATATTGATTGTCTTTATTTTTATCTTACTGAGCAGTAAATGGCTGCTGCCTGAACGGGAACCTGCTATCAGTCTTTATGACGATGCTCGCGAATACACCGTAGAAATGCTGGTAGAAAAAGGCAGTGTACTCAGCGGCAAATCTATCGAAGAAGCCGGACTGCGCCAGTTACCGGGTTTGTTCCTGATAGAAATCGATCGCCAGGGACAGATCATGCCCGCGGTATCTTCTTATGAAGTGCTACGTGACGGTGACCGGCTGGTGTTTGCAGGTGTGATCGAATCGGTGGTTGATCTACAGAAAACACTGGGCCTGACACCGGCGTCGAACCAGATTTACAAGCTGGGCTCTTCACGCCAGGACCGGGTGCTGGTTGAGGCGGTGGTTTCTGACAGTTGTCCGCTTGCAGGTAAAAGTGTCTGTGAAGGGCAATTTCGGAATTTCTATAACGCAGTCATCATCGCTGTTGCCCGCAACGGCAAGCGTATTCAGCAGAAAATCGGTGATATTGTTCTCCGTCCTGGAGATACGCTGCTGCTGGAATCACATCATTCCTTCGCGGTGCAGCAGCGTAATTCACGCGACTTTTTTCTGGTCAGTGAGATTGAAGGTACTAATCCACCACAATATCATAAAGCTATGCTGGCTATGTCGATACTGGCACTGATGATACTTTCGGTAGCAACCGGCTGGCTGAGCATGCTAAAAGCATCAATGCTGGCAGCCGGCTTGATGATTCTTACACGCTGTACATCAGGTCGTGGGGCCAGGCGCAGCGTTAATTGGCAGATTCTAATTGTCATTGCCGCATCCTTTGGTCTTGGCAGTGCGCTGCATAGCACAGGTGCTGCAGAAAATATTGCGATTGCGCTGATTCAATTTTCCGGCGGCAGCACAGAAATTTCACTGGCATTAATGTTTGCAGTCACCGCACTACTGTCTGCAGTGGCAACCAATAATGCTGCGGCAGTTATCATGTTTCCGATCGCACTGACAACAGCAAACAACCTAGGTGTGAGCTTTATGCCATTTGTGATTACGCTGATGGTTGCTGCGTCCACCAGTTTTGCGACCCCGATCGGCTATCAAACAAATCTAATGGTATACGGTATCGGAGGATATCGTTTTTCTGACTACCTGCGCATAGGCGTACCACTGACGCTATTAGTGGGCCTGACGATTCTTCTAGTTGTTCCACTGGTCTGGCATTTCTGAACGCTGCTATCAAATAATGGGACAGATAAAATTTCAAAAAATCTATCCAGTTTTACCGAATTTTTAAAGCCAGGAAGTTCAACCGATACAAACAAAACGTGGAATATTATGGCTCGCATGTGCCGCCTGAAACAGATATGCCTTATACGCTGATTTTTGAGCTATAAACACTGTGCAGGCCAGATAAATAAAGTGTCCCAGAAACGCATAATACTTTTCACAAAAGCACAGGTAGATCCGCTCCGGGCCATGCTCGATTACGTTCAGGCCGTGCTTGAATTGTCATATAACCGTCATGTGGATTCGTTATCCTCGAGCGGGTAACTTTGGAGATAACAGAATGACAAGCAGTAAAAACAGCCATGGTATGTTGGTGATACTCGGGGCATTGTTAATTCAACTGTCACTGGGTGCGATTTACGCATGGTCCGTATTCGCAAAACCATTGCAGGCATCAGGCTGGTCGACTGCCGACACGCAGTGGCCGTTCACTGTCGGGCTGGTGACATTCGCACTGGTGATGCTCTATGCGGGGCGTATGCTTTACACGTTCGGGCCTCGCAAGTTGACAGTTGCCGGCGGCATTATGCTCGGCGCTGGTTATCTACTGGCTGGAGTCACTGGTGGAGAGAGTTTCTGGCCGACCTTGATCGGCGTTGGATTGCTTGGTGGGGCAGGCATCGGGCTTGGTTACGTCGTCCCTATTGCCGTTGGTATGCAATGGTTTCCTGACAAGAAAGGCCTGATCACAGGTGTTGCGGTTGCGGGTTTTGGCCTGGGTGCAATGATCTGGGTGAAACTCGCCGGCACATGGGGGGGCTTGATTGCGGATCACGGCATCGGCAGCACATTCATGATTTACGGTGCGATTTTCATGGTTCTAGTCATGCTGGGCAGCCTGTGGATGTCATTCCCACCGAATTTTGTAGCACCGAAGCCGGATCAAAAAGGCGGCAAGTTCGATTTTCGCAGCAGTGAGATGATAAGGACCGTGCACTACTGGTCCATCTTTTCCACTTTCGCCATCGGTGCTACTGCAGGCTTGATGTGCATCGGCCTGATGAAACAGTTTCCGAGCCAGGCCCTTGTTGCCAGTGGTATGCCGGAATCATCGGCCGATGCGGCCGCGGGTACCGCGATGGTGATTTTTGCAATCTTCAATGCCATCGGACGGATCGGCTGGGGCAAGATCAGCGACTCTATTGGTCACGCGGTCAACTGCGATCACCATGGGCGGAAAACATCGTTGATCATGATGGCCGCCAGTCAGGGCGTGTTCGTTATCGTGTTTCCCTATATGGCAGGCATTGAATATTCGCTCTACCTGTTCGCCGCCCTGATCGGTTTCAACTTTGGCGGTAACTTTGCGTTGTTTCCGGCCATTACTTCAGATACTTTCGGCCACAAATTTTTCGGTCAGAATTATGGTTATGTATTTCTGGGCTACGGAGTAGGGGGGAGCATCGGCCCCATGCTCGGTGGTTATCTTGGCGACATGAACAACTTCATGCTTGCCTTCATCATCACGGGGGTGATGAACCTTGTTGCGGCTGTCATTATCTCCACTGCAAAAATACCCTCTAAAGTTCAGGGCAAAGACAGTGTGGTAGAAGCACCTGCAGTGGTGGCGATAGCAGACCTGTCTGAGGCGAATTAAAAGGATGTAGAACAGCAGGGAGCAGACCACGCTTGGCAGGAATAAATAAAACAGGGGAAGAGAGTAATTAACTCTAATTACTGGTAGCAATGACTCCCTGACCCGGTTTATTCTTGTTCGAGCCATGATAAAAGCCATTCTGTTAATAGCCCCTGTTTTACTGGCAGCTTGTTCGAGTTCACCACCCCGTAATATTGATGACAGCTGTGAGATATTCAGAGAAAAGGATGACTGGTACGATGATGCTAAAGACAGTTTCGAGCGTTGGGGTGTACCGATTCATGTGCAGCTTGCCATCATTCATCAGGAGTCGCGATTCAAGTATGATGCCAGAACAGAAATGGAATATTTTTTATGGATCATTCCAACAGGGCGTAAATCATCGGCTTATGGTTACGCACAGGTAAAGGATGAAACCTGGGACTGGTATATACAATCAACTCACAACCGGGGTGCGGACCGCGATGACTTTGATGATGCAGTCGATTTTATCGGCTGGTACGGAAAACGGAGTTATGACACGCTGGACATCTCCAAATGGGATGCATATAACCAGTACCTCGCTTACCATGAAGGTCACGGCGGCTACAAACGTAAAACCTATAATCAATAGCCCTGGCTGATAAAGGTAGCCAAAAAAGTGGATAAGCGTGCGAAAACCTATCATGCGCAACTATCACGTTGTGAAGATGAACTGAATTCAGGCTGGTGGTTCTGGTGATTGAAAATAATAAGGCGTAAAAGATTTAACGGGGTAGATAAGTCCACCCCGGTACCTTAATTATCAACCAAGGATATAGTGGCGAATATGAACTGCATTCACTTTAACCGGATACCCCTGGTCTTGCTGCTGCTGTCAAGCCTGTTATACA
Organism: uncultured Gammaproteobacteria bacterium; assembly: GCA_937998645.1. Lineage (GTDB taxonomy): Bacteria > Pseudomonadota > Gammaproteobacteria > SZUA-229 > SZUA-229 > JABDQW01. Next base: position 29,997 of record CALLCZ010000058.1, read on the forward strand.
TGGCTCCCGTGCAGTCAGCGGTTCCGGGCTCTGGCGGCTTGAAGACGATTAGCGGCAATATCTGGTACCGCGAGCGCATGATGCTGCCAGCCGGTGCCGAAATTGATGTGATTCTCGAAGATGTCAGCCGGATGGATGTTGCCGCGACAGTTATTGCGCAAACATCTTTAAAACCTGAAGGCACATCACCACCCTATGCCTATTCACTGCAGTACGATCCCGCAAAGATCCAGCCAAACATGCGATATGGCATGCGTGTACGCATAGAGGCGAATGGCCAGCTGATGTTCATCAATACAGAACACATACCGGCTTTTGCCCATGATTCGGGCGAGCCGGTCGATGTTATGGTTTCGCGTGTCGGGTTAGAGCAAGGCGGCAAGAGTTCGCACCCGCCCAAACCGGATGCAAGTCTGATCAATACGTACTGGAATCCGGTTGAGTTACAGGGGCGGCCAGTAACGATTGGCGCCGGCCAGCGTGAACTGCACATGGTGCTTACCGGCAGGAACAACAGGGTTCGTGGTTTCTCCGGTTGCAACCGGTTCTTAGGGCATTATGCAGTCAGCAATGATCAACTGTATTTCAATCAACTGGCATCAACCCCAATGATGTGCTTCGAAGCGATGGAACAGGAACAGCAGTTCCTCGAAACACTTGGCAGCGCCTCGCGTTTTGAGATCAAGGGAGATGTGCTGATGCTATATGCTGCTGACGGGCGTTCAATTCTGCGTTTTGAAGCGGTGTACCTGTATTAAGCTAAGAATCAAACAGTTTCACGCTCGTAACGTAAAATTTGTTGATACTCCTGAATTGTGAAAAAGAAGATACAGGTGCATAAAGATTGACTGTTTAAGTAAATACACCAGCCTGATGTTTTATGCGGCCATCACAGGCTTGTGGATGGCCGTGTTCGCAAGCCCGGCTACACTTGCGCAAACTGCTGAGCAAATCGATGCTGTTGTGCTTGATGAAATGGCCAGGCAGAACATCGTGGGCATGGCTGTGGGAATTGTTAAAAATGGAAACATTTACTACGCCAGCGGTTATGGCCATGCTGATCTTGAACGCAAGGTGCCTGTCACAACGAATACGATTTTCCGCTGGAGCTCGGTTTCAAAAACCCTCACCGCTGCTGCCGCATTGAAGCTGGCAGAAGAAAATCCGGATTTCAGTCTAAACGATAAAGTAACGCAACATGTGAGCTACTGGCCTGAACATGGCAACAAGGGAAGCATACGCATCAGGCATCTGCTGTCGAACCGTTCCGGGATAATTCATTACACGCAGAGAAAAAACTGTTACCAGAACCATTCACCCCGCTACACCCGAAGTAAACATAGCAGCAAGTACTACAACGCAAGACAGGCTGTGGAGGTTTTCAGGAATCAGAAGCTCTGTTTCGATCCTGGCACCGGCTACAAGTACTCTACTTTTGGATACAGCCTGCTGGGTTCTGCTATCGAAGGCGGTTCAGGTACGAGTTATGCGAACTGGGTCAGAGACAGGATCAAGAGACCACTTGGCATGTCTTCCTTGCAACAGGCCATCGGTACGCGCAAGGGATTCGATCAGGAAGGCCATATTCTGAAGACTGTTTTCGCCGGCAATTCAGCATGGAAACTGCCGGGAGGCGGTTGGGAATCCAGCATTCTAGACCTGGCCAAATTCGCTAACGCTCTAGTTCAAGGAAGGCTGCTCAACGATACAGGCCGACTGTGGACGACCGTGGCTGGAAACATTACCTATGGCTATGGTATCAATCACGCGTTTGATAACAGCAAGGTCTGGCATCGAGGCAGGAATGATAATAGCCAGTCGCTGCTGTACCTGTATCCCGGGTCAGCCGATAGGCTGGGCATTGTTCTGATGAGCAACAGCGTCCACAGCAATCCCATGCGTATCGCTCATCATCTGGCCGATCTTTTCATTCACAGGCCCCGTACACGTTACTGACTTCAGTCCGCTGTTGCATTCCTGTAACAGCTTGAGAGCCATGCTGTAACTTCTTGTAATCTAACTGGCTATCGATGATTCTGCGTCCGCCTTCCTGCAATATGCGGGCTTGATCGCGCATGATTATCAAAGGGCCTATATTACTTATTCCTTATTATCAAGAACATATAACCGGTTTGCGCTATTATGGGTTAAGTAACTGTAAAAAGTACTACACTGAATTTCCACTTTAGGCGCCTCAAATGAACCCACCTGCACCAGGCATGACAGTCAAAGAAACTTCGAAAATAGAGAATGTAAACAGAGATAAACTGGATCCGGTACGTGATCACATCGCGTCATGCGTGATTGGCCAGCAGCGGCTGGTGGATGGTATGCTGGTCTGCCTGCTCAGCGACGGTCACCTGCTGGTGGAAGGCTTGCCCGGACTGGCCAAGACCACCGCGGTCAAGGCGCTGTCCGAAGCTATTGAAGGTGATTTCCACCGCGTGCAGTTCACGCCGGATCTGCTGCCCTCCGACCTGGTGGGTACGGATATTTACCGGCATGAAAAAGGCGCTTTCGAGTTTCGCCCCGGTCCGCTTTTTCACAATATCCTGCTAGCCGACGAGATCAACAGGGCTCCGGCCAAGGTCCAGTCCGCATTGCTCGAAGCCATGGCTGAGCGCCAGGTAACAGTGGGCCAGACCAGCTATCCGCTGCCGGAGGTGTTCATGGTGCTGGGTACCCAGAACCCCATCGAGCAGGAGGGCACCTACCACCTGCCCGAGGCCCAGCTGGACAGGTTCCTGATGCAGGTGAGGGCGGAGCACCCAAGCCACGAAGAAGAACTGCAGATTCTTGAGCTGGACAACAACCGTCAGAAAGTCTCTCAACAGCCACCTGATACCTTGCTTTCCCAGGCCGATTTGCGTGCAATGCGCGCCGCGGCCGCCGAGCTCTACCTGGATCCAAAGCTGCACCGCTACATTGTTGACCTGGTGCAGGCCACCCGCAATCCCGGCGCCTACAGCGATGAGCTGGCACGCTGGATACGCTACGGTGCGTCACCACGTGCTTCCATTTCCCTGGCACGTTGTGCCCGGTCCCTGGCCTGGATGCGTGGTGACACCTATGTGTCACCGGAACATATACAGCAGGTTGCTCCGGAAATCCTGCGTCACCGCCTGCTGCTGACCTTTGAAGCCGAAGCTGAAGGCATCTCCACCGATGATTTCATACAACGTCTTCTGGAGCTGGTCGCTATTCCATGACAGATGAGATGCATCCGCGTCTGGATGAGTTGCTTGAACTCCGCCACCAGGCGCACACCCTGGGTCTTGCTTCACACCACCTGGTCAACACCACCTTCAGCGGCCTGTACGCTTCGGTGTTCCGCGGCCAGGGACTCAACTTCGAGGAGGTCCGGGAATACCGTGAAGGTGATGATATCCGCAACATGGACTGGAAGGTCACGGCGCGCACCAACGAACCCCATTTGAAAGTCTACCGCGAGGAGCGCGAGCGCAGCGTTGTGCTGTGCGTGGATCACGGACCACACATGTTTTTCGGAACCCGCGGCACTTTCAAGTCGGTGCAGGCTGCCCGCGCCGCAGCGTTGCTGGGCTGGGCGGCCAACAGTGTCAATGACCGGGTCGGTGGCATGCTGTTCGGCGATGCCGATACCGGTCTGGTTCATTTCCAGCCCACCAAGGATAAACGTGCTGTCTGGCGCCTGCTGAAGGAAATGGCCAACCCGGTCCGCCGGGCCCAGCATGGGATCGACTGTATCGACCTGGTATTGAAACACGCCGGCAGGGGCAGCGGTACCGGCAGCCTCATCTTTGTGATTGGTGACTTCAATCGTGATCTGCAGGGACTGGACAAGACCCTGGGCCAGGTCTGTCAGAAACACTCGGTGGTGCTGATACCGGTGGACGATCCTGCCGACCGGGAAATCCCGTCTGTGGGCCGTGCCCTGTTTCGGGATGCCGAAGGCCGCATGGTGGAAATCGATACCGAAGACGCCGAAGGCCGGCGCGCCTTCACAGCACGCTGGGAGGCCCGCCGGGCGAATTTGATTATGCTGGCCAACCGGCTGGGTGTAGCGGTGATCCCGGTGCAAACCTCGGACGATGTGCACCACTCACTGATGTCCGGTCTCGCTCTGCGAGCCCGCTCAAGGGCCTACCTGTGACACCTGATAGTCTGACCAACCGGCTGCACGATATTCAGGAACTCGATCCGGTGGGCATCTGGCCACTGGCAACGGGCTGGTGGCTGCTGCTGGCGGGTATAGCCCTGCTGGTTCTGCTGTTCATCGGTCTGCGCCGTTGGCGCCCTGACTGGCAGCGTTATCTGCCACGATATGGATGGTCAAAGGACGCGGCCCGTCAACTCACAGTGCTGCGCGACCAGGTCGGTCGCCGAGAAGTAAAGGTGGTAGCCGATCGGCTTTCGGAACTGCTGCGGCGCATCGCCATTGCCCGCTGTGGACGTGACAGCTGCGCCGGCCTTCACGGCGAGTCCTGGCTGGCCTGGCTTGCGGATCATGATCCCGATGGCTTCGACTGGCGCAACCGTGGCCGACTGCTGCTTGACCTTCCTTACGCACCTCCCGGTGAACCTGGTGACCAGCCGGAACTGCATAAGCTGATTGATGCTGCGCTGTCATGGACCACCCAGCCCAGAGCATGCCCCATGAGCCAGGAGACCGGTCATGGGGTTTGAATTTTACTGGCCGTGGATGGCGGTACTGCTGATTCTGCCGTTACTGGTACAGTTTCTCTGGTCCAGAACCGACCCGGAGCAGGCGGAGACACTGGCCGGGCGCCAGGAAACCCTGTTGCATCCCTCCCTTGATCACCTGCAGGAGAGCTTTACCGGCCACCGACCAAAGGCTGCCATCAGCGGCCGCATCCATGGCTTGATGTTGGCACTGCTATGGCTGTTCCTGACCCTGACACTGATGCGTCCGCAATGGCTGGAACCCTATACCGAAACCCGTGCCGAGGGTTACGACCTGATGTTGGCAGTAGACGCATCGCACTCCATGGAAGCGCTGGACTTTACCGTCAATAACGCCCAGGTCACACGCATGGCGGTACTCAAGGGTGTACTGAATAAATTTATTGCCAACCGGGGTGGCGACCGGGTCGGCCTGATCATCTTCGGCAGTCAGGCCTATACCATCGCCCCGATGACCTATGACCTGAATGCAGTACGCCAGCAGCTCGCTGACGTGGTGCCGAACATTGCCGGTCAGGGCACCGCGATGGGCGATGCCATCGGGCTGGGGGTAAAAAAATTGCGCGAGCGTCCTGAAGGCTCGCGTGTGCTGATTCTCGTCGCCGACGGTGATAACACCTCCGGTACGATTCCACCCCTGGATGGCGCGCGGCTGGCTGCCCAGGCGGGAATCCGTATCTACACCATTGGTGTCGGCAGCACACAGGAGAGCGTGCAGATCATTGAAGGCGGACGCCTGGTAGCTCGCGATGACCTGGGCATGGACGAAAAGGTCTTACGCGACATCGCCGGCATTACCAACGGTGCCTACTTCCGCGCCACTGACACCCACGCGCTGGAGGAGATCTATACACGTATCGATGAACTGGAGAAGACACGCGCCGAGTCTCGCACGATCATGATCCCTCATCCCCTGTATCCATGGACCCTGGGTTTGAGCCTGCTGCTGATGCTCGGCCTGGGGCTGTTCCCGGATGGCCGGGCTCGCATAATGGGTGGAGGACAACATGCCTGAGGCCGGTTTTCACTTCGCCCAACCCTGGCTGCTGCTGCTCCTGCTGGCGCCGCTGCCGGTATGGCTGTGGCTGCGTATGTCATCGCCCCGAGAGCACACCGAGCGATACCGGGCCTATGCGGATAAACGCCTGCTACCCTTTCTGATGGGCCGTCACGACCTGCCGCCGCGCCAGCAATGGCAGCGTTTTCTGATGTGGAGCTTGCTGTGGGCTTTACTGGTTTGCGCCATCGCAGGTCCACGCTGGGATTTCAGGGACGTGCAACTGTTCAGACCCGGCAGTGACCTGGTCATCCTGCTCGACCTGTCCCGCTCCATGGATGTGGCCGACATCAACCCGTCACGCCTGACCCGCGCGCGCCAGGAGATACAGGACCTGATAGAAAACAATCGCCATTCCCGGCTGGGCCTGATCGGCTTTGCCACCCTGGCCCATATCATCGCCCCGCTGACCGAGGACGGCAACAGCCTGCTGGTACTGTTGCCGGCCCTGTCCACAAACCTGGTCGAACTCAAGGGCAGCAGGCTCACCGAAGCCCTGGCACGCGCACAACAGATGCTGGCCGGACAACCGGCGGACAGCAGCCGCCACCTGCTGCTGGTTACTGACGGGGATTTTGGTGATGGCAACCTCGAGGAATACGTCAAGCGCCTGACCCGCGAGGGCGTGCACCTGCACGTGCTGGGTATGGGTACTGAGAAGGGCGGGCTGGTACCCGGAAAAGACAACACGCCGCTGCGTCAGCAGGATGGTTCGCCGGTGATCTCCCGGCTGGACGAGGAGAACCTGAAAAAACTGGCCGAAGTCGGCAATGGCATCTATCAACGCGCTGACTACCGTGATGCGGATACCGCTGCACTGCTGGACAGCATCGGCCGCGTGAGTCATGCGGAAGTAGTCGCCAACCAGAAAACACGCATCTGGAATGAGCGTTACTTCTGGCTGGTAGGCCTCGCCATGTTGCTGGTGCTTCCCCTGTACAGGCGTTTCCCGCGAGTCTCTCTGAATCAGGAGACGTCATGATAAGCCTGCTACGGAGTCTTCTTTGCTGCCTTTTGTTGTTCTGCCTCAACATGGCGGCACACGCCGCGCTGTTCGAAAACCAGGAACAGGAAGGCGAACGACTGTACGAGGAAGGCCGCTACTCGGAGGCCGCAGATACGTTCCAGGATTCGTATCGTCGTGGAGTCGCGCTGTACCGGGAGGGTGAATATCTGAAAGCGGCGCAGTCCTTCCAGCAGGTCGAGCGAGAGGAAGTTCGCGAAGCAGCAAAATACAACGAAGGCAACAGTTACTTTCGCGCCGGCAATTATGAAAAGGCCATCAGCGCCTATAGCAATGTATTGAAACAGAATCCCGAACACGAGGCAGCGAACTACAACCAGAACCTTGCCCGTATCATGCTGGCCCAGGCCAGCCCGGAAGAGGAAGCTGAGAGGGAAGAGGAACAGAAGGAAGAGGAACAGAAGGAAGAGGAACAAAAAGAGCAGCAGCAACAGCAGCAACAGCAGCAACAGCAGCAACAGCAGCAACAGCAGGAACAGCAGCAACAGCAGCAACAGC
>CALLCZ010000059.1 GCA_937998645.1 uncultured Gammaproteobacteria bacterium
TTATCTGCGTTCATCTGTGGACTAAAAAGATCCTTCGCGGCCTTTGCGGCTCAGCGCCTTGCGCCTCTGCAAGAAAATTGGATGTTAAACCTGCAACACAGGCAGGTTTTCAGGTGACACGGGAATCGACAACAGCTGTCAGATCAAATCTGTACAACTACATAAAAATCGGGCGCGGCAACCTGGGCTACCGCACCCTAGCAGCGCATGATTGCTGCTTATTCTGTCCTCGACCTGTTTTAGTCAGATACTCCAGAAAGCAATCATGCGTGATCCATAAAAAAGGCCCCTGAACAGGGTATGTGCAGGAGCCTTTTCGAAAAGTTATGTCGAACTTAACTTTGTTTTTCGACAGCAGCTTCTTCTACAGCTTCTTCAGTGCCTGCCTTGTTGAACTTCTTCATGAATTCTTCATGACGCTGCTTTGAAGCAGCACGGCGTTCTTCGAAGGCTTTCTTGCTGGCAGCACGACGCTCATCTGATTCCTTGATGAACTGAGCATGGCTTTCATCCATTTCCTTGAAATCCGGAGCTTCAAACTCAGGCATTTCACCGAAAGCAGGCATTTCGTTCATGCGCGCTTCGCGCTCTGCATCCAGTTGCTTAACCCATTCAGGTGTTTCGAAAGCCGGGGCATCTGCGAATTCAGGCATTTCACCGAAAGCGGGCCTTTCGTTCATGCGTGCTTCATGCTCTGCATCCAGTTGCTTAACCCATGCCGGATCTTCAATATCAGCACGTGGAGCGTAACCCGCATTGTCAGATGTGTCAGCGAAAGCAGCTGAAGATGCAGCAAGTACGACAGATGCAGCAATTACATATAAAGTTTTCATGTCTAGACCTCAAATAATTTTTTAGCAGTTAAATTTCATGCGCTTTTGATCCAAACTGGATCAACGTTAACTATAATATAAGAATATACTAATATAGTCAACAATGAAAATGACTCTCTTTTTGATTTCCGGCAATAAAAAAGGCGCCCTTCAGCGCCTTTTATTGATATAAATTAATATTTTACACTAGCCCGCATTTCTCAACAGGTCGCTGCATAACCCGAGTAAGCGCATGGTTAGAAATGCGGGCTAGATGGGGCGGTTCATTGAGCGTCTATCTTCCAGTTCGATCCAGTTCATCTGCTGATCGAGTCTTTTCTGGTGTTCCTGTTCAATCTCCTGCATCCGCTGATGCATGTCCAGGCGATCCTGCTCGATACGCCTGTTAACCTCGGCCCTGTATTCACGCATTTTCATCCTGTGTTCTCTACGTTCCTGCATGGCTTCTTCATACAAGCTGCGCCTTTGTTCCATCATTTCGTTATAGCGGCTCTGGTGCTGTTGCGGCATGCTGTAATTCATTGGCGGCGCATAAGGGTAGGGGGCACGATTTTTTCTATCAGAATATGACGCCTCATCTTTTATTGAGACGAGGCTGTTTAATTCGCCAGCCTGGATTTGGACGGCAGTTGTTTCAGATGCGGGGGTATCTGCAGTTGTTAATGTTGAATCAGCTGCAGCGGTTTCAACAGTAGCTGTAGCAGCTTCCTGTGATGCTTCTGTTACCGGGGCGGTTTCAGTGGCTGTATTCGATTTTGCCCTGTCTTCTTCAGCTACATCAACTGCCGGTGTTTTTTCCCGGGGATGCTGTGTTACTTCTGAAGCAAGCTGATCAGCTTGATCTTGGGACGCTGCGCCCGCGATCAGGTTATGAAATTCTTTACTGTAGAACGTTGAAACAATGGTGACGCAAAGCACGATCAACATAACAACCGGGATAAAGTAACTGTGTGCCGTTTCATTCGAAGTATCGGATGTCTTATGTGACCCTGGTGCTGTATTGCCAGTGTCGCCGAATGACGGGTTTGAATCATGCTCACTCATGTTCTCACCATAAGGTTTAAAGAATTTAACAATTAAAAAAGGCTGATCACCGCAGGGTGACCAGCCTGATGCATCATGACTCTTTTAAGAGCTGATTACTTGGCAGCAGGTGCTGCGGCAGCCGGTGCTGCTGGTGCTGCGGCTGGTGGTGGTGGAGCATAATAGCCCCTGTAACCGTAAGGACCATAACCATATGGACCACCATAGTAACCACGGCCATCACGGTAGTCACCATAGTAGTCACCATAGTAGTCACCGCGGTAATCGCCATAACCACGATAGCGGTTGTAGCCGCGGCCACGACCACGGCCTGAACCACGACCACTGCCGCTCATGCCGAATGAGAAATCACCGTCGAAATCGCCATCGGCATCGCCATAACCGTCGCCATAACCATCGCCATAGCCATCACCATAACCATAGCCACGGCCATAGCCACGACCATCACCACGGCTATAACCGTCATCATCCCACCATGCGTTGGCAGATGAGGACACTGCCAGAATTGCAGCGGCTGCAATCAGTGTTAAACCTTTCATAAATACTACCTCGTTGGTTGTAAGATCAACATTCTTGCGGAACTCGAAGAGCGAAGACTTTTTTTAAGCGACTGAATGAAGTCAGTCACCTGGATTCCCGGCTCATTTGTGTTCAGCAAATTTGCGCTAGTAATACATGCGAATCATCTATTACGGATGATCGAGTATACAGATTTCATTATAATTTCAAACTGTCTGATTCTGCAACCTGCTAAGTTATTGATCTGGATCAATATTTTCTGCGCGGTTTGAAAATTGCAAATTCAGATGGAGAATAAAGCCGACAGTTGTCGGCCATGTCCTGTAACCTGTTGATAATTAAGATTCTATGGTCTCATTTGTGCAGGTGGGTTAGTCGCCCAGGGTGGCTGTTGCAGAGTTTGCTCTGCTGCCGGGGGTGTCTTCTGTGCGGAAACATTGGGCGCCGTGGATGGCCTGGAGCGTGGATCCCTGGAGACCGGGGGCCTGGATGGCGCTGTCCTGTATGACGGCGACCTGTTAGCCGGTGACGGAGCGGGTGCTGCTGCCGCTGCCGGCGGCCGCTGTCGGGATGGAACGCCGTATCGGGATGGTGCAACGGCTGGCGGTGGGCCATAAAAGCCTGGCTGCCTGTATGGGCCATAATAGGGGCGATACGGTCCATGACGCCCACGATAATAGCGGTTGCCACCATAGTAGCGATTATCTCCATAATAGCGGTGGTCACCACGCCAGTAATTATCACCACGGCCACGGCCTCTGCCACGACCCCAGCCTTCGGCATTGGCGCGAACAGTGATTTCAAAATCAAAATCACCGAACATATCACCGAACATGTCGCCCCAGACATCATCCAAGAAGTCAAATTTGTTGTCACCGCGATGGTATCCGTGCCAACGATCCCTGTGGTCATTGTCGTCCCACGGCATGTCCCAGGCGATAGCGGATGATGACATCAGAACCAGGGAAGCAGCGAATGCTGCCTTGATGAATTTCATAGCAGTGACCTCGAATATATTGACCGTTCGGTATGTATTGTTGTTCGAACAGCCGGTAACAGGACCACGTTATGTGAGATGTATATATGTGTCAAGTGAAACGATATTAGGCTCAAAATAAGCCGGTAATGCTGAAAAAGCAAAACCGGCTTTGTTGAGGCGACTGTATCAGATACGATCAGGCAGAAAACTTTCACGCCTCTGCTGCCTTTCTTTTATGACGGCAGCACGGTAATCGTAGATTTCCTGATTGCGTTTTTCCATTTCCTGAATTCTCTGTTCCTGATGCGCAAAGCGCTCACGCATAAATTGCAGTTGCCGTTCCTGACTGGCCTTGAATTCTTCGAGGTACAGGCGGTCACGTTCTTTCAGGTAGCTATTGCGTTCTGCAGTCAACTCATCAAATGATCTGTCAAAAAAGTCAGAATGCTTGATGGCCTCATCGGCAACAGTTGCTTCAACAACGGTGTCTTCAGCAACAGTTGATTCTGTCACGATCAGCTCCTTTTTAACCGCCTCAGCAGCAGTCTGCGTGACTGCAGGCGTTGCGTCGACGTTATTTTCAACCACTGGTTTAGCAGCAGGCTTTTCGGCATCAGTAGTTTCAGCGACTGCTGAAATTGCGGGTTTCTGCTTCACGACCTCAACTTCAACAGCAGGGGCAGCTTCTGCCTGTGATCCAGCTGAGTTGTCAGCATTGGTATTATCTGCAGCATCCATGTTTGCCTGTGCAAGCTGCGCTTGCAGTTCAGCCACTTCACGGTCGATATCATTGAACTGGCCGTCCAGCATGACAGCTGTAGTGATGATAATGCCGACGAGGACTAGCCCGACAGCTGCATATTTGACGAGTGGGCCCAGAATAATACGGGCATCAGACTGTTTGTTCTGTTCTTCGTAGTTATCGGTTTCAGTACCGGGTGTTTTAGTTTCTGTCATTATATTTCCCCAAAAATTTTTAACAGCAAGTTTGTTATTCATGCGCCAGGATAAAAAAATCCATCATATCAGTATATAAGAATGCGCTAATATAGACAATATTAGAGCTGCATCAATCAGGTCCTTTTCGTGCTTAGTGTTCGATAAATTGACGTCGGTCAACTATTCATTTATGTCCCTGCTAAACGATACACAGGGCTGCAAAAATTCTCCGCAGTCATCTTTATACCGGACAATAAAAAGCCGGGTTCCCAAAGGTCCCCGGCTTTGTTGGCTTGCCAGTATTGCTTACTTGGATTCAGTAGCAGGGACTTCAGCAGTAGTTGCAGCAACCGGAGCTACAGGTGCATAACCATAAGGAGCGTATGCATAAGGTGCATTGCCATTGTATTGGTTGCCATAGTAATCACCACGGTAATCACCACGGTAGTCGTTATATCCACGACCGTTACCATGACCACGACCATGTCCACGGCCACGACCAGAACCACTCATGTTGAATGAGAAGCTTGAGTCGAAATCGCCATCCACTTCGCCATCGCCATCACCGTATCCGTCGCCATAACCTTCACCATTTCCATATCCGCGGCCATAGCCATCATGGCGGCTATCATTGTAGTAATCGTTATCGTCAAAGTCGAAAGGACCCCACCAGGCATTGGCAGAAGTTGAAGCCGCGAGAACTGCGACAGCAGCAAGTACTTTTAAAGTTTTCATGTTTTTTCCTCAATTAAATTGTTTAATAAAATTCATGCGCAATTGGTGTAACCAATATGTGCGACACTATATTAGAAAACTCTAATATAGTCAATAATTATTTGTTTTTATTTGAAATATTTCTGCATATTTGGGCTGGGCTGGTGATTAATTAGAGCCAGGATGGCATGCGTGAAACAGCAGGACAGATAATACGGGCAATAAAAAAGCCGGGTACCCTGGGGTACCCGGCTTTTATGCTACTTGAAGAAGTAACTTCTTACTTGGCAGGTGCTGCTGGAGCTGCAGGTGCTGCTGGAGCAGCAGGAGCAGGAGCATAGCCGTAAGGCGCATAACCATACGGACGACCATAGTAACCACGGCCATCGCGATAGTCACCATAGTAATCGCCATAGTAATCACCACGGTAGTCACCACGGTAACGGTTTTCACCGCGACCACGACCACGACCACGACCAGAACCACGACCAGAACCACTCATACCGAATGAGAAGTCACCGTCGAAATCGCCATCAGCGTCGCCATAGCCATCACCATAGCCGTCGCCATAACCATAGCCGTCACCATAACCGCGACCATAACCACGGCTATCACCACGGCTATAACCGTCGTCGCCCCACCATGCATTGGCAGATGAAGCAGCTGTAAGCATTACTACAGCAACAATTACACTTAATTTTTTCATGATATTTACCTCAAAATTGTTAACAGCATTTATGTTTCATGCGCTTGGCCATTCATGACCAACGGATATAGTATATTAATAAATACTAATATAAGTCAAACATTTTTTAAGGTTAATTTAAGGTAATTTAATATAAGCATATTTAACAAAGACTTAGCATGCGGTTAAATCTGGCTGTGAAAGGTAATTTTCAAGCTCATCGAGCACTGCCAGCTGTAATCCGGTGGTGTTCGGTGCAATTCTGAGCTCTTCAATACTGGCCTTAACCTGGTTTAGCGTGCGAATTCCATATGCAGGGTCACTGAATTTCTGCCTGCGGAATTCGTCCCATTGCTGCCGCTCATCACTGCTGAGTGTTTCCGGGAAATTCCTCGCGCGATAACGAAACAGCATTTCCGGTATTCGGTCATCATCGAAATTCAGCTCGAGTCTGGCGAGTTCATCTGGCGTGCTCTGCTGGATACGTTGCATACGGTTGTAGTCGCTGTTGCTGAAAAAACCGCCGCTGTATAACTGTGCATCGGGGTCGGTAACGGCAGGGAAGTCCTGTTGATTGAATACCTGGCGTGTTTTCTGTTCCAGCGAGTCGATATGTTTCAGTAATGTATCCCGGTGCTGCTGGTTCCGGCTTACGTTGATATTGAGTCTTTCAGCAGTGTCTTCATCCATGGTTTTTAAAGGTACGATAACGGGGCATTTATTCATATGTACCGTTTTCAGCGGGATGCGTGCTACATCTTCAGGGAGCTCGCTCGCTGGTGTAAATATACTGCCGGCAATTTCATCAACATCCGACATGATGAACTGATCAGGTTCGATTGACAGGTCATAGACAATCACGCCGTTCTTGTTGACGGGGTGCTGGCAGACAGGCATGACCATGGCGATAGAGTTTTTCTCCATTGAATACATGGAAGACACATGCAGCACTGGTTCATGTGTTCGCAAGTTGAGTAATTTAGCGACAGCGTCCTTTTTTCTGTGCGTGTAAACATAATCATACAGCCGCGGCTGTTTTTCACGAATTAACCGGGCAACAGCAATCGTTGCATACACATCCGACATGGCATCATGCGCCGCTTCGTGGCTGATGTTGTTCACTTTTGTCAGCAACTCAAGGCGGTTGCTGGGATTGCCATTGTCATCGAATGGCCATTCGATGCCGTCCGGTCTGAGCGCACGCGTGAGCCGCACCATGTCGATAATGTCCCATCGCGAATTTCCGTGTTGCCATTCATGGCTGTAGGCATTGTAAAAATTACGGTACAGGGTGTTTCGGGTGAACTCATCGTCAAAGCGTATGTTGTTGTAGCCGGCAACGCAGGTGTTTGGCCTGGAGAACTCCTGGTGTATGGCTGCAATAAACTCGGCTTCAATCAATCCTTCGGCGTCTGCTTTTTGTGGTGTAATTCCCGTGATCATACAGGCCACCGGGTCGGGTAGCATGTCGTTAGCCGGTTTGCAGTACATCACCAGCGGATCATCGATAACGTTCAGATCTTCGTCGGTACGCAAGCCTGCAAACTGGGCCAGACGATCGTAGCGCGGATCAATGCCGAAAGTTTCGTAGTCGTACCAGTATATTGAATTTGCCATGGTCAGGTCGTTAGCCTTCGGTAGATCTCTGAAATTTTTATCGGTAATGAGGCAACATTATCGATAACGGTATAGTTGGCCGCGCCATACATGTGTGGCAGGTAATCCCTTGCTTCCTCGTCAATAGTAATGCAAAAAGAATGTATGCCATCACGGCGTGCTTCAAATAATGCCTGGCGTGTGTCCTCAACACCATATTCACCACGATAGGTATCATAGTCGTCCGGTTTGCCGTCTGACAGGGTGATAAGCAGCTTGGTACTTGCCTCGACTTCACTGAAATGGCGAATTACATGACGGATGAATACGCCCATACGGGTGTAATCCTGTGGTTCTATATTACTGATGCGTGCTTTTACTTCTGCATTATATTCATCATCAAAGGCTTTGATCTTGAACAGTTCGCAGCGTTTTCTGGTCATGCCTGAAAAGCCATAGATTGCGTATCGATCCTGCAGAACCTCCAGCACTTCGGCTAACAATATCAGGGATTCGCGTTCAGCCCTGTTTATCCAGCCTTTGGTAGAGCCGCTCATGTCGACCATAAAGATTACGGCGACGTTGCGCTCTTCCTTGTGCATTTTTGTAAACAGCTGGTTGGTCATTTCCATACCGCTTTTGACATCGGCGTAGGCTTCAACAAGCGCATCGATGTCAATGTCATCACCATGTGGCTGCTTCTTCAGCAGCTTGTCTTCGCCGCGCATGTATTCAAAGGTATTACGCAGACTCTTCAACAGTTTGCTGTATTTTTCCAGTGTGTCATCTACAAACGAGTCGTATACAGGCTGTACCTCGATCTCTCTCAGCACACACCAGTCCTTGTGGTAATGCTGGCGTTTGTAATTCCATTCGTTGTATATCTGAGCGCCTTCTTCATGGTAGGTGCCTTTCCATACGTCATTCGGGTTCAGGTTTCTATCGAACACGGTCAGGTCATATTCACCGGGCCCGGCTGCTACCAGGTATTCAGGTGGTATGTCACCGAAATCGACAATGATCGAACTCATCAGCTCTTTTATGTGTTGAGGCGGCGCTGCCAGGCCGCCATCAAGCTCCAGTTGTACCATGCCGTTGCCGAGAGTATTGTCCGCGTCATCCTTTTTTCGAATACTGAACCTGGGCGGTGATTTCTCAGG
This sequence comes from uncultured Gammaproteobacteria bacterium, assembly GCA_937998645.1. Taxonomy (GTDB): domain Bacteria; phylum Pseudomonadota; class Gammaproteobacteria; order SZUA-229; family SZUA-229; genus JABDQW01. The sequence continues at coordinate 8,470 of CALLCZ010000059.1, forward strand.
TGTTTCATCACTTTCCACGGTCCTGGTTAATTCCTTTGCCAGGTCGCTGAGTGCAACCCTGAAAAAGGCCTTTTCCCGTTCGATGCGTTTTGACATGGTTGCGGCAACCGCAACAGGGTCTATCGTTCCCTGGTATACATAAGAACCCGGACACTGTTCATATGTCACTTTATCGAGCAGGTTCAAAGTTGTATTCACACTGGCAACACTGGAAGACAGTATGTTTATGATTTCTTCATACCGGCCTGATGTTTTTTGCTGTTCAAACTTGTTCTGCAGCAACTGCATCTGCCGGTACAGGCCGGGCAGTTCTTTGCGTATACAGGCATCAAGCCGAACCGTTTCAAGTGAACAGAACTTTATCAGCTGGTCTTCGGGGAGTTGCGACAGGTCGGTTCTGAAAGTACCGAACTGGATTTGTGCCCAATGATGAGCAACGGTGGCCTTGTATAACAGAAAGTTTTCCTTGCTGTCAGAGAATACCGCCATGACCGGCGGCACAAAAATGGTTTCGGTGTCGGTGTATGTCGTATCCGAAGCTTCCAGCTTGAGCTTTCTGCCTGACAGGCCATGCAGGAATGGAAGCAATACGCCGATTTCATCCTCAAGTAGTGAACCGTGCGCGCGTTCGTGCGCGGTGTGAATAAAATTATCGAGGTCGCGTATGACTGACATTGCCGGGAACAGACCTTTGCGGTCGTAATGGTCAGCGGCGGTCATTGCCCACTCTTCGACCATATGCTCACCCATCTCATCCAGTGCATGCGCCGAACCGCAGGCGAGCTGGTATGCAAGCTCGATATTGGTATCGGACACACGTTTTATCAGGTTGAGAATGAAGTCCTGCTGTTGGCGCGGCAGCTTTGTTATTTGCTCCGCGGGTATTTCATTTTTAACAAATGAGAACTCGACTTCCAGGCATTCATCCATGAACTCGATAATTTCATCTTTGCCCAGCGGCTGACGCATCATGTCAGAACAAAGAGGACGAAAGCTCGTTCATCGCGATCAGCATGTCGTGGTCGTCTGTGATTGCCTGGGCTATGGCAGTCTGGCAGGCAACAACCGGATCAATATCATCATGCATCAGCTTGGCGGCATGGACCAGTAACCGTGTTGATGCGCCTTCATCAAGACCACTGCCTTTCAGGTCTCGCGTCATGTGGGCGAACTTGACCAGTTGCATGGCGGTGTCAGCATCGATACCTGTTTCTTTTACGATGATTTCAGTTTCCAGCTCGGAGCCCGGGTAATCAAATTCGAGCGCTACAAAGCGCTGACGCGTGCTTTGCTTCAGGTCTTTCATCACGCTCTGATAGCCGGGGTTATAGGATATGGCCAGGCAAAACTCGGGGGTGGCCTCGAGCAGTTCGCCGACCTTTTCCATCGGCAGGATGCGGCGGTCATCGGCCAGCGGGTGAATCACCACTGTCGTGTCCTTGCGTGCTTCCACGATTTCATCGAGGTAACAGATAGCACCATGGCGTACGGCACTGGCAAGCGGGCCATCGACCCAAACAGTTTCACCGCTGGTTATCAGGAAGCGGCCAACAAGGTCAGACGCGGTAAGATCATCGTGACACGATACGGTAATAAGCGGGCGTTTCAGTCTCCATGCCATATGCTCCATGAAGCGTGTCTTGCCGCAACCGGTAGGGCCCTTGAGCAGAACAGGCAGCTGTTGTTTATAAGCAGCATCGAAAACCCTGATTTCTTCACCAATCGGCTGATAGTAGGGTTCATCATTTATATAATGTTCTTCCGGTTTTAAAACCTTTGTTTTCATAGTGTCATTAATCTATATATGAAGCGTAAGCCGTATTTGAGCAAAACGCGGCACTCTTGTCGAACCGGAGGATGTAATCTGTTGTGATCCAGAATCGATCTGACTGCTTATCCCTAATCGATGCTGATGCTATTCGGTTTATCATATCGTCAAGGTGGAAGGACTACAAAGAGTATTAATGCGATTACCGCAGAGGCGCGGAGACGCAGAGAAAATGCAGGTTTAGTTATTGCGTAATTTAAGAACCTGATTGTGGTTAGCCTTGTATAAGAAAAACACATACTCATAAAGAACCGTAGTTCTCTGCGCCTCCGCGCCTCTGCGGTTAAAAAATAATTTCCTTTGCGAGAGTGCGTATTCATTACTCTGTGGATTACTGCGCTGCTGATTTATCGTCACGAGTGATTAAACAGGCGGTGACTTCCTCTCTATCGTGATACAGGTGTTTGATACGCAAACTGTGCTTTATGCCGGCCTTGCTCAATTCCCTGTGTAACAGGTCTTTGCATTCAAGTACTGACGGGTAGCGTTTTTTCATCGGCAGCTTGAGGTTGAATATCGCGGCCTTACAGCTTCTATTTGTGAACCAGCGGGCGATCAGTCGACTGACGTGCAAGGGGCGTTCCGCCATATCACAAACCAGCCAGTCTATTTTTCTCTCAGGCACATATGTGAACGCATCGCTACGCAGATGCTCAACCATACCGGTGCTCATCAATGCCTTGTCCATGGGACCGTTATCAATGGCGGTTACCAGCAGACCCCGATTGACCATTTGCCAGCTCCAGCCGCCTGGTGCAGCGCCTAGATCGACAGC
>CALLCZ010000060.1 GCA_937998645.1 uncultured Gammaproteobacteria bacterium
TATTGCAGCACTTCCTTGCCGTCTTCGTTCAATATCACATCGAGTCCCTTGTCAGGATACAGATAATGCGTTACTCCGTCCTTCTGAATGACTTCATCAGTTTCGCCAAAGCGTTTAACGATGATTTCGTGATCCAGGTTCACAGCTGGCACACATGCGATGGTTTCAATTACGGCGCTGAATGCCTTCGCATGGTCATTCCTGTCCAGAAGGTATTTCCTCGCACCTGTCTCCAGTACTTTTCTCTCAGCCGCATTTTCTCGCATCAGGGCAATGGTGTCGGCATCCACATCAGCACCCAGAATCAATTTTGCCGATAACAGGCCTGCACGGTACTGACCATAATACATTTCCAGGCTGCCTTGCTCACCTTTCGCCTCCATGACTGCCAGCTCCATATCAGTACCAAGATGCACTCTTGCCTCACCCAGTGTTGTCCGACCCAGTATCACGCCAAACACTTTGCTTGAACCATCAGGCAATATTTCTATTTGCCATGGCAGTCCGGTAACACCTCCCGTGTCCTTGTCCTTGCCAATGAACGGATAAATAGCCAGCACCAGGGTGATCAGCAGAAAAGTAGGAAGAAATCTTCGCATCAGGAAGTTAAGCCTCGAGTCAGCAAACTACATGCCCGGGGACCAGGCTTTGTGGTCATGTCTTGGGTAGCGTCACGCCTTTTTGTCCCTGGTACTTGCCACCACGATCAAGATATGATGTGTCACACACCTCGTCTGACTCGAAGAACAGCATCTGGGCCACGCCTTCATTGGCATAAATTTTAGCGGGTAATGGCGTGGTGTTGGAAAACTCCAGGGTTACATGACCTTCCCATTCCGGCTCCAGCGGTGTCACGTTTACGATGATACCGCATCGCGCATAGGTTGATTTACCCAGGCATATCGTCAACACACTTCGCGGAATACGAAAATATTCAACCGTGTGCGCCAGCGCGAATGAATTTGGCGGAATGATGCAAACATCGCCGGTGAAATCCACGAAGCTGTTTTCCGAAAAATCCTTGGGATCGACGACAGCGGAATTGATATTGGTGAAAATCTTGAAATGATCAGCACAGCGCACATCATAGCCATAACTCGAGGTGCCATAGGAAATCAGGCGTTCATCATTGATTCCTGTTCTGACCTGCCCGGCCTCAAACGGCTCGATCATGCCTTCAGCCGCCATGCGCCGGATCCACTTATCGGATTTGATGCTCATAATTGTTTATTTTGTCGATGGGATTACGCGCGAGATTCTATCAAGCTTTTGCCTGGTGTGCTTTGCTATACAGAAAGGATAATTCACCGCAGAGGCGCTGAGACGCAGAGGTTTTATTAATCCAATATTATTTAGATATAAATCATCTGATTCAAAATAAAAAAGCAGCCATTCGGCTGCTTTTTTATACTATAGACGATTTTCTCAGCGCCTCTGCGCCTCTGCGGTGATCAATTATTCTGAATCACGATATTCGGGAACTTGGCAGTGTAGTCCTTCGCCTTCAGGGAAAGCTTGGCTGCCGTGCGCCGTGCGATATCGCGATAGATTTCACTGGCCTTGCTGTTGGGATCATCAGCCACGCTCGGATGACCACCGTCGGCGTTCTCGCGAATACTGATATCCAGCGGTAAAGAACCAAGAAAATCGACGTTGTACTGATCGCACATTTTCTCGCCGCCACCTGAACCGAAGATGTGCTCTGCGTGCCCACACTCGGAACAGATATGGATGCTCATGTTCTCGACCACGCCAAGTACCGGTACTTCGACTTTCTCGAACATCTTCAGGCCCTTGCGTGCGTCCAGCAAGGCAATGTCCTGCGGTGTGGTCACGATAATCGCGCCACTGACAGGCACCTTCTGCGCCAGTGTCAACTGCACATCACCCGTACCCGGCGGTAGATCAATCACCAGGTAATCCAGTGATTTCCAGCGAGTGTCGCGCAGCAGTTGTTCCAGTGCCTGCGTAACCATAGGCCCACGCCAGATCATCGGGGTTTCCTCGTCGATCATGAAACCAATCGACATCGCCTGCAAGCCATGGCCACCCATCGGCTCCAGTGACTTGCCATCAGTCGATTCAGGTTTGCCATCAATCCCAAGCATACGTGGAACACTGGGGCCATAGATATCGGCATCCAGCACACCAACTCGCGCGCCTTCCTGCTGCAGCGCCAGTGCCAGGTTGACCGCCGTGGTGGATTTACCCACACCGCCTTTTCCAGAAGCGACCGCAATAACATTCTTGATGCCTTCGAGCGGATTCATGCCACCCTGTACCGAGTGGCTGGCGATCTCCCAGCTTACATTGATCTCGGCTGAAGCCACAGCGTCAACTTTTTCGATTCTGCTCTTCAGCTGCTCAGTCAACTTGTCGACATAACCGTAGGCCGGGTAACCCAGCACAACCTTGACTTTAACCTTGTCGCCTTCAATTGCCGTATCTTTGACAGCACCGGCTGTAACCAGGTCTTTCTCCAGATAGGGGTCAATATATTCTTTGATAGCTGATTCGATCTGCTCTTTTGAAACGCTCATGCGCTCTACCTCATACCGTTATTTCGGCCAATTTCGAAATGATGGGGCATTCTACAACACTAAATGTTTGATTTAACCCCTCCTTTTAGGATGTTAAGCCTGTATTGCCTGTTGCTCTCATGATAAGTTATGCGCCCGACTGATTCAGCACCGGCATATAAAAATACTTCATGACCACGAAGCGAAAAATTCTTGTCACCAGCGCCCTGCCCTATGCAAACGGGTCGATTCACCTGGGCCACCTGGTGGAGTACATCCAGACCGATATATGGGCACGCTTTCAGCAATTGCAAGGCCACAGCTGTTATTACGTCTGTGCGGATGATGCTCACGGTACGCCCATCATGCTGCGCGCGCGCCAGGATGGAATCGAGCCGGAACAACTGATTGCAGCGATGCAAAAAGAACACGAAGCCGATTTTGCCGATTTCCTCGTCGACTTCGACAACTACTACAGCACCCACTCTGAAGAAAACCGCGAACTGGCCAGCGAAATTTACCTGAAATTACGCGAGGACGGCCATATAGCCACGCGCACGATTTCACAATCCTACGATCCCGAAGCGGAGATGTTTCTGCCCGACCGCTTCATCAAGGGCACATGCCCGAAATGCGGCGCCGAAGATCAGTATGGCGACAACTGTGAAGTCTGCGGTGCCACCTATGCCCCAACGGAACTGATTAATCCGGTTTCGGCAATCAGCGGTGCAACACCGATAGAAAAAGATTCTGAGCAATACTTCTTCAAACTCAGTGATTTTGCCGACATGTTGCAACAATGGATGCGCGCCGGACACGTACAGCCTGAGATCGCAAACAAACTGGATGAGTGGTTCGAAGAAGGTCTGCAGGACTGGGATATCTCGCGTAACGCTCCCTACTGGGGATTTGAGATCCCCGGCGCACCCGGCAAGTTCTTCTATGTGTGGATGGATGCGCCCATCGGATATATGGCGAGCTTTAAAAACCTGTGTGATCGCGAAGGCATATCTTTTGATGATTACTGGCACAGCGAAGCGAATACCGAGCTCTATCATTTTATTGGCAAGGATATTGCGCGCTTTCACACTTTGTTCTGGCCCGCCGTGCTTCATGGCGCCGGTTTTCGCAAGCCCACGGCCGTCTACTGCCATGGCTTTCTCACTGTCAACGGGCAGAAAATGTCAAAGTCTCGCGGCACCTTCATCAAAGCGCGCACTTACCTGGACAACCTGAAACCTGAATATCTTCGTTATTATTATGCCGCCAAGCTTTCTTCAGGCGTCGATGATATTGATTTGAACCTTGAAGATTTCATGCAGCGTGTTAATTCCGACCTGGTCGGCAAGGTCGTTAACATAGCAAGCCGCTGTGCAGGCTTTATTAACAAGCGTTTTGACAACCGGCTTTCCGCAGAGCTGCCCGATGCCGCGCTTTACAACGAACTGGTCAATGCCGGCGAATCGATTGCTGCCGAATACGAAAATCGCGAATACGGCAAAGCGGTTCGGGAAATCATGGCGCTGGCTGATAAAGCCAATGTGTATATCGATAACAACAAGCCATGGGTGCTTATCAAGCAAGAAGGGAAAGAGGCGGAAGTCCAGGCCATCTGCACGCAGGGGATCAACCTGTTCCGTGTGCTGATGACTTATCTAAAACCGATACTTCCACAGACTGCGCTCAAATCAGAAGCGTTCCTGAACAACGAACTGCAATGGCATACCTTGAGTGAACCCCTGGTTGCACACAGCATAAACAAATTTAAACCCCTGATGATACGCATCGATAAAGAGCAAATAGAAGCCATGGTTGAACAATCCACAGAACATCTTGAGCAAAACGAAGAACCCGCTCCAGCCAGCGGGCCATTGGCAGATGACCCGATTGCATCGCAAATTCAGTTCGATGAGTTTGCAAAAACTGACCTGCGTGTGGCAAAAATCATCAAGGCTGAACACGTTGATGGCGCGGACAAACTGCTGCAGCTTACGCTCGATATCGGCGGTGAAACACGCATGGTGTTTGCCGGTATTAAATCGGCCTATGAACCCGAGATGCTGGAAGGCCGCCTCACTGTGATGGTAGCCAACCTGGCGCCGCGAAAAATGAAATTTGGCGTGTCCGAGGGTATGGTGCTGGCAGCCGGTCCCGGGGGCAGGGACTTGTTTATATTAAGCCCCGATGATGGCGCACAGCCTGGTATGAGAATAAAGTAAGTCCTTGATTATCAATTGAACCTGGCGTCATTTCCTGATACTTGCACTGTGCCGTAACAGCGCCGGCCAGGACTTCGACACCGCGCGGAATCTTCCGGATTCACCGCCAAAATCCATACAACGTTCTACAATCCTTAATAAGGATCAAGCAGAAAGCGCAAGCAAGTGATCCCTGGAGCACGCCTTCGACACTTTGTTCGTAGGCGATGTAACCCCGTATCGGGTGAATAAACATAATATCAAGCCGGAAAATATGAAAGTCCTGGTGCTGGAAAAAAGTCGTCTGTATCAGAAAACCGTTCGCGAAATTCTTGAAGAAATTCGCTGCGATGTCGATTGTGTAGGCTCCGGTGAAGAAGGCCTCCTTCTGTTAGATAACAATGGCTATAACCTGATTATTGCAGGTCAGAACATTTTCGATGACAGCAGTTCTGCGTTTATAGAATATTGTCGAGAACACGTGAATCACTGCCCAATTCTGCTATTGACATCCGAACCCAATGAAACCCTGTTGAACAACGCACGCAATGCAGGTATCAAAGATATTTTTCCAAAAGCCAATATCGATCAGCTTCGCGAAAATCTTCATTATTATATCAAGGGTGAAAAGAGCATTACCATTGAGGGCGGGCGTGTCATTTATATAGAAGACAGTCTTTCTGCCGCACGTGTAATTTCCCGCAACCTAGAAAAAATGAACCTCGAAGTTGACTACTATGGCAATGCAGAGGACGCATACAATGCGGTAATGAAAAACGAATATGACCTGGTAATAACTGATGTGATGCTCAAAGGTGCAATGAGCGGTTTATCACTGGTACGAATGATACGCGCTCTGAGAAATCACAACGCTGAACTGCCCATTCTTGCAATGACCGGTCACGATGATCCTAAACGCAGAATCGAACTTTTCCATGCCGGTATTAACGACTACGTGACCAAACCGCCTGTAGAAGAAGAATTTGCAGCCAGGGTCTACAATCTGATATCCAATAAGCGCCTTCACGACAAAGTCAGGCAGCAGAAACAGGCGTTATTAAAACTTGCGCTGAAAGACCAGCTAACCAGCTGCCATAACCGCCACAGCCTCGTTGAAAACGCGCCCAAGTACATCAGTGATGCTATTCGCTATGAACATCCATTGTCCGTAATGCTTCTTGACCTTGATAATTTCAAGAAGATTAATGACGAATTCGGCCATGATGCCGGAGACAAGGTACTGGCAGACATTGGCAAGATGCTGAAAAAAGTTTTTCGCATCGGTGACCTTGTGTCTCGAATTGGCGGTGAAGAGTTCCTGATAATATTGCCGCATTGCCCTGCAGAACATGCCCTTAAAAAGGCAGAACAGCTAAGATCAAAGATCGAAAACAGCAGCCCCGGCGGCCTCAAGATCACTGCAAGTATCGGAATAGCCTGCCTGTCAGAAGAGCACGGCTCAGACTTTGACCGCTTATACAAATCGGCTGATGAAGCGGTCTACCATTCAAAGAAAAATGGACGCAACAAGGTAACGCTTATCTCAAACAAAAAGAAAGCCGGCTGATATTGATTTGATCCCTTTGAATACTGCGCACCCATGGGATGACAGTTCGTCAGTCAATTACTGTTATTTGCCACAGAGACACAGAGAATAAATACAGGTACAAGGGACGAGTAACGAGGGGCAAGGAAAAACAAAACGTAGGGTGAAATAGCGAAGCGGATTGCAGCTAAAGCCTGGTCCTCACTACATTGAAACCAGGCACTACATATAAACGCTTTCCTCTGCGTACTCTGCGTCTCTGCGGTTAAAAACCCCATTCAAAACAGCACAAAAAACAGATCCCTGGTAAATGTCAGATTAATTCATTACAGAAACATTGCGGCAATAAAAAAGGCCGCTTTTCAGCGGCCTTTTTTATATTTGTATATCACTGTGCAGGCTATTTACTGGCATAAGAAGATATATCAGAAGGTATCACAGTAGAAAGCCCCAGTGACTGCCACATTTGCATACCACCTCGATAGTAATACAGCTTTTCAGCCGGATAACCTAGCGATACAAGTGCATGAATCGCACGTGGCGACTGTCCGCACCATGGACCATTGCACCACAGCAACAACTGCCTGGCTTCCGAGAAATCCCACCTGTCTGTTTTCTCATTGCCGTTAAACAGGCCGACCTTTTCAAGTGAGCGCATAACAACGCTTACGTCGTCACGCTGTTTTGCACCCAGGCGTTCCAGCACTTCTACCAGTTCGGGATCATCAGCGGATTTTTCAAATACCGTAAAGGGAATGTTGATTGAACCCGGGATAGTGCCTTTCTCATGCCAGCTTGGACTACGCGCATCAATCATAATCCCATTTCCGCTATTCATGGCAGTTTCCATGAAATTGACGACTTCAAGCTCGGCAACCGTAGCAACGCCTTCTTCTATATTCAGCGGGTTAACACAAAATGGCGGGCATGGTCGTGATGTCTTTGTAAAAGCACCTTCCAGGGTATTGCTGGTGTCCTGGATTCGCTGAACCTTGACCAGATCTTCGCCGTGATTCACCAGTGTGTACGGTTTATTTTCAGCGATATTCACATCCAGATTGGCCGCCAGAGATGGTATGGAGGTAAGTAAACAACACATCAACACACTGAATAAGACAGAATTTTTCATCCATACTCCTCGTAACAAATGACGCCTTTTAGCAGACCCGCATGAGCGATCAGTATCACCACGTTCTGGTGTATTTTTCCTGATACATTTTGGACAGTGCTTATCCGGCCGGATTTTATGACCTTGTAATGTTGCTATAGCAGAAGATGGTTAAATAACAAGAAAATATTCAAAAAAATGTTTATTTTCCAGTATCTTATTCTCCCAGCCAGATCAGGCTGGCCATGCGGCCTGTGTTGCCGTCGCGACGATAGGAATAAAAGCGTTGTTCATCTGTAAATGTACACTCATTGCCGCCGAATACTGAAGTCACGCCCTGACTGAAAAGCTCGATTCGCGCCAGCTGGTACAGATCACACAACCAGTGCCGAGAATCTGTCTGCCTGAAGGCTGACGTGTTTTCACGGTTACGATCGGCGAATGCCCGTAAAACCTCCGCGCCAACTTCAAACGCATCGGGCCCGATTGCCGGCCCCAGCCACACCATTAGCTCTGCCGGATCAGACTCCAGCCTGCGGATAGCATTTGTAATAACACCGGCATGAAGCCCGCGCCAGCCGGCATGCGCTGCAGCCACCTTGCTGCCCTGCTGATTACAGACAAGCACAGGCAGACAGTCCGCTGTCATAACAACGCATACCCTGCCAGTGTGCTCGGTCCATGAGCCATCTGCCTCGCTCCCGATATTATCCGGGTCAGCAGATATGATTCTGTTGCTGTGCACCTGCTGCAACCAGATGGGCTCAGCAGGCAGGCTGAAATGTTGACGTAGAAGCGCCCTGTTGCTGAGCACCGCTGTGGCATCGTCACCGGTGTGGTCGGCGAGATTAAAACCGCTATAAGGCCCGCTACTGCAGCCACCGGTTCTGAGCGTGCTCAGTGCATGAACATTAGCCGGTGCGGGCCAGTCCGGCGTGATAAACCCTGGGGGTTGCCGCTCAACTGCCATGCTGTTGCACATCCTTTTGCAGGACTGCGAGTAACCGTAGCATATCTTCGGGTAGCGGAGACTTCCACGAAAGCTGCTGACCACCAAGAGGGTGGACCAGGCTTAACCTGAATGCGTGCAAGGCCTGACGCCTGAATGTGCGCAACTGCTCAATGAGTTCATTGTCAGCCTGAGGCGGGATGCGCTGTCTTCCGCCATACATCGGGTCACCAACGATCGGATGACGAATGTGCTGCATATGAACGCGAATCTGGTGTGTTCTTCCAGATTCCAGTTTAAGTTGCACATGCGTGTGTTGGCGAAAGCGGGTGATTACACGGTAGTGCGTTGTTGCCGGCCTGCCATCATCGCGTACACACATGCGTACGCGGTCACGCGAATGCCTGCCAACCGGTGCGTCTATCATACCTCCCGCGGTGATAACACCCTGCACGATCGCCTGGTATTCCCTCTTCATGGTACGTCGTTGCAGTTCTTCCACCAGGTGCTTGTGAGCTCTCAAATTACGTGCAACCACCATCAGGCCGGTGGTGTCCTTATCCAGTCTGTGTACGATACCCGCCCTGGGTATACGTGCCAGCTCAGCATCAAAATACAACAAGGCGTTCACCAGGGTACCATCAGCATGTCCGGCGGCAGGATGGACAACGAGCCCTGCCGGTTTATTGAGCACAATAATATCTTCATCCTCAAACACGATATCCAGGGGAATATCCTGCGGCAGCAACTCATCAGGGTGGTTATCCAGCTGTATATTCAGCTCCAGCTTTTCATTGCCCACCAGCTTTGCTCGAGGCTTGACCACCACGCCATCGAGCAGCACATGGCCATCACGAATCCACTGCTGCAGGCGACTGCGCGAATAATCCGGAAACATGCTGGCCAGGGCGGCATCCAGCCTCTGCCCTGCAAACTGCTCGGGAACATGCTTGATAACGTGATTTTCGACGATAGATTCAGACATTGAGTGAGAATATTTGAACTCGGGTATAATGCGCCATTCTAACGGAACACCGTTTCACCAACGAATCCTTTTTGTTAATGCGATTAATACTTTCTACATCGGTGCTGCTAGCTTCATTCCTGCTGTTGCAGGGCTGCAGCATGTTCAAAAGTGATCCTACCAAGGACTGGACCGCCAAAGAGTTTTATCAGGAAGCGAGTAATGCCTTGTATTCGGGAGAATTCGAAACCGCGATCAAGAACCTGGAAACCCTGGAAGCCCGCTTCCCTTTCGATCCATATGCCAAACAGGCACAGCTCGATATCGCTTATTCTTATTACAAATTTGATGAACCGGATGCCGCCATCAGTGCCGCTGACCGCTTCATGCGCCTGAATCCGCGGGATCCCAATATCGATTACGTTTATTACCTTAAAGGACTGATTAATTTCAAACGCGGCACCGGCATTCTTGATGGCTGGTTCCCGCGTGACCAGGCCGAACACGAAACAGAAACACTGCACAATTCATTCAACGACTTCGCCACCCTGGTACGACGCTACCCAGACAGCAAGTACGCGGGCGATGCTTATCAGCGGATGATTTATCTTCGAAACGAACTCGCCCAGCATGAAATCAACGTAGCTGAATATTACCTGTCAAGAGAAGCATGGATGGGCGCCATCAATCGCGCGAAAATCGTGATCGAACGTTATGAGCAGTCGATATGGCGCAAACGCGCTCTGGAAATAATGATCATTGGGTACAACGAACTCGAAATGGCAGACCTTGCTGCCGACACTCAGCGCATACTGGATATCAACAAGGATTCAGCCAGCAACCTTACCGATTTTGACAGCGGACTGGAGAAACCGCCAGAATCAAGCTGGTATCAATTCTGGTAACCTGCCTGCCTCTCGCACAGAGCGGGCATGGACTGCCCATTGTGGTGTGATCTGTATTTTATTTCGTAAACAGCGTCAGATTTCCACATGCCATATATTCAGCTGAATGCTGTGTTTAGCCATTCGCGGATAAATCACATTTTTAGCAACAGTTTGCCCCCTAAAATCCTGATCCTTAGTGCAATATGCGGACTAGTTGCGTCGGTAACCCGAAGTAATCGGGTAGCGTCGGTCTCGGCCGAAAGCACGCCTTGTGATGCGCACACCAGGAGCTGATTGCCTGCGTTTATATTCATTACGTTGCACCAGGCCAAGCACATGATCAACCGTCTCCCGGTCAAAACCGGCCTTTACAACTTCATCTATCGGCATATCCTGCTCAACCGATAATTCCAGGATTCGGTCGAGTACCTCGTAGGCAGGCAGCGAATCCTGATCAAGCTGATCTTCTCTAAGTTCTGCACTTGGCGCCCGGGTGAGTACGCGCTCGGGTATCACCTGCCCCAGCGAATTCCGGTAATGACACAGGCGATAAACAAGAGTTTTGTACACATCCTTTATCGGCGCAAAACCGCCGCACATATCACCGTACAAGGTGGCATATCCAACAGCCATCTCGCTTTTATTGCCCGTCGTCAACAGCATGCGGCCCATTTTGTTTGATATCGCCATCAGGATCAGGCCGCGGCAGCGCGCCTGAATGTTTTCCTCTGTCGTATCCGGCTCGGTGCCCCTGAATACCTTGCTTAGAGAATCCAGGAAGGCTTCGAAGGCATGCTCAATTGAAATCACATCATAGCGAACACCCAGCGCACGCGCTTCGGCTTCAGCATCCTCACGACTCATGCCAGCGGTATAGCGCGACGGCATCATCACCGCCTGTACATTGTCCGCCCCGAGCGCATCGACCGCGATCGCCAGCGTCAACGCCGAATCGACACCGCCTGAAAGCCCGACAATGACGCCACTGAAACCATTCTTGGTTACAAAATCCCTTACTCCCAGCACCAGCGCCCTGTAAATGGCCTCTTCCTGCCGCAGAGCCTGAGTGGCCCCCTTTGTTACTGCAACAGGCCCGTCATGCTCGAGGTCAATGAGCTCGATCGCCGGTTCAAATGCAGCGGACCTGCGAATGACATGGCCTGTAGCGTCAACAACCAGCGATTCACCATCAAATACCAGCTCGTCCTGACCACCAACCATGTTGACATAGAACATCGGCAGTGCGTTTTCCCTGCAGCGTTGTTCCAGCATTTGAACCCTTTCTGCATATTTACCACCATGGAACGGAGATGCATTGATTACGATGATGGCATCGGCGCCGGCGGCTTTTGCATCAGCCACGGGCGCCGGCTCCCACGCATCTTCACAAATCACAATGCCAAAGCGAAACTCGCCAAGGGCAACAACCCGGGTATCATGGCCGCGAGAAAAATAACGTACTTCATCGAATACAGAATAATTTGGCAGGGTTTGCTTATGGTATTCAGCAACACATTGGCCTTCAGATAACCATGCCGCCGTGTTATACAGTTTTCCCTGGTGTACTGCAGGAAGACCAAGTACGATATTGGTGGCTGATACCGCCCGTTTTATACTCTCCAGTGCTTGTTCAACCTGGGCGATAAATCCCGGACGATACAGTAAATCTTCAGGCGGATAGCCTGTCAGCGCCAGTTCCGGAAAAACCACCAGATCCGCACCCTGACCGGCAGCCGTTTGTGTCAGCTCGATGATCCTGCGTGCATTACCCTTGATGTCGCCGACAGGAAAATTATCCTGTACCATGGCGACTCTGACAGATTTACTCATTTATTCATCTCTTAAATAATTCCACATCACTAATATGTTTCGTACATTAATAATTATTGCAGCACTACTGCTGGTATATCTCATTATAAAGAACCGGCTCAACAGCAGCCGCCTTCAGCAGAAAAAGGCCGGTTCGGCAACAACGGATAATATGGTGAAATGCCTGCAGTGCGAAACCTATATTCCCAGAAAAGAAGCTATTATCTCAGGTACCGAATCATTTTGTTGCAAACAGCATCAACGGGACTGGGAAAAAAACCATAAAAACCAAGACTGATATAACGGCATTGAAACCTGGCCAGCAAAATCTTAGCTGGCAATACCTGCGCCTGTTTAATTATTACAGAAGCGCGCTGGCGCTGTTTTTCCTGATACTGTATCTCAACGGCTGGACAGAGCAGTTCATCCGCCCTTCTGACTATGATCAGCAGTTGTTCCACTGGGCGTCCGTGGGATACGTCGCTGCCTGTTTCGCCTTCATGCTCAGCCTGCATCTGCATAAACCCGGGCTTGATACCCAGGTCATAGTCCAGATCTGTGTTGACATCGTAGTTATTATCGCCCTGATGCACGCAAGTGGCGGCGTGCGATCAGGCTTCGGCATACTACTGATTATCAATCTGTCTCTCTCAAGTATATTTTTAACACGCCGCTTCACATTATTCCTGGCAGCGACAACGTCACTCGCGCTACTGGGCGAAAACATATACTCGCAGCTGGTATTACCCGGATACAGCGAAGCCTACGTGCAAACCGGAATTCTCGGCATCGTCATATTCACCTTTGCGTATTTAACGTCGATTATTGCCCAGCGCATGCGTGAGAGTGAACAATTGGCCACTGAACGCAGTCGTGAGCTTAAAAGCGTGATCCAGATGAACGAGCATATTATTAGCAATATGCGTACAGGTATTCTGGTTGTCAATCCTGACGGCGTTATCGAGATGGCCAATAACGCAGCGATCAGTCTGCTTGGACATACACATCTAGATATCAATGCGAGCCTCATGAAAATATTACCCGAGCTGCATGATCGTTTTATTGACTGGCAAAACAGCATTGAATATATTCAGCACAAGCCTGTACAGCAGAGCCATGGCCTCCCCGACCTTCAGCCCGGCTTCAGCCGCATAGAACCCGATGAGGGCAACAACAGCTCAACACTGGTATTTCTCGAAGATGCCACTCAACTCAACCAGCGCTTCCAGCAGGTCAGGCTTGCATCGCTGGGTCGCCTCACAGCCAGCATTGCGCATGAAATACGAAATCCACTGGCAGCTATTCACCATGCATCTCAGCTGCTGGATGAAGTCTTTGAAAGCGGGCCTGATAAAAAACTGACTGATATTATCAATACCCAGGTACAAAGATTAAACGGTGTTGTAGAAAACGTTCTACAGCTTTCACGCCAGCAGCGTGGTACAACCGAGCATATTGAGCTGCTTCCCTGGCTACTCAAATTCAAGCAGGAGTACGTCGCTTCACAGGGTCTGGATAAACACCAGATTCATATTTATGTCAAACCGGAAGATACAACCATACTGTTTGATTCAAGTCATCTACACCAGGTCATGTGGAACCTGTGTTGTAATGCTGTAAACCATTCCAGAATGCCTCCGGCTGATATCGCCATCAATTTTCAGGGCGGCATAGAAGTTAAATCCAACCAGCCATACCTTGACGTTATCGATAACGGGCCGGGTATCGATCCGGAAACTGCAAAAGAAATTTTTGATCCATTTTTTACCACCAGCAATGAAGGTACCGGACTTGGTCTATATATCACCAAGGAAGTGACTGAAAGTAACCGTGCTAAAATTCGTCATATTGAATTACCTGCCGGCGGCACCTGCTTCAGAATCTATTTTCTGCAGGCCCCGGCGCAACAAATCAGTAAAGTTTCCAATGTTTAATAACCACGTCTTCAGCCAAAAGAGCTTTTGATTAATGACTGCAAAACAAGTGCTAATCATTGATGATGAACCGGACATCTGTGAGCTCATTGAAATAACGCTGGCGCGCATGGGACTCAACTCACGTTCGGCGATGAATGTTGCGGACGCCTTGAAGCTGGTAGAAGCAGAGCATTTTGATCTATGCCTCACCGATATGCGACTTCCCGACGGTAATGGCATTGAGATGGTCAAATATGTGCAGCGAAACCATCCCAACATTCCTGTTGCCGTGATAACAGCACATGGAAATATGGAACTCGCCGTTCAGGCACTGAAAGCGGGCGCATTTGATTTTGTATCCAAGCCCGTCGATATTCAGATTCTGAGGAACCTGGTGTCATCAGCAACCACTGTGCCCGACGAAGATACCAACGGCCCTGAATCACCCAGAACAACCATAACCGGGCAGTCGCTGGTCGTTGGTGCGATGCTAGGTAAAATTGCAAAACTGGCGCGCAGCCAGGCACCGGTGTTTATACACGGTGAGTCCGGCTCGGGAAAAGAGCGCGTTGCCAGGATGATTCACGAGCAGGGCTCGCGCTCCAGGGCACCATTCGTACCGGTTAACTGCGGCGCGATACCGGCAGACCTTATGGAAAGCGAGTTTTTCGGCCACATCAAGGGAAGCTTTACCGGTGCAAGCAACGATAAAGAAGGCCTGTTCCAGGCAGCCAACGGCGGTACCCTGTTTCTTGATGAAGTTGCCGAACTGCCATTGAACATGCAGGTCAAGCTGTTGCGTGTCATTCAGGAGAAAGCGGTGCGTCCGGTTGGCGCCGAGCATGAAATACCGGTTGATGTGCGCATTTTAAGCGCCAGCCATAAAAACCTTGAACAGCTCGTAAGCGAAGGTCAGTTACGTCAGGACCTGTACTACCGCATCAACGTGATTGATCTCACAGTGCCAAGCCTGCGCGACAGACCAGAGGATATACCGATACTGACCCAGCAACTGCTCAGCACAATAGCTGAAAAGTCCAACCTCGAAAGAATTCCCGGAATCAGCAAGGGCGCTGTTGAGGCACTGATGGATTACAGCTTCCCGGGCAATGTTCGCGAACTGGAAAACATTCTGGAACGCGCGCTTGCACTGGCTGATAACAACATCATCGAAAAAGACGACCTTGCATTGAACAATCAGGCAAAGGCACAACCACAAACGGCTGAAACAGCAACCCGTTCGCTCGATCTCGAAGGACAGGAAAAAAGCTCTATCATGCAGGCGCTGGAAAAAACCCGCTGGAACAAAACCGCTGCCGCCAAGCTGCTTGGACTGAGCCTGCGACAGCTGCGTTACCGCCTTGAAAAATTCGGCATCGATTAAATTCGATCACTGGTCGCCAGATTTCAAACATTGTCCTACAAAATTGTCACATATTGACAATACTGTCACTTCAAACCCGAACTGCCGACACCGGCAAACACCTTCCAGATAACCCATAACATACTGTATTTATAAGGTTTTTCAGCTTTTCAATAACAGTTGGCACGGCTTCTGCTAGATGAATAACAGCTTTCAACAACAAAGCGTGAAAAACAGATAAAAAGTAGTTAACACATTTCTCAGGAGAGAATCATGAAAAAAACCCAAGGTTTTACCCTTATCGAACTGATGATCGTTGTGGCCATTATCGGTATTCTGGCTGCAGTAGCGATTCCTTCTTACAACAGCTACATCTCAACATCGAAGATGTCAAAAGTCACCGAGCATGCTGACGTAGCACGTCGTTTCGTTAAAGACGGTATGGCCAAAGACTCAAGCCGTCGCGCCATGGCTCTTGCTTTTGATGCAACCAAGGACTTCCCGCTTGGCCAGGCCGGCCTGGTTGCCTCTCTTAACAGCGCAGGCGCAACCGCCCCTGAAAATGGCGTACCCCCATATGCCGAGGGCGTTGGTGACCCCGCTACCGGTGTAGTTGGTATTACGTCTACACAGGCTGGTGCACTCTGGGCCACAGGTGATACTGTAACGATAACCACACCTGCATACCTTGATCTGCCAGGTGGTAATGTAATACTGACCTATAACTAAGGTTCAGGCACAAGTGAAAAAAGCCTCCCATAACGGGGGGCTTTTTTTTGCTTACTATGATGTGCGGAGCTTGGCCGGTTAATGATTTGTACAGCTATTCATCGGCTTTTCAACACCGCTCGGAGCTATATTCGATGTCATAAATACCAATGGTATAAAACAATGCTACATTTCTGTTAACGAATGACCCATGTCCGAGGAATCTGCTATGTACAATTTCAAAGCAATCAAACCAGCATCCGGCTACACCCTGGTTGAATTGATGATTACCGCCGCCGTGATTGCGATGCTCGCAGCGATAGCCATACCTTCGTACAATGGATATATCGATACTTCCAAGCATGCAGCCGCGTTAAGCAATGCGGAGATTATGCAGCCTTTCGTTGATAATTACTATTATGAAAACGGAACCTACCTGGCAGGTACCTATAATCCGGGCGGTGATGTTACTACCCTGCCGAATGCTTATGGCTGGCGGCCGGATGGCGACAAGGATATGTACAGGTATGACGTGGCAGCCTGTGGTGGCGGTAGCATTAATGATTGCTATACCATTACCGTGACCTACCTGCCTGACCCGGCAATAACGGAAAGCGTTACCAAGTTGCCTGCGCCGTAGCTATAGCGGAATCCCTGTTCCGAAAAAAACAGAACCCGGTGATGTATCACCGGGTTTTTTTGCGCCCAACAGATCACCAAACCAGCTGCTGCAAAGCAGCTGAATTACTGGTTTTAGGCGATATTCTTCCTATACTCCCTGTTATCTGAGCTAAAAATAATTCAAACAACA
>CALLCZ010000061.1 GCA_937998645.1 uncultured Gammaproteobacteria bacterium
CAGTATCAGGTCTTATAAAGGGGTTCGAGTATTGAATCCTGTTTTTTTACTGTTTTGCTCTTTTGTGAAATAAAAGCATTAAAGGCCGAACGCAATGCTTTCGGTTCCCAGTTGTCGGCATGCGGGCTGTACAGCGTGCTGTTCAGGGCAGTTATCTGCGTACTCAATTCAGCCGGACTGGCGTTGGCAATATCTGCAAGGCTGGTGATGGACTGCTCCGGCCAGCGTGCGGCAGCCCACTCGAGTAGTGCATCCTTGGTTTTTATTGCATCGCCACTGGCGCAGGCTTTATCAACGGCGTTTTGAAGTGGCAGTATTGGCGGCAGCATCGCCGGCTTCTTTGCCGCCCTGTGTGAGCGATTGTTGCTGAAAAACAGCAGGGTCGTTGTTATCCAGCCGACAGCCAGGGCAAGACTGATCCAGGGCCAGTAGCCCGGCTCGATGATAGTGTCATTATTGACCGCTGTTGTTTGCTCTGAGCTTTTGCCCGGCTGTCTGTCGCTCTGTGACTGTGGAGTCAGCATCTCGATCGGCGGCACCTGGGCTGTACTGGCCATGCCTGTTGCTTCAATAATGGTTTCGGGTAAATGTACGTGTTCCTGTTTGCCCGTGCGTGTGTTCCACCACGGTATACTGATTTCCGGGATTACAAATTTGCCTTCCTGTGACGGGATCATTGCAACCTTGATCTGTTTTACGCCGGTGATGCCGTCACGTTTAGGCTGGTTTTCAGTGACAGCCTTGTCCGGGTACTGCTTGACGCCGTTTATTTCCGCGAATTCAATATCGTTTAATTGCTCGGCGGTCAGTCCTTCGGCCTTGATGGTCAGCGTGCGAGTGACCGGCTCGCCGGTTCTGAGCTGGGTAATGTCTTCAGACCACTCTTCTTCAATGCTCAGGTTTTCAACCGGCAGCCATTCGTTTGCAGCGATGCTGGCAGGCCTGGGTTTTACTTTAACGCTTACGCTTTTCGAACGAATTCTCTTGATCGTACCCGGCTGCATGAACTGGTCGAACAGGGAATTGGAGCGTGCACCGGGAAGGCGTCCTTCAAACAGTATCGGTTTGAATGTCAATGTTCCGCTGTGCTGTGGATACACGGCAAAACGCAGTTCGCTGACGGAATATGGCATGCCGTTCACCAGCTTCTGGTAACTCGCGACCTGTCCAAGCTGCTCGATAATCGCATCCGGATCGCTGGTTTCAGGTTCGCTCAATGTCGGCCGGTTGATATTTACACTGGTGAAAAAACGAATGGTATAAATGATTTCTGACTGGACCCAGGCGGTTTTCCTGTCTGTAGCGACTTCAATAAAGTAAGCGTCCTTGCCACTGGTACCCTGCATGTTGTTTGATGTAGAGGGCTTCACCGTGACGCGAACGGCAGGACTCGAGTCTTTGCCGAAATGAACCGATGGTATGGTGAAAATGCCTGCCTGCTTGCTGATCAATGACAGATCCCATGATTTCTTCAGGCTCCATGACCCATTAACAGAGCGCATGTTAGTGCTCTGGCTGCTGCTGAGGATTTCGAAGTCTTTGGTCAATACGCTGAAGTCAGGATCGCCATCGACTGAGCTATCGGCTTCGTAAATCAGGTGAAAGGATTCATCCAGCGACACCGGGTTATGGCTCAGGCGCGCAGTAATATTTGCCGCCATAACCGTGTGGCTTGTAAATAAAAGCAGTATAAATGTGTATATATATTTCATATTGTAAAGTCTGTTATTAACTGCAGAGACGCAGTGTTCACGGAAAATTTAAAGGCTATAATCATTCCCGCGAAAGAGGTAATCTACCTCGTCCCTCGTCCCTCGTACCTGTATTTTCTACCATGGTTCTGTAGATTCAGCCTGGTTCGGCATTTGCCGGTATTGATAAATAAACTTGCGTCGCATCAAGCCACCCGGGTCATCCGGGATTCTGCGTAGCCATTGTTCGATTGCCTGCTCGCTTTCGACGGTTTCAGCATCTTCTTTTTCAACAGCTTCATCCTGTTGCTGGGCCTGCAGCTGTTGCTCTTCAGTGTCCTGCTGCTCTTCAGCCTGCTGTGCGTCTGATTGTTCCTGTTCCTGTTCGTCCTTGCTTTCATCGTCTTTCTGTTCGTTGACGTCAGTCAGCTGGTCCTGCTTCTCTTCGGCATTTTGCTGTTCTTCAGCTGATTGGTCATCCTGTTGCTGTTGATCACTCGACTGATCATCTTGCTGCTGTTGAGACTGGTCCTGAGACTGTTGTTGTTGACTGTCCTGTTGCTGCTGTTGATCCTGTGAAGAGTCCTGTTGCTGGCTGTTCTGCTGTTGCTGTTGTTGCTCCATGGCTTTTTTTACCAGCTCGCGATTAAAACGTGCGTCCTCATTGTCGGGGTCCATGTTCAATGCATCATCATAGGCTTTGATGGCATCTTCATAGTTGCCAAGCTTTGCAAGTACATTACCCTTGTTGTAATAGCCGGTACTGCTTTCGGGTGTGGCAAGCAGCTCGTTTGATTTTTCGTAGTTACCCGCACGGTAATGGGCGGCCGCTTTCCAGTCGTTGTCCTTGAACAGTTCCGCGGCCTGTTCTGCATTGCCCGCATTAAATGCTTTCATCGCTTTCTGGTCCGGGCTGAGCCACAGGTTCTCAGTGTCTACCAGCCAGGGCTGTTTTGCATCGAGTGCATAGGCCGGTTGCGGTACGGGTAATGTGGTTAGCGCCAGGCACAACAGCCAGCCTCTGCGTGGCCACAGTGCAACCAGCGGAAGAACCAGCAATAGCAGCCAGTGGCCTTCCTCCTGCCAGATATCAGCTTCGAGCTCAGTGCCTTCTGTTTGTGTTTTGATGCGCTTTGATGCAAACAGGTCAGCCAGCTTCTCTATATCGCTGTCGTCCGCCTGCATGGATACAAATATGCCGCTGCCCTGAAGCGCTGCTTTCTGTAATTGTGCAGGTTCAAGCCTGGGGATCACAATGGCGCCTGATGTGTCCGTGAGAAAGCCGCCGCTCAATGGAACAGGGCCACCTTCAAGTGTGCCGATGCCCATGATAGACAGGCGGTGGCCACTGGCTGTGAGCGCATCGATCGTGCCACTAGCAGACTTCGGCATGCCATCCGTGATGACAAGTACATCACCGTGCGTGATGCCTGACTGTTGCAGCAGTTCAGTTGCCAGCTCCAGCGCAGAGCTGATGTTGCTGCCCTGGGCCGGCATCAGTTCGGGTTCTAGCGAGGGCACCAGGTTCGCGATGGTGTTGTCATCATCCGTCAACGGAGTCACGGTAAAGGCGGTTGCGGCATAAACGATCAATGCTGTCTGTCCGCCCTTTCTTGCCTTGATCAAATCCAGCAGCTTGAGCCTGGCTCTCTCGAGGCGTGAAGGTTTAATATCGCTTGCGTGCATCGATTGTGACAGGTCCAGTGCAATCACCAGCGCGGATTCTTCACGAAACACGGGTTGCGGTAATTTCTCCCAGACAGGGCCGGCCAGTGCGACGATGCTGAGACTGGTTGCCAGCATGATCAGCACTATTGGCAGCATGCCTGACTTCTTGCCGCCGGCGGTCAGTATATAAGGCAGCAGCTTGTCATCGCAGACAGCTTTCCAGCTACGGCTGGTCGCCTTGCTGGTGAGGTAAAGCACAACAAATAACAGTAATGGCGCAAAAGCATAGAATGCTTCGGGGCGGAGGAAATGCAGTTGCTGTGGAATACTCACGACTACCTCCACCTGCGTCTGGAAAGTGCGGCAAGCGCAAGCAGCGATGCCAGTGCCAGCGCTATGCCCAGAGGCCAGTAAAACAGCGACCATGTCGGACGATAACTTTGCGTGTCACGTTCAACCGGTTCGAGTTCGTCGATCAAGGCATAAATCTGCTGCAGTTCGGCAACATCATGCGCGCGAAAGTAGCGCCCGCCAGCTTTATTGGCAACAGTTCTCAAGGTCTGTTCATTTAGTTCGCGGCTGCCACGCGAGCCGATGCCGATGGTATGAATCTTGAGTCCTTTTTGCGCAGCGATGTCCGCCGCTTTCTCGGGAGGTATTTCACCGGCGTTGCTGACGCCGTCTGTCAGCAATATCAGCACGCGGTCCTTGTTGTTTGCAGTATCAAGACGTTTTACCGCAAGCCCGATGGCGTCGCCAATCGCCGTGGATTTTCCGGCCAGACCGGTGACTGCCTCGAACAGTAATGTTTTGACCGTGGTGCGGTCGAATGTCAGCGGCGCCTGGACATAAGCCTGCTCACCAAAAAGGATTAAGCCGATACGATCACCCACGCGCTTTTCAATAAACTCGCCCGCAACAGCTTTTGTTGCATTGAGCTTGGTCACGTTGCGAAAACTATGGCTGAATGGATGGTCCATACTGCCGGACAGGTCGATAGCCAGCATCAGGTCACGACCGCTTACTGGCAGCTCGACGGGGTCGCCGATCCATTGTGGCCGAGCTGCTGCACACAACAGGCACAACCACAGCAGGAGATAAATGAGCAAAGGCCAGCGCCGCAACGAGCGTTGTGTCGATGTGTAATGGCCGCTTTCGAAGTCGCCGAGATAGGGAACGCGCAAAGCTGCATCATTGCCGCTGGCTGCAAAGGGTAACACAAGCCGCAGTAAAAACGGCACAGGCAGCAAGGCGAACAGCCATGGCCAGTCAAACGTGATCACCGCGAACCACCTTTTACGGGTTGAAGGCTCAGCCAGTCTTCACACAGTGACAGCAGATCATCAAAATCCACGTCAAGCTGGCTGTCTGCAGGCAGATAGGGTGCGGTTGCAAGAATGCTGCCATTGCCGTTCTCGAAGTCTTTGCGTTGCGCGGTGCTGTCAAGATGCTGCAACCACGCGGCGCCGGTGAGGCTGGCCGAGTTTTCACGCTGATAGAAGCTGATGCTGGCCCGGCGCATCAATGCAGACAATGCTTTTACAAGTTGAACACGGTCATGGTTATCATGGTATTGCCTGCGAAGGATGTCGAGTTCGGCAAGCGCAGTGCGCTTGAGCAGGCGGCGTTTTCGTATTTGTTTGAATAAAACAATGCCTGCGATGATAACTGCGCTGCATATCAACAGCAGCCACCAGCCCGGCGCGGGAGGCCACCAGCTCACGGGTTCCGGTAAATGTATGTCGCGCAGCGGTAATGATTCAACAGGCATAGTCAATCTGTATATCAGGCACGTGCCTTGAACTGGGCGTGTTTACTGGCTGGAATGCCAAGTCCCTGTTGCAGGCTGGAAAGTACATCATCCTGCGTTGAGACTGGCAGTAAATACATTCGGTGTTGCCTGCACAGCTTTGCCAGTTTTGCCTGGCGCTGATCGAAACGCTGTCGATACTCCTGGCGCAGTTTTTTGTCTGCTGTGTTCAGTTGCAGGTCGTTGCTGCCGTCGCTGACTTTATAGCTTCCTGCCGGCGGCAGTTCGGCTTCGACTGGATCATAAACCTGGATCAGAACCACATCATTATGGCGCGCGATATTGATCAGGTGTGATTCAGCTGGCTGGTCCATGTCCCTGAAGTCGCTGAGCAGAAAAACAAGGCTGCCGGGCCGGGTCACCTTGCGCAGACGCGACATGGCATGGCTCATGTCGCGTGCCTGTGTGTCATGTGGATTTTTCCAGGCCGGGTGTTTGCAGGTTCTGCCGATCAGGTCAAGTACGGCCGATTTACCACGTCGCGGCTTCAGTTCGACGTGATCCTTGCCGGCGAATATCAGAGATCCCAGGCGGTCGTTATGTGCGCTGGTGCTCCATGCAAGCAGGGCTGCAGCTTTGGCGGCCGCAACGGATTTAAAACAGCCGCGGGTGGCAAAGAACATCGAGGGGTTCAGGTCGAGCCAGATCAGCACCGGGCGTTCGCGTTCTTCCCGAAAAACCTTGGTGTGTGCTTCGCCGGTACGTGCAGTGACTCGCCAGTCCATGTTGCGGATATCATCGCCGGGCATGTAAAGACGCGATTCATCGAATTCCATGCCACGCCCCCTGAATGATGACATGTATGCGCCGCCCTGGCGGGCATGTATCTTGCTGCTGTGCAAGGGCAGCTTGCCGGCATCATGCCTGAGTTGAATCAGTGTTTGCGGGCTGATCCAGGTTATACCATCAGTTTTTGCGTCAGTGTTCAATGCGACTCACCGGACAGATAAGGTTAGGGCACTGCAATGCGTGAAATCAGTTCCTTGATGAACATATCAGGTGTTACACCCTCAGCCTCGGCCTCGTAACTGAGGATGATGCGGTGGCGAAGTACGTCATAGGCGATGGACTGGATGTCATCCGGGTCTACATAGTCACGCCCTGCAAGCCAGGCATGTGCACGCGCACAGCGGTCGATTGCGATGGTTGCGCGTGGGCTGGCGCCGTATAAAGACCATTGTGCAAGGTCATCGCCATAGGCGCCGGGATTACGCGTTGCCAGTACCATGTGCAGCAGGTACTCCTCGAGGTTTTCAGCCATGTACAGCTTCAACACTTCCTGCCTTGCGTCGAAAATACTTTGTTGTGAAATTTTCTCGTGCGGCCGGTTGACCTCTGCCTGTCCATTGAGGGCCTCATCACGTGCGAGCGCTAGAATGGCTTTTTCCGAGCTGGCTTCAGGGTAATCGATGGTGACGTGCATCAGGAACCTGTCGAGCTGGGCTTCCGGCAACGGGTAGGTGCCTTCCTGCTCAATCGGGTTCTGTGTTGCCATCACCATGAACAGCTGGGGCAGTCTGTAGGTGATTTTACCGACAGTAATCTGCCGCTCGGCCATGGATTCGAGCAAAGCAGACTGTACCTTGGCAGGTGCACGGTTGATTTCATCCGCCAGTATCAGGTTGTGAAACAATGGCCCTTGCTGGAATACGAATGAACCGTCCTGCGGCCGGTAGACCTCGGTGCCGGTCAGGTCGGCAGGCAGCAGGTCCGGGGTAAACTGGATACGGTGAAAATCACTTTCTATGCCGTCACTCAATACCTTGATGGCCTTGGTTTTGGCCAGCCCGGGAGCGCCTTCGACCAGTAAATGCCCATCGGCCAGCAGCGCAATCAGCATGCGGTCTACCAGTGTTTCCTGGCCAATGATGTGTTGTTCTACGTGTTTCTTGAGATTCTGGATCGATTCCTGATTAGACATGCGTGTTGTTAACTTCTGATTATTACTGGTCCGACTTAATGAAATTATCCGACCAGAATTGTTGTTATTGGTTCACAGGCTGGAGGCCGGTGGTATTGTACCTGTATTCTGAGTAAACTTCGCGACTCAGTACTACAATGGTGCTCTTGTCCGCCTTCGTGCACTATGCAGGCTTGCAAGAGATAATCGGGAAACTGGTGCGCTGGATCTGTCATGGTTCGGTCAATCCGGTACTGCCCCCGCAACGGTGATTGGAAAGCAGCTGAACGACACCACTGTGAGTGATCACGGGAAGGTTTCAGTTACGCGATAATTCCATCAGTCCGGAGACCGGCCCGCGTAGTCATTTACCAGTAACCATGTTGCGGCGGGCGGCTAAGGTGCAGGACATCACCGAAGTATTCTGGTGATTTGTTCTTTCCTTGTTGCCTCCAGTCCCGGAGGTGTTCTTGAACAAACTACTGTTATTTAGTGTACTCGCCCTGGCGGCAGTGCTGCCTGAAATCGTATCTGCGGCCACAGAAATCCCTGCCGTCGTTGTCAGTGCCGCGCGCACCGAACAAAGCACGCTGACAACACCGGCAAGCATAACCGTTATCACGCGTGAACAGATCGAAGCCAGTGGTGCGCGCCACATCAACGAGGTGCTGCGTGGCCAGGGCGGTGTACAGATCAACGACCTGTATGGCGATGGCAGCCGTGCCACCGTTGATATGCGCGGCTTTGGTGATACCGCGGGTTCTAACACGCTGATACTGGTTGATGGCCGCAGGCTGAATAACCCGGATATCGCCGCGCCGGATCTGAACAGTATTGCGCTGGAGGACGTTGAACGCATCGAGATCGTGCAGGGCAGTGCGGGAGTGCTGTTCGGTGACCAGGCTGTTGGCGGCGTTATCAACGTTATAACACGCAAGCCAGGCGCGCTGAGGCATACGTTGAAGCTGTCAGCGGGCAGCTATAACACCCTGCAGTTGCACGCGATGACATCGCAGGCGCTGGACAGCGGTCTTAATTACCTGCTGTCGCTCGATGCGCGTGAGAGTGATAACTACCGTGATCACAACGAAGCCTCCTATCTCAACGGTTTCGGCAAGCTCGGTTATGAGTATGAAACCGGTTCCGTATTCGGCGAGCTGCAATACATTAACGACGAACTCAATACGCCGGGCACCCTGTTCGCTGACGAAGTAAGCGCTGATCGCAGGCAGGTCAGCCCGGTATATGCCGATGATTTTTCCAATGCAAAAACAGCAATAGCGCGTGTTGGTCTTGTTCAACAGCTGAGTGACAAATGGTCACTCGAAGCAGAACTCACCGGCAGGGACACCAATGGAGAGTTTCGCCTGACATCGATAGACGGTACCCAGGACCGGCGGGTTGTTGAATTGACCCCGAGATTCATTGGTTTTGTGCCCGCGATCAACAACACCATGTTAACGCTGGGTGCTGATGCTGTTGACAGTGAATATAAGCTGACAACGAGTTTTGGTGACCAGGTAAATGACCAGCTGCAAAGTTCAGTCTATGCACAGGCGGTGATTCCGGCGACTGAAGTGCTGGATATCACGCTGGGCGTACGTTATGCAGAAGTTGAAAATGATCTGCAAGATACAGGCACATTCGCAACCTATCCGGCAGGCATCCAGATTGATGATGATGTAACAGTGGGTACGTTTGGCCTGGCCATCAAGGCAACGGAGAACTGGCGTGTTCTGTTCCGTGCCGACCAGAACTACCGCTTCGCCAAGGTGGATGAATATCTGCAGCCTGTAGACCAGGTTATTCTCAAGACACAGGAAGGTTTGTCAGTTGAGACAGGCGTCGAATGGGCTTCCGGCAGTGACACCGCGAAGCTGCTGGTTTACCAGCTGGATCTCGATGACGAGATTGCCTACGATCCGAATGCGGGCTTGTTCGGCGCCAATATTAATCTGGATAAAACACGGCGCAAGGGTGTAATCACCAGCGGTCACTGGCAGCAGACGAAGAAGCTGGGGTACTCTGCAAGCTATACCTATACCGATGCCGAGGTGCTGAGCGGACCGCTTGCGGGCAAGGATATACCCCTGGTTGCAAGGCATTCAGTTCAGCTGGGCAGCGATTACCAGTTGACGGATAAATGGCAACTCTACGGTGAGCTGTTTGCAATCAGCGATCGTGTGTTTGGCGGTGACTTTGATAATGTGCTGGGACGCCTGCCCGGTTATGGCGTCATCAATATAAAGGCTGGATACGATTACAGGGATTTCAACATCATGGCCAGAATCAATAACCTGCTCAACAAGGAATACTCGGATGTCGGTCAGCTGGGTTTTGACCCGAACACCTTTGCCGCAACAGAAGCTTTCTTTACATCACCCGAGATTAATTTCATGCTGACAGCGGCCTGGCAATTCAGATAACCTATAACGCTATGGATACCGGGTTAAGACCAATTTCTGTCAGTACAGCGTTCTCGCTGTTGCTGCATGCTTCATTAGTGATTGCCGTACTGCAGACACAGGATGTGATGCAGGCAACAGGCAAGGGTATTGAAATAGAACTGGTGAGCTCGAGCTACATCTCCCAACAGGTAGAAACCGAGCAGGCCGCAAACAGGGTCGCATCGATGTCTCAACAAACAAGACCGGCTCAACGGCAGGAAAGAGATGATAAGAATATGTCAGATGAAAGCATCGAAGCCAGGCAGGAATCTGCGCTGAAGCAGCAGGCTAAAGCGCCTGCATCAGAACAGGATAGTATCGATAACGATGCAGGGGAGAAGACGGTATCCCGTTCTACTAACGCTGCGATGAATAACAACTCGATTATCGAGCTGTTGCACTCAAAAATCTCCGAGCACAAACAATACCCGTATATGGCGAGAAGGCAAAGGCGTGAAGGTGTGGCAAGGGTCGAGTTCGTGCTGTATCCGGATGGTTCGATCGATGAGGCGCAGCTGGTGAATTCAAGCCGGACCCGCAGCCTGGACAATGCCGCGATTAAAGCGGTTGAAAGCATCGAGCCTTTTCTGTTTGCCAAAGAGTACCTGCAGCAGCCTGAAGCTTTCCAGGTCGATGTCGTTTTCAACGTGCTGTAAATCATGGGAAACCGGCTTACTAAAATTTATACCCGTACAGGCGATGCCGGTGATACCGGAAAAGCCGATGGTGGCCGTGTAAGTAAGGATGACTGTCTGATACATGCGCAGGGTGATATCGATGAGCTCAACAGCTTCGTCGGACTGCTTGCTGCAAAAGTAGATGATCATGCTCTTAATGAACTGATACTTAAAATCCAGCACGATTTGTTCAACATGGGTGCAGAGATTAGCCTGTCTCAGGCGATTATAACGGCTGAAAATGTTGAATACCTTGAACAGCAGCTTGATCACTACAACGCAGACCTGCCGCCGTTAAAAGAATTTATTCTCCCGGGTGGCGGTGAAGCTGCATCTCTATGCCATGTCGTGCGAGCAGTGTGCCGGCGTGCGGAAAGGAGCCTGGTGACGCTTCATAATGAGCAAAATACAGGTTCCGAAATGCTTGCATACATCAACAGGCTTTCCGATTTGCTGTTCGTGCTGGCACGGGTACTGACGAGGGATGCCGGTAAAAAAGAAGTCTACTGGCAGTCAGGCAGATAAAATAGGGTCCGCTTACCGCTACACGGCCCCACGCGAATGCACGCAAATTATGTGCAATTCATGCATGCAGAAACCGCGGTGTTCATGATAATCAATCAGCTTTGTGATTAAAACTTTATTAATATTCGCGTTTATTAGCGTTCATTTGCGGACTAATATTTTTTATGCTTATTGGCATTGACCTTGGCGGTACTAAAATTGAAGGCATAGCTTTATCGGACGACGGTGATGAGCTTTTTCGTCAACGCGTAGTCACACCGGCTGGCGATTACCCGGCAACGCTGCAAACCATCAGCGAACTGGTTAACCTTATTGAAACGACTTTGAATGAGAAGGGCAGTGTAGGCATCTGTACCCCGGGCGCTATTTCTCCTGCAACAGGGTTGTTGAAGAATTCAAATTCCGTTTGTATGAATGCAAAACCTGTCTACGAAGATCTGAGCCGTGTTCTAAACCGGGATATCAGGATCGCCAATGATGCCAACTGCTTCGCGCTATCGGAGGCAACCGACGGAGCTGCTGCAGGCGAAGATGTTGTCTTTGGTGTTATCGTGGGTACCGGAACAGGCGCTGGTGTGGTTGTAAGAGGGCATGTGCTTGGCGGGCCGAATTCGATTGCAGGTGAATGGGGTCATAATCCGCTGCCATGGCCGCAGGACAATGAACGGCCTGGGCCAGCATGTTATTGCGGTAAACATGGTTGTATCGAAACCTGGCTTTCGGGGCCGGGTATGAGTCGCGATTACCCTGGTCTGCAGGGCCGGACGCTGGATGCCAGGCAGATTGTTGTACTTGCAGGCGAAGGTGACGAAGCTGCCGAATTATGCCTGCAGCGGTATGAAGACCGCATGGCAAGAAGTCTTGCGCATGTCATTAATATTCTGGACCCGGATGTGATCGTGCTCGGCGGCGGCATGGGCAACATCGGCAGGCTTTATGACAATGTGCCGAAGCTGTGGGGGCGGTACGTGTTTTCTGATCATGTGGGCACAAAACTGGTGCCACCTGAATATGGTGACTCGAGTGGTGTTCGTGGCGCGGCATGGTTATGGAATGAATAATTATTATACATATTTTTAACCGCAGAGACGCAGAGGATTTTTTGTTGTTTGTAGGAGCGGCTTTAGCCGCGAATGTTCAGAATTCGCGACTCAAGTCGCTCCTACACATAAACCTGTTTAATTCTCTGCGCCTCCGCGTCTCTGCGGTAAATTATGTATCTAAAATATAGCAGCAATACTTGCATAGCCTGAATGAAGTAACAGGCAACCCGTGAACCATTGCCTACACTGTGGTTAAATGACGAAATACTAATCAGGAAATCAAAATGAAATTCAGATATTTATCACTTCCGATTTTACTGATGTGCAGTTTTACTGCTTCCGCAAACG
This sequence comes from uncultured Gammaproteobacteria bacterium, assembly GCA_937998645.1. Classification (GTDB taxonomy): domain Bacteria; phylum Pseudomonadota; class Gammaproteobacteria; order SZUA-229; family SZUA-229; genus JABDQW01. The sequence goes on from CALLCZ010000061.1 coordinate 12,110, forward strand.
GTTATTTAGGCTTCAGTTTCGGTAATACTTCGGTAAAGGCTGATTTGACTTCAATAGGTGGTGGCACGATTGATGACACGACGGGTCTTAGCAAGTTCTATGGTGGTTACCGGTTTAATAAGTACGTGTCACTGGAAGGCGCCTGGTTCAGTCTTGCGCAACTCAGTGTCGGCCAGGTCGGTACGGGAACAGATGCGGTCAGCGGCTCGGTTGATATGAAGGCGCTGGGTATATACGGTGTTGCATTCGTGCCACTATCAAAGAGCGTAGAGGTCTTTATCAAAGCCGGTGGTGCAAGCTGGGATGCGGATATTACAAGAGACGCTACAACAGCCGGTACTGACGGTTTCGACGCCTTGTACGGTCTTGGTATTTCATATGCATTCACCAGGAAGTTCAAGGGAACGGCTGACTGGGAAGCCATTGATTCACCCAATCCTGAATTTTCCACCTTCTCGCTGGGTTTCAAGTGGGAATTTAAATAAGGAATACCTGCCAAGGCAGTGCTGACCAAAAAGGAATGTATCTGTCGGATGTGTCACAGGCCAAACTGAGTGCCGTGGCGAGACGGCTCAACGAACGACCAGGAATAACTTTAAACTTTGAAAACCGGCAGAAAGATTTAACGCATGCGTTGCATTGATCACTTGAACTGTCAAACTCTAATAGTGAAGTTGTTTAACAGAAGGAGTCCACATACAAAGTGGACGGCCGGATTATCTCTCTAACCGATATTCAACCTGGTGCCTGTAGGGTCAGACGATGCACCTTTAACAACTTTTTCATATGTTTCATCGAATCTGACAACGCGGTAGTTTTTGTGCTCAAGCGACAAATTCAATGCATGTCTGGCCTGAATGCAATATTCACCAAAAGTCAGGAATTTAACTGCCTCATCTGGTGATTCGGTTGATGTGATACCGATGGCCAGATCGATTTGTATGGCTTGGCCCGATAACTCAAACGAGAGTTCACGAATAGCCTGTTGCAGGCGCGAGGCCAGAATATTTGCCTTAAATGCACTGGTAGCCTGAAGCACGACCGCATATTTTCCTACCCCGACAGGAGTTGCAACTTCCTCCTTGCGTAAAGACTCATTAATGTATGCATTGATTTTATCAGCTGCATTTTCCATCAGTTCTACACCGTGCTTTTCAACCAATAGTTCAATATTGGCTACCTGGATGTACATAACTGAGACATGCATTTCATGACGCTCAGCAAAAAAGATAGCCTTGTTACCGAACTCTGAAAGTACAGGGTTATAACGCAATCCAGTCAGTACATCTTGCGCGACATCACTTTCAATGGGCGTGTTCTCGTTATCCTGCCAGGTATAGGAGCCTGCACAACAGATAATGTCTGATCTTACAAATGGCTTGCTGAGGAAGTCTGTTGCACCGATGTTGTAAGACGCACGCTTTGCTACACTGGAATCTTCACGACCAGTGATGATAATTACAGGAATATTAGCGATACGTTCAATATCTGATTCGCGTATGCGCTTGAGTAACAGCATGCCATTGAGGACAGGCATGTGCATATCTGCAAAGACAAGCGAGATTGAAGCGTCTTTTGATAATGTTTCCCAGCCTTCCTCACCGTTGCCAGCCTCGGAACATTCATAACTTTCGCCAAGGTATTTCCGAATCAATGCTCGCGTGGTTGCTGAATCATCAATGACCAATACCTTGATTTTATTGTTCATGGTGACGACACATCCTTACCACTAAAAGTAGCGGAAAATTAATGAAAGTAGAAAATCAAATATCCAAAGCAAATTTTAGTGTGTAACTGATTGATATTATGTAAGGTCTGATAAACGGTCGAATACTGGTTATGAACGCCCCCTAATGGCCGCAAACCGCCAATCAGGCGAATTTAAACAAAATCGGGGTCTGAGAGCCTGCTACTGATACCGCACTGCAGGTCGGCAGCGTGTCAGTAAAGTTTACAGAAAAGATAAATCAGTCAGCGTATACGAAAAGAACAACCCCGGCTATCGCTACTTGTTCGTGTATATGCCTAAAACCAGCCTTGCTTCACCACCGGTCGTTTCGACAGAGCTTGCACTGGTCTCAACGAAAAGCTGGTCACCCGTGTTGAAAGCCAGTCCCACGTCAACAAAAATCTTTCCTTTGAACTTGTAGGTATAGCCGCCGCCGATATAGAGCGCTGTTGACGAAGCCGAGTCAGACTCATCAAGTTCCGGCGTCTCGAGTTCGAGTGTCCACTGATACAGTCCGGCTAATGCATAAAACGATCCCGGGCTCTCCGGCGTGAAGAAATAGCTGACAAAAGGTCCGATATAGGTGTTCGAGTCCGTTGATTCATATGCACCATACTGGCTGGTTTCCGATTCGTCATAGGCGATCCTGAAACCAAAAGCAAAACGATTCATCTCGGGACGGTAGGTAAATAGTATATCCGGCTGACCGTACAGCCAGCCTGTACCAGCGCCTATTCGAGTCTCCGCTTTAACCCCTGTTGTCGCTATCATATAAATCGCTATAACCGCAGCAAGCAATTGCATCAGCCTGACTATGGCAGATCTGATTTCAAATCTTTTATCCATGACATTTTCAACCCCGATTTACGCGGTTTTTCCTGTCATCAGATCTTGATAGAAATCGAAGCTCGCGACTGTCGATTCAAGTAAATGAGCAAGCAACTGTTTCCAGGCCTCACCGCTTTCAGCAATCATGACAAGTACGTCTTTCTCGCCTTTAATGATATGGCAACACTTCCAGCAGGGTATAGCTTTATATTAGATGTATTACTCTGCGGTACTGGCGGTTTCGGCAGATGATACTTGCGGGCAAGATTAAGCAATGG
>CALLCZ010000062.1 GCA_937998645.1 uncultured Gammaproteobacteria bacterium
CTTGGCGCATTAAGCGCTTTCATTTCTGTTGCGGCCGGCGCATTTGGCGCACATGCGCTGAAACAGGTGCTTGATACGGACATGCTGGCGGTTTATCACACGGCTGTTGATTACCAGTTTTTTCATTCCCTTGGATTAATATTGATCGGGATATTACACAAGATATCACCTCGCCATTGTCACTCGATTTCAGCCTGGACCATGCTGGCGGGAATCATCATTTTCTCAGGCAGCCTGTATATACTGAGCACAACCGGTATTAAATGGCTGGGGATGATTACGCCCATTGGCGGCATCTGTTTCCTGGCAGCATGGCTGGTGCTTGCATTGAGTTACCTGGCAGGTGGGCAAACCAGAGAAGACTAGAAATGGCAACGATCTATCATCAAGTAGGAATCAAGGCATCACTAAACGATGTCTATAAAGCGATTGCAACCACCGAGGGTGTTACGGGCTGGTGGACAGATACCAGCGGCGATGCTGAATCGGGCGGAAAACTCGTGTTCTCATTTGGCGAACACCGCGTTCATGCAACTGTCACTGGCAATACGCCGGATAAATACATCGAGTGGACAGTGGGTGGTGATGCCGGTGAATGGCTGGATACGCGCATCTGTTTTGAGCTGGAAGAAATAGAAGACCAGGTCATGGTCAACTTTCACCATACCGACTGGAAAGCGGAAACCCCGTTTCTTGCACACTGCAGCACAAAATGGGCAGTGTTCATGTTGAGCCTGAAAGACTACCTGGAAACAGGAACCGGCAAACCGTTCCCGCATGACATCCATATCAATCACACGGATTTCAACTAGGACAATGCGTTTTTATCCTTAACGCGACCGCACTGACTTTTTCCTCTGCGCCGCAGAAAAAATACCGCGCAAGATTGCCACTTCGCGTTTGGTGGTCTGTGCGCGGTTGAACAGGCTTTTCAGTCGCCGCATGATTACTTCCGGATTACTGCCGCTAAAAAATTGTATATCTTGCATCATCTGGTACATGTGCTGGTACATACCTTCGAGCTGGTCCGTGGTTGCAGGCATATCCTCTTTCTGTGTTCTGGATTTCTCAACGGCAACATCCGGATTCGACAAAAAAGCCATACGAACCTCGTAACACAGGACCTGCACCGCCGCTGCAACATTGAGCGAGCTGTATTCCGCATTGGTGGGTATGTGCACCAGGCCATTGCACATTTCCAGTTCTTCATTGGTCAGGCCGGTACGCTCACGCCCGAACACGATCGCGACATCACCCTGTAACGATTTATCACGGCATATAGCGGCACATTCACGCGGCTCGTACGTCGGCCACTGCACCATTCGTTCCCGTGCGCTTGTTCCGGCAACCCAGACGCACCCGCTCAAGGCTTCCGCCAGGGTTTCAGTGACAACCGCATTGGCTAGAACATCATCAGCACCGACTGCGCGGCTGTAGGCCTCATAGACAGGGAATTCTTTCGGCGCCACCAGGTACAGGCGCGACAGCCCCATGTTCTTCATCGCCCGTGCGGCAGCACCGATATTGCCGGGATGAGATGTATTGACCAGAACAATTCTTGAATTTTCAAACATGGTTAGCCCGTATATTTCATAGAGGGAATGAATTCTATGGCAAATCCGGCAAAGATGGTTATGCCGTGATGATTCAGGACTCAAAGCCTGGTTTCTCAATAAGCCATTCAAGCAAGTTGTTGCATTTACTCTACTTCAACCAGCCTATATTACATCCTGATCTACTGCCAATGCCTGGAATCACCTGGTCGTGCTGATGAAATCAACACGCCAATCTGCTATGCTTCGCCTCTGATTTACACCGCTCTTTGAAAAACTGTCATGCATCCAATGGTTAATATCGCCGTGCGCGCTGCGCGTGCGGCTGGAAATATAATTGTGCGCAACATGGACCGGATCGACCGGCTCACGATCACCACAAAAAGCAGTAATGATTTTGTATCAGAAGTCGATCATCAGGCAGAAGTTGCAATTATCGAGGTATTGAAGCAGGCCTACCCGGATCATGGCATTTATGCAGAAGAAAGTGGTCGCCGGGATGAAAAAGCCGAATATCAATGGATCATCGACCCGCTCGATGGCACCACAAACTACCTTCATGGTTTTCCGCAATTCTCGGTTTCAATCGCTCTGAAACACAAGGCGCGGCTGGAAGCTGCCGTCATTTACGACCCGGTCAGCCAGGAACTGTTTACCGCCGCCCGCGGAGACGGCGCACAATTGAACGAAAAACGCATACGTGTCAGTGGGCACAAGGGATTGAAGGGCGCGCTGCTCAGCACCGGCTTCCCGTATACCGATCAAAGTTACCTCGATACCTATGTTGCAACCATGAAGGCATTGATGGCGCCGACTGCAGGTATTCGCCGACCCGGTTCTGCCGCGCTGGACCTGGCATGGCTCGCAGCGGGACGCACCGACGGATTCTGGGAGTTCAACCTCAATGCATGGGATATCGCTGCCGGTGCACTGATCGTGCGCGAGGCCGGCGGAATTGTGGCTGACTTTTACGGCCAGGATGGCTACCTGGAAAGCGGTGATATTATTGCTGCCAGCCCGAAAGTTTTTCCTGAAATGCTGAAGATTATTGAACCCTGCGTGCGCAGCAGCGATTATGCAAAGCGCTACAAGGCCTGACCAGAACTATAAACTGTATCTGGCTACGAATTTTCCGCGGCCCATTCTTCCGGGGTATACGCCTTGATGGTGAGCGCGTGGATAGCGCCACTTTGAATATGTTCGTTAACTGTGGCATAAACCATTTTCTGTTCGGCAATCATGGTTTTGCCGTCAAATTCAGGCGAAACAACGATAGCTGTATATTTGCTGCCGTC
>CALLCZ010000063.1 GCA_937998645.1 uncultured Gammaproteobacteria bacterium
AGAGCATTTAAATAAGCTGTCATCTCGAACGAATGAGAGATCTCCATGGCTACAGGAGATCTCTCCCTATGGTCGAAATGACAACAAGATTTTTCTTTCAAAACATGATGTACCTCTGCGTCTCCGCGCCTCTGCGGTGAAGAACCTTATTCAAATGTGGATATTAACGATTATGATATCCCGACATCGATTCTTGATAACCGACACCCATTCGATTTTACTTACACCGCTTGTCGGAAAAGTTGTCATTTGTGTTGATTTCCTTAACACTTCGCCCTATATTTGAACATGCCTCGAATGTAAATGGACTTTAAGCAGGTGGAAAAATTTTATATTATAAATTATTTCAATAACTTAAATCTGTTTCTCAAATGTCTTAAAAACAACTGAAATCTAATAGCCCGCGATTTCAGCTCATCAAATGATCTAAAACACCCGGTAAATCACTGAGATTTGCTCTAAATATGCGCTTACAGGCGTGGTAACTTAAATTCCGGTTACCACGTCCTGTTCATATTTTAACCAGCGCGTGATTATTAACTGGCTTCTTTTAAATGGAGACGCTGAATGAGTGCGCAGATTCATACACTGAAAACAGGCGATCTTTCTAAAAACAAACCCGCCAAGAAAAAGGTCGAGCTTATTGATGCATTGATCCACAATGTTTTCAATCGCCTGAACGTACAGCTGCTTCAAAGAGTTTCCGATATGCTCAATACTGCTGACAGCAGTTTGAGCATGCTAGCTGAAAATGCCGAATCCGAAGAAATGAAGTGCAAATACCTGAATTTGGTTCATATACTTCGTTCCGAACGCAGCAATATCGATAAAGCCTTCTTCATTGCAATCAACAACAAAATCAACAGCAATGAACAATCGCAGGATGATGAACTGGCACTGGTTGATGAGGACGAAATGGAAGAAATGGTTGCAATTACAAGCATGTATTCCAACGCGATGAACAACTATGGGCAGGAAGTCGACAACCTGGAGGCCCGTTTTGAATATCTTGAAATGTCGTCAAACAAAAAGTTGTCTAAACGTTCGATTGACCCCCGGCACATCTGTGAAGCTTTTCAAACCGCACTCAAGCAAATAGATATAACACTCGATTACAAATTACTGCTGTTCAGACTGTTTGACATGGAAGTGAGTTCTCGAATGGGTGACATGTACAGGTCACTAAACCAGTTGTTTATCGACGCAGGCATAATGCCTGAAATTGTTTATACAGCAAAAAACCTGGATTCTGCTGTAAGTGCTGATAAAAATTCAAAAAGCGAAAAAGAATTTCAAGTTCGCGAAGCCAGATATTATGATCCGCAGAAAAACAAATCGAGCAACTTCACACCGCGTTCTCAAGATGAGATAGGTTATTTTATCAGCCAGTTCATGAATGGCTTTACAAGCGCAAAAGGCGAAGGTATTCCAGAATCATTCTCGACCATACCGTCTGACAAGGATAATCATAACTGTTATTCGCGCAATGACCTGATGAATGCGCTGTCGAAACTGCAGAACAAACTGACCAAAGTCAAAACCAGGGCCAATGTTGAAAAACTCGATACAGAGCACATCAAACGCGCGATCATGGCCGATATGGGGAGCAGCAATGGCGGCGCTATCACCAGGAAAGTACACCTGCTAGATCAAAGAAGTATTGATTTTGTAGGCATGATGTTTACTGCGATCACTAATGACGAGAGCATTTCAAAAGTCATCAAGAATTTGCTAATGCTGTTGCAAATTCCTGTGATTAAAGCTGCGATGCTGGATGAAAAACTGTTCACACAGGAAGATCACCCCGCTCGCAGCACGCTTGATCTTGTATCAAAAGCAGGCAAGGGTGTTACTGAAGAAGAAGACCATGTTTTCATCAAACTGGAACAAATCGTAAATAGCATTTTGCGCGAATACGATGTAGATATCGCCAGCTTCGAACACGCTGTCGATGAGCTGCAGGAACTGATCGCCATTGAAGAAGAAGTTGCCGCCGAGAACGAAAGGATCGAGCAGTTTGAGATCATCAAAAGTCATGCGAGAGATGTTGTTTTGACCGAGATGCGGCATGTGACATCGAATAAGAAAGTACCAAAGAGTGTTCAACCTCTTGTGCTGAAACACTGGCCGACCATGATGTGCAATCGCTACGTTAATCATGGAAAGGAAAGCAGCGAATGGCTTTTATCGCTGACGTTACTCAAGCTTTTAATGAAATGTCTGCAGCCAATCAACAACAAGTCTCAATGGCAGCTACTCAATGATAATCATGAGCCACTTATAGAAGCTGTGAATGATGAATTATATGAAACACAGCAGGACCGGGAAGAAATCGATGCCCAGATATCAGCCCTGAAACAGACGTTTATGAAAATGCTGGATGATTATGGATATAAACTCGTGGAAGAACCTGAAACTCAAGCACCTGAACAGACTTCCACGGCAGTTCCTTATGTAGAAGAAGAAAATATCGACGCGGCAAATGAAGAACTGGCTGAAAACGAACATGATGAAGAAATTGCCAGAATAGAGGAACAGGCACGAATCGCCCGGGAAAAGATCTCGAAACTACCAAGCGACCTTCATCCTGGCGCCTGGTTCCAGATATTCAATGGTGATGACAAACCGGTACGCCGCCTGAAACTCTCTATAGTACTTACAGAAGTCGCCAAACTGATCTTTGTTGATTGTCATGGTGTCAAGGTCATAGAAAAAGATGCCGGCGATTTTGCGCGTGAGCTGAAAAATGAACAATCGAAATTCATTGCAGACCACTCAACATTTGAACATGCCCTGGGGACCGTAATCCATAAACTGGCCGCATAACAGAAGGAAAGAGAGGGGCGAGGAGCGAGGGTACAAGGAAAAAATCATAATAGAATAAATTTTCCTTGTACCCTCTTTTTATTTCGAGTAGTTCAGAAAAGCTCTTGTTTTCTCGCAGAGGCGCAGAGAACGCAGAGAAAAAATTATTGTTTGTCGCTCGGTGCAGCATCGTAATATCAATAGCATGTCATGAGTTGTTCGCGTTACATTTCATTCAAGCGAAGTCTTAGTGCTCCCTCACCTCAGCCCTCTCCCAGAGGGAGAAGGGTGAATATCGTCTTTGTTTGTCCTTGCCCCTCGTTACCCGCCCCTTGTACCTGTAATTATTCTCTGCGAGAGAAAATATCTGTAGCCTTATCTATATAGCCAACCCTGGCGGATATCGTCTTTATTTTTCCTTGTCCCTCGTTACTCGTCCCTTGTACCTGTGTATTCTTGTACCTGTGTATTCCCCGCGTCTCTGCGAGAGAACATATCTCTGTCAAGCTTCCTGTCAAACTGGCATATAAAACTCGCAAATACTTAACCTGAATCATTTGAATTCCCACCACGTTAGTATATTATTAATCACTTATATTTAAGGTGTTTTATTGTTTATAGGTGAGCGACATGACCGTAAGAATACTGATTGGCGAAAATGAAGACGTTAAGGAACTGGCTGAAGAATTCCCCAAGGAAGCCTCTGTAATCGAGGAAATGCTTAAAGCTGCAGAATCCGATACTGATACTGACACAGAAGAGAAAGAACCCGAAAGCGTGAGTGCTTAAGAAATCCATCTCGCAGAGGCGCAGAGAACGCAGAGAAAATTGTGTTGTCTGCAGCCCGGATGCAGCATCGCAGCATCCGAGGCATGTCATGAGTTGTTCGCGTTACATTTCATTCAAGCGAAGTTTTAGTGCTCCCTCACCTCAGCCCTCTCCCAGAGGGAGAAGGGGCGGATATCGTCTTTATTTTTCCTTGTCCCTCGTCACTCGTCCCTTGTACCTGTGTATTCTCTGCGAGAGCATATCTTTAGCATTTTTTACCAGCCAGATCCGTAAGACCCTGGCAGCTTCACGGCTGAACTAATCAGCATTATCAGAAGACAGTATTTACCTGCGATATGCTATGCTTCGTTTCAATATTAATTCTCCGCAATGAAATCACATGTCGCGTCATTACCTACTGGCTGCCACCATTCTTGTCACACAACTAACGCCCGCATATGCACAGGACTATGAGATTACGCCATATATTGGCTGGCGCACCAGCAGTTCACTTGAAGATGTAGAAACGGGCGAAACGATTGACCTGAAAGAAACAGACAGCTTCGGCATAATTTTGTCGATGAAAAAGAACCTGGATACCAACTATGATTTCCTGTTCTCCAGGCAAAACACTGAACTTCAATCAGCGACTGTTACCGAATCCCTCAGAATTGATTATTATCACCTGGGCGGAACCATTTTTTATGATTACGATAAACTGCACCCCTTCGTATCGGGTGGCCTTGGCGCAACACATATCTCACCTGCAAATGACGCCTTTTCCTCAGAAACAAAATTCTCGCTGTCCGTCGGCGGGGGACTCAAATTCCCGTTGACCCAGAACGTGGGACTGCGCCTGGAAGCGCGCGGCTACGGAACGGTAGTCAGTAGCGGCGGCACCATCCTGTGCAGTGGCGGCTGCGTTGCCAAGTTCACGGGCAGTCTGTTCATGCAATTTGAGGCACTTGCAGGCCTGTCCATAGCGTTCTGATCGTTCATCAGCGTGAAAACCAGGCGCCTTAATGTCACTCATGAAGCGCACCCGGAAGCCATTACTAAGACACCTGTCTGACATATTAACAAAATATTGAAATCCATATATTAATATTTAAATCATACATATAAATGCAGTATCTCATGTTAATTATTCAATAATTTTCACCGAAAAAATTGACATACATCAATGTATATAATAGAATCCTTATATTCTTTTTGGAGTATTAACGAGGTTAGAATATGACTTTTGAACTCAAATGCGATGAACTTCGCGAACTCGTTGAAAATGGCGGCCAGCTAATCGATGTCCGCTCCCATCTCGAATACAGTCAGGGCGCATTGAAAAACGCCGTGAATATCCCTCTGGAAACCATTCCTCATAACACGAATACAATCGACAAATCCAAACCCGTGATGCTGTACTGCGTTTCAGGTATGCGTGCCCGTGCCGTCAAGCAGTTCCTCGAGTCACTGGGCTTCAATTATGTTTATAACCTCGGTGGAATCAGCCAGCTTGCACATTGTTAAGGCAATTCTGATTCATTCTCATAAAGCTCTGCGGGCTTTTGGGCTGCGCCAGTATTTATGATAATTGATCAGAGTTGCCTTTAGCATGGAATCACGCCAGTTATTTGATGCAGAAACCAGCACCTACACCTACCTGGTGTGGGACGCAAAAACTCGCGAAGCGGCATTGATCGATTCTGTCGACACACAGATAGATCGTGATCTGCAGATCATCAGCGAACTGGGGCTTGATCTCAAATACACCCTGGAAACCCATATCCATGCAGACCATATCACCGCATCGGGGAAAATTCGCGAGAAACTGGGCAGCAAGGCCGTGGTACACCGCAACAGCGGATCTGACTGTGCTGACATTCTGGTCGTGGATGGTGATTCAATCGCACTCGGAAACCAGCAAATCCATATTCTGGAAACACCGGGCCACACCGATACCTGCATCAGTTACAGCATCGATGGAGTGGTGTTTACCGGCGATGCCTTGTTGATACGCGGTTGCGGTCGTACAGATTTTCAGGCGGGTGACGCCGCCACGCTGTATGACTCGATTCATCACAAACTGTTCAGCCTGCCTGACACCACCATTGTCTACCCGGGACATGATTACCGCGGCTTCTGCTGTTCGACCATCGGTGAGGAAAAATCCCACAATCCACGGCTTGGCAATAATCGACCAAAGCAGGAATTTGTGAATTTAATGAACTCTCTGGATCTTGATCCGCCGAAGAAAATAACCGAAGCTGTACCGGGCAACCTGGAGTGCGGCCTGAAACAGGGCTGAATCACATATTGCACGAAAGCGGACAAAGAGGTGAAGACCATGACCTACCAGATCAACGTTGAAAACATCAAATGCGGTGGCTGCGCTTCAACCATCCGTTCCAAACTCGAAGCAATGGAAGGCGTAGATAAAATCGATGTCGATATCGGCGAAGGGATCGTCAGCGTAGAAGCTAGCGAAGATACCCGCGAAGCTGTAACCGGCAAACTGCTCAAGCTGGGCTACCCGGAAACCGGTACTGCAGAAGGTATCGCCGCAGCAAGTGCCAAAGCCAAATCCTTCGTCAGCTGCGCAGTAGGCCGCATCAGCGGTGAAGACTAGCCCCGTACCAGACTGACTAACCATCCTGCCAGGTATTAGACTCTCGCAGAGGCGCAGAGCACGCAGAGGATTTTTGAGTTAAAAAATTATAGCTTTTGATTTTCCTGGCGTCCTTGGCGCCTTTGCGAGAATAAAAATTGTTTATTCATTATCTCTCGCCAAGGCGCAAAGCCCGCAAAGGTGTTTTGGGTAGGAACAAATCAAACATAGAAGTTCATGGCGACCTTAGCGCCTTTACGAGAGAAATAAAAAACATAATCTCGCAGAGGCGCAGGGAGCGCAGAGGTGTTTTTGGGTGGGAAATATATTACACACTCTGCGTACTCAGCGCCTCTGCGAGAGAAAAAAACAAATAAACTCTCGCCAGGATGCAAAACCCGCAAAGATGTTCCGTGTAAAACAAATTAAACATAGAAGTTCTCTGCGATCCCTGCGCCTCTGCGAGAGACAAAACAATTAACTCTCGCCAAGGCGCCAAGCACGCAAAGGTTTTCAGTGATTTTTATCAATAACAATCTAATACTCTCTGCGCTCCCTGCGCCTCTGCGAGAGAGTAAGTACTAGTACCTAGTACCCAGAACCCAGTACCTGTAATATTCGCGCGATGAAAACGCGCGACTTCTTTTATGACCTGCCTGAACGATTGATTGCCCAGTACCCGGCAAAGCAGCGTACGGATAGCCGATTGCTTCATATCGATAAAAAGCATTCCTCATTTGAAGACCGCCAGTTTATGGATTTTCCCGATCTGCTTGAATCCAAAGACCTGCTTGTATTCAATAATACGCGCGTTATTCCTGCCAGGCTGTTTGGCCACAAACCTACAGGCGGCAAAGTTGAGATACTGATCGAACGCATTAGCTCAGAGCACAGCGCAATTGCACATGTACGCGCCAGTAAAACACCCGGGATCGGCTCTGAAATTATCCTGGACCTTGCTGGTGCCCACGAGAATATACGCTTCAGGATCGAAGACCGTCATGACAATCTGTTCGTTCTGTCTACTGACGCGGATATAAGAATCACAGACATTCTTGAAACACATGGCCATATGCCGTTACCACCCTACATTGAACGTTCAGATGAAGCACAGGACCTCGACCGCTACCAGACCGTTTACGCCCGGCAACCCGGCGCCGTAGCCGCGCCTACAGCCGGCCTGCATTTCGATGAGGACATCCTGAACGCCATTGAAGGTAAAGGCGTTAAAAGCGCATATGTGACACTTCACGTAGGTGCAGGAACCTTTCAGCCGGTGCGCTCTGAACGTATTCAGGAGCATGCTATGCATTCAGAATACCTCGAGGTGCCCGCAGCAACAGTTGCGCTATGCAAACAGGCACGAGAGCAGGGGGGGAGAATTATTGCGGTTGGTACGACAGCCGTGCGCAGCCTTGAAACTGCTGCGGCTGATGGTGAACTGAAACCCTATAGCGGCGAAACTGACATCTTCATTTATCCGGGCTACACGTTCAAAAGTGTCGATGCGCTGCTGACCAATTTCCATCTGCCGGAATCCACCCTGCTAATGCTGGTCTGTGCATTCGCCGGTTATGAAACTACAATGCGTGCCTATCAACACGCTGTTGCACAGGAATACCGCTTTTTCAGCTATGGCGACGCGATGTTTATTGAATAAAACAG